>JAITSB010000083.1 GCA_031288095.1 Candidatus Opitulatrix roisinitermitis | reverse complement strand
TTGCTCCATTAGATAAATTTTTGAATTTAAAAATTTTGCAGAATTTAGGTAAAATCTCTTTTTCACTTTTTATAACTCATTGGGCAATAGTTGGCAACTCCAATTTTGAATCTTGGATACTTGGTTTTTCCACGCCAATTTGTCCATTTTCTCCGTGGTTAGTGATAGTTTTTTGTTTATTTGTTGCTTGGGTTTTTTGGCGTTATGTGGAAAAACCAAGTGGTAAATTAGTTAATTTAGCAGGAAAATATTCTGACCAATTAGTGGATAAATATTTTAAAAAAAATCGACAAATGGAATCTTAATAGTTTATAATTACCTAAAACAAAATTTTGTTAGATTTTAAAAATCTTTGCTAAACTATTATTATAAACGTAAATTGTTGTTGTAATGCAATTTGAACGCAAAAATAAAGTAATGCAATTTGAACACAAAAACAAAAATCAGGAGAAATAAATATGTCAGGAACAAAACCTAATCCAGAAGGCTTATCAAACCCCCCAATTGACGAAATGCTAGAGAAAACTGGTTCCAAATATGCTTTGGCAGCGTTTTCTGCTGCTAGGGCAAAACAAATTAATTCCTATTTTACTCAGCTTCAAGAAGGACTTTTAGAAAGTGTCGGACCTATGATTAGCAAAGAGGAAATGGAAGATGATAAATCGCTTTCTATTGCTATGAAAGAGATAAATAAAGGCATTGTTGATTTAGTTCCAGGCAAATAATTTATGTCTAAGCTGGTTACAAGTGAGTCTGTAACAGTTGGACATCCAGATAAAATTTGCGACCAAATATCAGATGCTGTTTTGACAGCAATTCTAAAAAAAGATAAAAATGCCAGGGTCGCTATTGAAACTTTTGTGACAACGGGTTTAGTTGTTGTTATGGGTGAAGTTTCCACTAAGGCTTATGTGGAAATTGAAAATATTGTTAGACAGACTCTTAAAAAAATTGGTTATAATTCATCTAAAGTTGGCTTTGATTATGAGAGTTGTGGGGTTTTAATTTCAATAGATTCTCAGTCGCCCGATATTTCACAAGGTGTTGATCATAAAAACGATAGTGAAGAAATAATTGATCGTTTAGGTGCTGGTGATCAAGGGATTATGTTTGGTTATGCTGTGAATGAAACAAAAGAACTTTTTCCTTTAGCTCCTAAAATCGCTAACGATTTAGCTTTTAGCCTAACTGAGGCTAGGCAAAATGGTCAAATAGAAAATTTGCGGCCTGATGGAAAAACTCAAATAACTTTGCAATATTCCCCTCAAGGTCAAGTTTCTGTTAAAACAATTGTGATTTCAGCTCAGCATAGTGATAAAATAGATGAAAATCATTTAGCCCAGCAGGTTAAAGAAAAAGTGGTTGAAAAAGTTTTAGAAAAATATCAAATAGATAAATCAAATTATAAATTTATTTTTAATCCCACAGGCAAATTTATAATAGGCGGTCCGCGGGCTGATACTGGTTTAACTGGTCGAAAAATAATTGTTGACACTTATGGGGGAATAGCTCATCATGGCGGAGGAGCCTTTTCGGGGAAAGATCCGTCTAAGGTCGATAGAAGCGCCTCTTATGCTTTGCGCTGGGTCGCTAAAAATATTGTGGCAGCCGGTTTGGCTAGCGAAGTTGAATTGCAAATAAGTTATGCTATTGGAATCGCTCAGCCCGTTAGTTTAAATATCAACACTTTTGGCACAGGCGCTTTACCAGATGACAAAATTTTGCAGTTAGTAAATTATGTTTTTGATTTGCGTCCAGCAGCCATTATTCGTGATTTAGATTTGTTAAATGTTGATTATACAAAAACATCTGTTTTTGGACATTTTGGGCGCAGTGACATAGTTTTCCCATGGGAGGTTTGTAATCGCGTGGAAGAGCTTAAAAATGCTATTTGAAAATGATAATGCATCTAAACAAATAATCTACAATATAGCAATCCTAAATCGAACAATCCCTTCGGCCGCTCCGCCAATATATCAATATTTTAGAGCGGATAATTTTCTTTCTCAGTCTGGCGAAATTGTTCGTATTCAGTTTGGCAAAGGCAAAAAAGATGTTTTTGGGGTAGTCTTGTCAGAACTTTTTCAGGGTGAAAAAATATATGCTAAATCTAAAATAATAGATAAAGTAGAAGACATTTCTATACCTAAAAATCTTATTGAATTTTTCATTTCTCAAAGTCAAAAATATAATGTGTCTCCAAGTAATTTGTTAAAAATTAATTTCCCCGAAATAAATGAGAAAGCTATTTCATCTATTAGTAAAATAATTGCCAAACCTGTCAAAAAGTCACAAATTGATTTGGAATTTTGCAATAAATTATATAGTTATTTTTTTGCTGGTCAATATAAAAAGTTAGGCCAAATTTTTCAATATGATAATAGTTATAATATTTTTCCGTTGCCAGGCATTAAAGAATTTGTTGACAATAAAACCAGAAATAATGAAGTTAAAAATAATAGATCTAAAAGCAAAAATAATTTTGAAGTTGGTTATTTTCATCAAACAATTCTTTTAGTGGCTTTAAAAATAATTCGGGCAGTATTAGATGAAAAAAAAATAATTGTAACACTTCCTTATAAAAAACAATTAAACTTGTTGCAGTTTTATTTGACTAAATTAGGCGTAAGCCAAACTTCAGACCACAATTTTGGCGATATAACAATTTATGATGATGATGATAAAAATGCTCAATTTACAAAATATTTAGCATCTCTATATAATAAAACTAAAGTGGTGATAGGCACTAAAAAGTCTTCTTTTGCACCATTAGATTTTGACGGAGCAATTATTATAGATGAGTTAGATTATGCCCATAGATCAGGATTTGAACCTAAAAATTCTTTAGCAAAAGACTTGTTAGATAGAGCCGCTTTTATGAATAAGCAACTTTTATCTTTTTCTTATATTTTTTCTGAAAACATTCCAAATAGAAAAAATATTTTAATTAGTAATTGGCAAAATTATAAAAAAACTAATAATTTAGATTTTATTTTTCTAGAAAACCAGCCAGAAAATCATTTTATTCAAAATACACAAAATTCTTATATTAGTGCTTTAAGACTGCCTTCCAAAGCTTATCAGGATTTAAAACAAATCTCTAAAAAAGGCCCTGTATTGGTGATTGTTTCTCAAAAAACAGGGCAAAAATTTAGTCTTTCAACAACTAAGGATTGGTTTAAAAAAGCTTTTGGAGACGCTGTTGTGAAAATTTCTTCGAGCGATGAATGTCTCTCTCAAATAGATAATACTCCCCAAATAATTATTTCCACTCTTGGGGCTGAGCCAATTAGCTTATCAGGTTATTCAGCAATATTTATTTTAGAAGCTAATAGATATTTTAATTATAAAGACATAAATTTTTCAGCTGTTTTGGATTCTTGGATGAAACTTATTTCTTTAATACAATTAGGAACAACTTTTGCCAAAATATATATAATAGGAGCAGTTCCTGAAGATATAAGTCAAGCTATTAATTTATGGGATTCCAATCTCAATTCTAAAAGCAATTTTAAGCAATTAGGCAAAGCTTTTATAGAAGCTGATAAAAAATTAGAAATAAGCTAAGGTTTTATAATTTTTTGCAATTTCTTTATTTCAGTTATATAGTCATCTAGTTCTTCAAAACCTTTATAAACGCTGGCGTATCTTAAATAGGCTATAACATCAACTTTGCGCAAAGGTTCTAAAACGGCATGGCCAATATCATAAGAATCTATTTGAGAAAGCCCTAATGAACGAACTTTTTCTTCTGCTTCATCAACTATTTTTTTTAGATTTTCATCAGTTATGTTTCGGCCTTGTGAAGCCTTAACAACGCCTTCTAAAATTTTTGCCCGGTTGAAGGATTCTAAATTGCCGTTTCTTTTAACAACACACAGTTGAATAGTTTCATTTGTGGAAAATCTTCTTTCGCAGTTTTCGCAAAGCCGTCGGCGGCGAATAGAATAGCCGTCTTCGCTAATTCTAGAATCAACCACTCGTGATTCTGCAGCATTGCAAAAAGGGCATCTCATATAAATAAGTATATCAGCAAACTAACGACGTTTCCAATTAGGCCTCGTGATATAATTTAAGTATGTCTTTTAATCAGAGCGTTTTTGATAAAACTTCTTTAAAGACAGAGAGTGTTTATATAGAAGAAGCTGAAACTGGCTGGGATGATATAATAAATAAATTAGCTGGACACCCTTTGCAGCTGAGTAATTGGGGCAGTCTAAAATCACAAAGTTTATGGACTAATAAAAAATTGCTTGTCAAAACAGCTGATAACAAAATATTGGCAGCTGTTTCGGTTTTAACTCGTAAATTGCCTTTTAACTTAGGCAAAATAAGCCATATACCTAGAGGCCCAGTTTTTTCTGAAAATATTTTAAAAAATATAATTGTTTATAATTTGATTTTTGATAAAATTTTGCAATGGATTAAAAAAAATATCAAACCAATTGGATTAATATGTGAGCCAGCGTATTTGGCTGAGGATTTTAAATTTCTAATAGAGGCTGATTCTTTAATTGGCTTAGAGGCAGATAGTGAAATAATTAATCAAATTAAAAATAGTCTTATACAAAAAATGTTTTTATCGACTTCTCCTATTTTATTTAATAAAACACTTATAATAAATTTAGAGCAGTCTGAAGATCAAATGCTGTCAAATTTGAATAGAAAGAACCGCAATCACTTGCGTTCAGCTAAAAAAAAGGGCGTTAAAGTTAAAATTGCTCAAACCCAAAATGACATTAAAGATGTTTTAAAAATATATAAAGAAGTGGCTAAGCGGTCAGGTTTTTCTTTACATAAAGATGAATATTTTTATAACGCTTTTCAGCTAGGTATAGGCCCTTTATATATAGCCTATTTAAATGCAGATTCTGGTAAACAAGAGCCTTTAGCTTTTTTGTGGTTGGCAGCTTCAAAATTTCAAGCTTTTGAGTTATGGGGCGGAGCTAATAGTCAAGGTCAAATTAATTATGCTAATAATTTAATAAAATGGTTTGCTATATGCGATATGAAAAAAAGTCAAAAAATAATTTATGATATGAACGGTCTTTTAAATCAAGGTATTTCTAATTTTAAAAAATCTTTTGAAAAAAGAGAGGATATTTTGGTTCCTAGCCATACAATTTCATTTTCGCTTCGCTACAAATTATATATTTTTGTCTATAAGGTTTATAAAATTTTTAAAAACGTGTTTAATATAATAAAAGGATAAAATATTTTTTGAGCATATGATTCGGTAAATTATAAGTGATAGATTTATGAGTAAAGCAGTTATTTTTGCTAATGGGCAGTCGCCGTTTTTTGAAGATATTTCTTTGTCAAAAAATAAAAGAGTTCAGTTTTTAGAAAATTTAAAAAAAGATGTTTCCCAAGCAGAGATAGTTATAGTTTGTGATGGAGCTATTAAATATATAGAAGAAGAAAGTTCTTTTACACCCGATTATATAGTTGGCGATTTAGACAGTGTTGATTTTGAGAATTTAGATTTAAATATTCAAAAAAAGTATTCAACTAAATTAATTAAAATACCAGATCAAAATACTAATGATTTAACTAAGGCAGTGAATTTTGCTATGTCCAAAAATGCTAAACAAGTGACAATTTATGGGGCCACTGGAAAAAGAGAAGATCACTCATTGGCAAATATCGCTTTATTGCTAGAGTATGCTCGACAATTAGATAGTGTGGTTATGAAATCCCAATATGGAATGTTTTATCCTGTTAAGGAGTCTTTAACTTGCAAAACAGCTCCCAATCGCCAAATTTCTATATTTTCTGTTGATAAAGAAGTTGAAATAACAACAGAAAATTTGGCTTGGGAGCTGTATAACGCTAAATTGCCGTTTTTGTGGATGGGGTCTTTAAATAGAACTTTGAAAAATCAATTTACTATTCAAACTAACTCCGACCAGGCTAAAGTTTTTATCTGGCTGGAGTCAGTCTAATAGTTTTTACCTCCTAGGCATTTTGTTATTTCCTTTTGGTTAATTTAATATAATTCCATAAAGAATATTAAACTTTTTCTAAGGTATAGTTCACGGTATTATAGTGATAATTTTTGTGAGGGGCATATATTTTTAGATATACTCCTACTCTGTCTTTCCACCAACTCGAATCGGCTAATTTGACAGTTAGTGTTTTAGTCTCAGTTGGTCCTATTTGCATGAAGCAAGCGTTTCGTTTTAAATATACCTCGTTCCCGTTGCAGTCAAAATAATTATCCCAAGATCCTGAACCAGTTAATTCGACTGGAAAAACAGTAAAGCTGTCGCCCGTATTGCCAGGATAGCTTAAAGTGATTTTAACCTTGCGATTACTCACATTTTCTGGATAATTGAAAGTGTCTGAACCCCAATATTCAACACCGTTATTTCGTGCAAGCAAATACCATGCATTATCTGTGATTATATTGTCGTGAGCATAGGCTGAGACATTCACTCCGCCTAAGACTAAACCAAATCCTAAAAAGGCGGCTAGTAGATAGTTTATAGTTTTATTTATTTTTATTTTATTTTTCATTTTATTTCTCCTTTGATTTGTTGATTATGTTATTTATTTTATTTTATTTTATTTATTATATTACTGTTGAGGTAAATGTCTTTAATTAATTATTGTCATAGAATATTTTAAGGCATTTTGTATAGGGGTTCCGCCAGTCGCTTCGACTCTAAGATAAACACCTGTTCTGGCTTTCCACCAACTCGAATCGCCCATTTTGACAATTAAAGTATAACTATCATGAGGAAATAGTTTTATTCTGCAACGTTTTCCTGATGCATAACTAACTTCATTTCCATGGCAGTCAAAATAATCTTCGTATGAAAATGTTCCTGTTCTTTCAACTATTCTTGCTACAAAAGGCGAGCCGTGAGATCCATAATAGTCAATAGTTACTCTAACCTGACGGTTATGCTTTTGTTCATAATAATCAAGTTCTCGAGACTTGGCAACATACCATACATTATCATCGTCGTATCTTGCAAGGCCTTCCCAATAATTTTGATCAAATATGTCATTGGCGTGAGCTACAGGGCTAGAGCCTGAGACTATTAAAGCTAATGCTAAAATAGCTGATAAAATACCGCTTGATATTTTAATTTTTGTTTTTGAGAGCAGATTTTTGTGACTGCTATATATATTATTATTCATTTTTTCCTCCATTTTAATTTATTTTTCTTTCCTATTTAATTCGTAAGTTCATAAAATGAGTTATTGTGAGTAACTATTCTAAAAAAGCAATCTTATTAGATTTAATTAAACACGCTATTTATAAACTTATAAAAATATACTAGTCTAAAAAATATTTTTTTATGTTTTAGAAGTAATTTCTAATAAAAATGTTATTTTAAAAAATTGCTGAGGTTTCTTTTTTAAAAATTCTTTTTAGTTTCTTTTAAAAATAAAGTAAACTGGTCATAGTAAAGACAAAGTTTGGGCCCCCATCGTCTAGCGGCCCAGGACGCTGGCTTCTCATGCCGGTAACACGGGTTCAAATCCCGT
>JAITSB010000080.1 GCA_031288095.1 Candidatus Opitulatrix roisinitermitis | reverse complement strand
AGTCTTGCCAAGCTCCTTTGCTAAAGAGCTTACCTTTGTTTTCCCAGCCATAATTATTCACCTTTTTCATCCGCTTTTTCATCAGCAATTATATCTATTTTCCAACCTGTTAAACGAGCCGCTAAACGAGCATTTTGACCATAAGCGCCAATTGCTAAAGAAAGCTGATATTCAGGCACCCAAACTTTGGCTTCTTTGGCCACTTCGGAAACAACCTCCACTTTTGAAGCTCTAGCCGGAGACAAAGCATTTTTTATGAATTCAGCCGGATCTACGGAATATTCTATAATATCTATTTTTTCACCGCCTAATTCATTCATAACACTTCTTACCCTACTTCCCATAGGCCCTATAGCAGAACCGACTGCTCTAACAGCTTTATCCTTGGAAAAAACAGCAATTTTAGATCTATGGCCTGCTTCACGCGAAACACTAACTATTTCCACTTTTCCGTCTTGCATTTCAGGCACTTCTAGCTCAAACAAAGCCTTTACCAAGCCAGGATGTGAACGACTAACCTGAATTATAGGTCCTTTAACTCCTCTAAAAACATCCAAAACAAAAACTCTTATTCGGCTTCCATGTTTATAAACTTCACCTGGCATTTTTTCCGATAAAGGCAAAATTGCTTCATATTTTCCATAACCTATATCTAATTTAATATTGTCTTGATCTTCAGACTGCAAAATAATCCCAGAAATTATTTTACCTTTTTTGGATTTAAATTCATCTATAAAATACCCTTCTTTGGCATCGCGCAAAGCGGTTTCTATTACTCTGCGAGCACTTTGAGTGGCCACTCTAGCAAAATCAACCGGTGTGTCATCATATTCTTGACCTGTTTCAGAATTTTTTGCCATAACAGAAGCATCGCCAGTTTTTGTGTTAAAAACTACTCTGGCCTGGATTTCTGGATGATTTTTTTCATAAGCCGCTAAAAGAGCTCTTTCAATTCCTTTAGTTACAAAAACGAGATCTAAACCGCTATCTAAAACTAAAGATTTTAAAGCTTGCATATCTATACGCATATTAAACCTCACTTATTATTTTGTTTTTATTTTGCTTATTTTATATTGTTATTTTAAAATTTAGCTCCTATTATCAGTATATCTTACAAATGAGCTATAACAAATTTTCCTTCATCACAAGCTCCTGACCCAAAACTTTCTATATTTTCACCATCTTGGAAAAAAAAGCAATCTCCTTGGCTAATTTTTTCGCCATCTACAACAAACTCCCCTTTCAAACAAACTAAAATTTTAGGGCCTTTATGCATTTTGCCAAATTTTACCCCTTTAACGTTTCCTTCAACGATTGTTATGCCGAAATTAGGAGATATATAATCGGCGGAAAATTTATTTCTAGCAATAACTGACGGCTCATAAGATATAAGAGGCTGAAAAATCCCATATTGCAAAATAAGTTCTGGATTAATATATTTTTTTGTCAATCCTGCTCTAAAAACATTATCTGAATTTTCCATAATTTCCAAACATTGACCTCTTATATAAGCATGTATAACGCCATCAGGCAAAAAAATTGCTTCACCAGGCAAAAGGCGAACCACATTCATTTCCAGCAAAAGCAAAGCCGTTGGGTCATCAGGATAATCTTGTCTAGCATAAAGAAATGCTTGCTCAGATAATAAATTATTCAATTCATTTGATTTAGCATTTTCAATCTTCTTTGTCACTTTTTGAGTGATATCTTCTAAATATTTTTTTGAAATTGAATCTTTATTTTGCAAAATCTCAGCAAATTTCTGTTTTGATTTAGCAGATTTAACACCTACGGCTGCTAAAAAAGGCGTTAGGGCCACCGCCATTTCTGGTTTAGCATTAGGGTCACGATAAACTCTATTTTCCGCGTCAAGCGGCAAGCCTGAAGCATTTTCTTTATCAAAACCTTGTTTAGCAGTTTTTTTATTTGGATGAACTTGAAGTGATAAACATTTTTCAACTGCTAAAATTTTAAAAAGATAAGGTATTTGTCCATTCGAAAATTTAGATATATTATCAGCTTTCTTATGTGTCCCAAACCAAACTTCGGCAATCGGTAAACCATTTTTTTCTAGACCAAAAAGCTCTTGCAAAACTGATTGACTTCCCCAATTATAATTTTGGAATATAGGTTTTACTTTATGCATACTCCAATTTTACCATATATACTGGATATATGGCAACCACTTTTACAGTCGCTTTTAAAGGTTTAAAAAACACTTTAAAAACTAGCTTTATGAGAGTGGCTATAGCTGCGCTTATTTTAATACCATCTATTTACACAGGATTCTATTTATGGGCCAACTATGATCCTTACACTTTAATGAAAAATGTGCCTGTGGCTATATCTTGTGAAGATAAATTAGTTAAAGTCGGCAATAATACATTCGATTTAGGAAAAACCGTTGAAAATGAATTAATTAACCAGCAAGCCTTTGATATGCAAAAAACTGATTCTAAGTCTTTGCGAGAAGGAGTTTATAACGGCAGATATATGTTTGGAATTATAATACCAGCAGATTTTTCCAAACAGGTCTCCACTTTGTATAGTTCTATAATAAGCACTAATAGCAAAACTTCCCAGGCTCAGCATTCTCAAATAATTTTAGTTTCTAACGATGCTAATAATTATATAATAGACACAGCAGCTAAACAACTATCTAATAAATTACAAGCTTCAATAAATAGTCAAGTTATGAGAGAATTTTCTGATAATTTATTAAAAGGCTTAAACGAAATTCATAATAATTTAAGCCAAGCTAGTGCTGCCTCGGAACAATTAGCTGGCGGAATTGAAGAACTGGAAGAAAATTCTAAAAAAATAAAAGCTGGGTTAGAGCAATTAGATGAGGCTAGCAAACCCTTGCCCTCTATTATGGACCAACTAGCCAACGGCAGCAAAACCTTAGCAGACGGCAACGCTAAAATTGCTGAAGTAGCCAATAAAGTAAAATCCATTGCTTTGATATTAGACAGCGATTGGAATAATAAAACCAAGCCCAAATTAATTGAAATGATTAATTCTTTGCCCATAACTGAACAGGCTAAACAATTTTTATTAGATCAAGTAAATTTTGTAAATTCCGATATTGAAAAAGTTTATAAATCAATTGACTTAGACGTTTCGCAAATAAACCAGCTGTCTGCTGGCGCCGAACAATTGTCTTCAAGCCTAAAAGAAATTTCTGAAAAAGTGCCTCAATTAGTTTCAGCTATTAATCAACTATCTACTGGCTACAATGATTTTGATGAAGGTATAAATAAAATTCAGGCAGCTTCCAAAGAATTTTCCCAGCAACTAAAATTGGGCTTAGAAAAAGTTCCTCAATTCAGCGACTCACAAAGAAATAATATAAATGATGTTATTGCTAATCCCGTGTCTATGCAAAATGAAAAGCAGTCTGAATCGCCTAATTACGGAGTTGGTTTGGCGCCTTTTTTTATTTCTCTTTCCACTTGGGTGGGCGCTTATGCTTTATTTGTTTTATTTAAACCATTTAAAAATGCTGAACTAACTTTCTCCAATTCTGATTTTAGAGCAGGGCTGGGCAGTTATTTCATTCCAGCACTTTTTGGCTGTTTACAAATGATTTGTCTATATATAACAGTGGTTTTTATTTTGCAAGTCCCCGTAGCCCATCATTGGATGTTATTAGCCTATATGCTTTTAGTTTCTGCAACATTTGTGGCAATTATGTTTTGTCTAGCAGCTCTTTTAAATTTAGCAGGCTTATATATAGGACTAATTTTGCTAATACTGCAAATAACAAGCTGCGGAGGAACATTTCCTTATCAAACCACTCCAGAATTTTTTCAAGTTTTGCACCATATTATGCCTATGAGCTATTCTGTCGATTCAATAAGGCATATAATAAAT
>JAITSB010000018.1 GCA_031288095.1 Candidatus Opitulatrix roisinitermitis | reverse complement strand
TGCTGAAAAGGATTCATAGTTCCGGGGTCCACATTTATGTATGGATCTAATTTTTGCATAGTGACTTTTAGCCCGCGGCTTCGCAAAAGCTGACCGATTGACGATGCTGTGATGCCTTTTCCAAGAGAAGAGACGACTCCGCCGGTGACAAATATATGTTTTGTTATATGACCAGCTTTTTGCCCCAACATATATATAGAATATCATAAGTAGTCAAGCAATTAGTAAATTATAGGTCTCGTTTTAGGTGTTTTTTATTCCCATTCAATAGTGCCAGGCGGCTTTTGTGTTATATCCAAAATAACTCGAGTAATTTCAGGGACTTCATTAGTTATGCGGTTAGATAGGTTTGTTAAAACGCTTTTTGGCAAATAAACCCAATCAGCTGTCATAGCATCTTGGCTCATAACAGGTCGCAAAACAATAGGCAGTCCATAATGTCGGCTATCACCTTTCACTCCAACAGTTTTTACTTCAGCCAAAAGAACAACTGGACATTGCCAAATTTGTTTATTATATTTTTTCAAAACTTGTTGAGCAACTGCGTCAGCTTTTTGCAAAATATTTAAATTCTTTTGATTCACCTCACCGATTATTCTGACAGCTAAACCTGGACCAGGAAAGGGCTGTCGGTTAATAATTTTATCTGGCAGCCCTAATGCTTTTCCAATAGAGCGAACTTCATCTTTAAATAAATCTTTTAATGGTTCAATTAAGTCAAAATTTAAATCGTCTGGCAATCCGCCCACATTGTGGTGCGATTTTATGTTGGCAGTATTTTCTCCCTTGCCTGATTCAACAATATCTGGATATAGTGTTCCTTGGACCAGAAATTCCGGCTGGCAAGATAAGGATTTAACAGCTTTTTCAAATGAGCGGATAAATTGTTCGCCAATTATTTTTCGCTTTTGTTCAGGATCTTTTATTCCTTTGAGTTTTTTCAAGAATATTTTTCTATCATCAACAATTTTCAGTTTAAAATTTTGTGAACTTTCAAAGTCTTTTTTGACTTGAGTTCCTTCATTTAGCCGCAAAAGTCCGTGATTCACGAAAACACATATTAGATTTTTGCCGATTGCTTTATTGACCAATGCTGCCGCCACTGCTGAATCTACTCCGCCGGAAAGTCCGCAAATAGCTTGTTTATTTTTAATTTGACTTTTAATTTGGCTTATTTTTTCAGAAATTATATAGTCAGTTGTCCAATTTGGGGTGATATTAGCAATTTTGTATAAGAAATTTTCTAATATTTTTTGGCCGTATTTTGTGTGAGATACTTCTGGATGCCATTGCACCCCATAAATCTTTTTCTTTGGATTCCCAAAAGCGGCAATAGGCGTTTCTTTGGACGAGGCGAAATGGATATAATCTGGCGGAAGTTTTTTCACAACGACTTTATGGCTCATCCAAACTTGACTATTTTTTGCAACATTTTTAAATAGTGGATTTTTTATAGCCTTTTCATTTAATTTAGCTTCCACTAAACCATATTCGCCTTTTTTGGCTAGACCAGCCGCCCCTCCAGAGGAGTTGGCTATTTCTTGAAAACCATAGCAAATAGCAAAAATTGGAATGCCGGCATCAAGTAATCCGTTAGGAATTTTTGGGGCATTATTTTGAGAAACTGTTGACGGCCCGCCGGTCAAAATAATAGCTTGAGGTTTATATTGCAATATTTTTTCCAGGCTATATGTATAAGGCAAAAGTATTGAAAAAATTTGGGCTTCGCGGACTCGTCGAGTGATTAATTGGGCATATTGGGCTCCAAAATCTATCACAACAACAGAGTTTTTATTTATAGCGGATTTGCTTATATCTAATTTATTTTGAGCTGCTATTTTAGCCATGCATTCAGTTTAGCAAGCTAAAAGCTTATTTTTCCAGCGTTGTTTTTTCGTGTTGTTTTTTGTAATTATGAATATTTAAATGTTCTGCTATACTACTATCGTGAAAAAAACTCTTATATGTTATGGATTTGGCGGTTTCGGTAATGACGTTTTTTATGCCATTATGTCGACTTATTTTACTATGTTTATTACTTCGCAACTGTTTGGGCAGGCTAATGCTCATTGGGTGGTGGTAATCACTAGTTTTATGATGGTTTTGCGAATTTTAGAGATTTTTATAGATCCTATGTTTGGCGGCATTATTGATAATACTAGAACCAAATTAGGCAAATTTAAACCATGGATTTTAATTGGCGGAGCTATATGTTCTTTGGCTATGGCAGCTTTATTTTCCGATTTTGGCAATTTGCCGACCAGCAATCCAATGTTTTATATAGTTATTTTTGCCATACTTTATTTAATAATGGATATTTTTTATTCTATAAAAGACACTAGCTATTGGGGTATGCTTTCGGCTATTGCTATTAATTCTCGTCAAAGAGATAAAATAGGCACGGCTGCTAGATTCGGTTCTGTGACAGCTCAAGCTTTAACTATGATTTTAGCTGTGCCAATTATTCAGTTTTTCTCACATGGCAATGCTGCTTCAATTAATAGCGAGGCTATAGGTGATAAAACCGGCTGGTTTTTCTTTGGGCTTATAGGCACTTTTATTGCTTTTTTGACTTGTATAGTGGTGGCAGTTGGCACAAAAGAGGGTGATTCAAAAGTTAGAAAATCGGAAAAATTGAGTTTATTAAAAGTTTTTAAAACTATTGCTAAAAATGATCAACTAATGTGGATTGCTATAGCTTATGTGATTTTTTGTATTGGTCAAGTGACAGCTAACCAATTATTAGTTTATTTTTTCACATATGTGGTGGGCAATGCTGCGCTTTATTCAGTTTGTGGAGTTATTAATTTAATTTCTGGTTTTGTTTCAGTGGCTCTATTCCCAATTTTAGCTAAAACTTTAGGTCGGAAAAATTTATTTTTGATTTGTTTAATTGCTATGATGGTTAGTTTTATATTCTTTTTATCAGCTGGCGATAATGTGCCTTTAGCTTATGTGGGCTGCATTTTCTTTATGTTTCCATATCCTATGCTATTTTTATGCGTTATGATGACAATCACTGACACAGTGGAATACGGACAATGGAAAAATGGTGAAAGAGCTGAAGCCACAACTTTGGTTATCCGTCCTATGTGTGACAAATTTGGCGGAGCAGTGTCAAACGGAATAGCTGGGTTGACAGCAATTTTGTGTGGCATGAATCAAGGCTCCACAGCGGCTAGTGTGGCAGTTAACCCGCAAAATCTAATTAATTTTAAAATTTTGTTCATTTTAATACCTTTTATATGTTTAGTTATTTCAGGTTTAATTTATTGGCGTAAAGTTAAAATTAACGAAGCCTGGCATGCTAAAATCATCGCTGAACTTGAAGAGCGAATAAAATAGAGGTCCCCCCTTTTTTTGGATCAGCTGATTTTTGGATTAGCTGGTTTTTGATTAGTTGGTTTTTGATTAGCTGGTGGGCGCTGGCGCAGGAGTGAAAGTGGCTGTTGGGGTAGGTGTTGGAAGAACGCTATTAGGTTGCTGAAAATATTGCCAGTTCAAAGCTTTGAGTTGTGCTTTTTCGTTTTCGTTAGTGACTTGATAAAATACTGGAGTGGCGCTCGAATTATTAGGTTTTGTGGAAAACCAATGCAGTTCACGTTGTGCACCTACTATGGCTGAGGAAACAGGCGGAAGTCTGAAATATAAAACTTGGCCTATTTTGCCATAAGCAGGAAGTATTGAAGAATTTGCAAATGCTTGAGTTATATAAAGAAGTTTTTTAACAGGCACGGCATTCAGATCTTTGGAGGCATATTCTATATTGTATTCTATAGCACCTTGGTCGGTTGATCCGGCAATTTTGATTTCATAAGATCCTCCTCCGTGGCTTATGCCAGTGTCATCTTTTCGATCTGTGCTAAATTTGACATAAATGAAATTATTAACTTCATCGCTATAATCAGGATAAACAGCTAAAGTATTCCAACTCCCGCCTGGAACGATATTTGCAGTGCCATCAAATAAGGTTCCGTTTATGGTGCGAGCAGTTTGCAATTTTGTGGCAGAGCCCACATTAACATCTCCTAAATTGTTTTGGCCTGTTCCGCCTCGAGAAATTGGTAAAATAGTTGATGATGAAGCGGCATAGGAATTTACGCTAAAACCGCTTACAAAAGCCGTTATTCCAAAAAGAAATATTATTCCTAAAACGCCCACCTTTTTAATACTAAACAATTCGCTCATAATTAAATTTTTACAAAAAAAAAAAACGCTCACTGTTCCAAAAAATTATTACTCAAATGTTAAATTTAAATATTTTCTTCAACCGACAATATATTTTTCCGAAATTAGCGTGCACCGTTCTGCAAAGCCTAATTTCTCAGAAGATAAATCTCCTGAAAAATTAGTCTGCAGTCCTACTCACTTTTGAAAATTTTCTTGCTTTAAGCATAACTACCGCAAAAATTTTTAAGATAATTTCTTGAAAAACATATTGCCGGTTTTTTAAAATATTAGTTTTCTTTGGTAATAATTAAACATATTCTAATGCAATATGAAAGCCCACTACTCCATCCAAACTTCCTTGAAGAGTAAAAAAGTGGTAAGGCGTTGCTGATGAAGTATAAATTTTGCCCGTAAGATAGCAATATACGTTTTGGGGTAGTGTAAATTTAGCGTCTATGACGCCCACTCTATTTTCAACATATTGAGTTTTTTCTTCTGTCTCTCCACTTGCTGGCTGACAAGAGGAATGTAAATAAGATGAGTACCATTCTCCTATGGTAAATTGAATAGATCGCTCATTATAGTTAAAAGTTATACCATTTATTGTTTTGATTCCGGAATTAGGAACAAGCAGCATAGCTTTTTGTCCAAGTTTTAGATCGCCAGAATAGCTTATATCTGTTATATTGCCTGAGCCTAATAAGGATTGATCAAAAACAGTTTTAATATTTGTTCCGCTAATTAATTGCTCTTGAGCATTCAAATTAGTTCTAGCTTCTGCCGCAGAATTTCCTCCCGTGCCGCCTCGAGAAATTGGCAAAACTGAACTGGAATTTGCCGCATTGACTTGTGTTAGTCCGCCGCACATAAAAATTGTTATTCCTAAAAAAGCCGAAATTAATAAAATACCTATTTTTTTAAACGATAATTTTCTAAAAATTAAATTTTGTGATTTTAAATTAACCATTATTCCCTATTCTTTCTACAATAATCTGTTTATTTACAATATTCTTACTCCTATAGTTTTTCACAGATTTTTGATTTTTCAAATCATTTGAATATCTTTTTAAACAACCCATATTAAAATAACTCATAGTTAAATTTTTACAAAAAAAAAAAAACGCTCACTGTTCCAAAAAATTATTACCTAATTGTTAAATTTAAATATTTCCAAATTACGCAAGAAAAATCACTTTTTGAGTATCGCTTGTTCCGCAAGCCTGGGGTTATGCGCAATAATGCGCAATCCCAGGCGCGAACATACGCACTGTATGAAAAAATGCTTGTCTAATATAAACTACGCACATTTTTTCAGACTACTCAAAAAATATTTTTTCTTAGCTATTGAAAATATTAGTTTTCTCTGGTAATAATTTTTTGAAACAGTTCGCTCCTGAAAAAAGGGATTAAATTGTTTTTAGTTAATTATGTTTTACTAATTGCCAATAATTTTTTGGAACAGTTCGCTAATAACAGAAATAAAAATTCCCAAAAACTTTATATAAGACTAAACTGAGGCTAAACTTAAAATATATTTGGCGGGGTAGCTCAGGTGGTTAGAGTGCACGACTCATAATCGTGAGGTCGGGAGTTCGAGTCTCCCCCTCGCTACGCTCGGGGAGACTCTCTCGAGGAAACCATATGCTATCACAAAGTCGCTAGTGTATAAAAACAAATAGTGACAAATTGCCACAAAGAAAATATTTATAGATATTTGGGTGAGTGCTGTAACCAGCCGCCAAGCTCTGGGTTTATAGTAATTATAATAATAATAATAGCGGTAATAGCTCTCAAGGGCTTGATAGTTCTGATGTAAATAATTTTGATATGTTTGCAGGCTCAGATGTGGATTTCCTACTTGATATAAAATAGATTGTTATTTTAGTTTGTTTTTTAATTATCCGTTATTGCGTATTGTGAATTTTTTTATAACAAATCAGCGTAAGGCAAAATTGTTTATATTTTCTGTTTGGTTTTATACACTAGAGATTTTGTGATAGCATATATATAGTAAATGAAAGGATACTAATATGTGGAAATTAAATTCTGATGGCAAGTCAATAAGATATGAACCTGTGAAAATGGATTATGAAGCTGCCAAAAGATTTGATGAACAAATCAAAGAGGCTAATAACGAGATACCTGATTTTTCTTGGTTAGATAAAACTGAATAAATTGGAGCAATATAATAAATTATAAATCTCTTTCACTGGTCTCGAGTGCTCTAATAAACAAGAATGAATTTGAGAGGTTTAATACTGGCAATTTATTAGTAAACCAAATTTTTAATATTTATTTATCTGAAAGATATAAAAAAACTTCTGCCCCAACAGCCTATTGCTTGCTTAGTCCATTTGCTAATGTTATATTGGGTTTCGTATCTTTTTCCCAAAATTCGGACTTTGAAATATTGGGAGGTAAAGAGATTATTGAGAAATATAAATATGCTAAAATTGATTGGTTTGGAGTAAATAAAAAATATCAGCATACAAATAATCAACACGGTTTTGGTAAACATCTTATGTATCGCACATTGGATCTTATATTAAATATGTATACCGACATAAATATTATAGTTTTAGAAGCGAAACAAAATGCTATACCAGCATATAAAAGTTATGGTTTTAAAATAATTGAAAAAGCTATTGTTTCCGATGGTGCTAGTATGTTCATAACCGCCCAAAACGCAAAACTATATATGGAAAGATATCAAAAAAGATTTTTAATTTTAAAGTTTATCTTACAATTATCCGTTATTGCGTATTGTGAATTTTTTTATAACAAATCAGCGTAAGGCAAAATTGTTTATATTTTCTGTTTGGTTTTATTGGGCTAGAAACAAATAGTGGCAAATTGCCATAAAGAAATATATTTATAGATATCTGGTGGCATCAGGAGGTATTTTATATGTTTTTTCCTTTATAAAGGCTGAAAGTTTTAGTAAAAATTTATTATAAGGTTTATCGTCCGACTGATAAATGTGATTAGTAAAATCAGAGTTCAGCTCTTTGTCATCAATTCTTAGTATTTTAAAACTATTTAAACGAA
This sequence comes from Candidatus Opitulatrix roisinitermitis, assembly GCA_031288095.1. Classification (GTDB taxonomy): domain Bacteria; phylum Actinomycetota; class Actinomycetes; order Actinomycetales; family Bifidobacteriaceae; genus Opitulatrix. Next base: position 3,202 of record JAITSB010000018.1, on the reverse strand, counting down.
CAATGCCGCAGTCTATTTCGTCCTGTATTTCTTGCTCTGCTTGCATACCAGTTTGGGGGTCAATAAAATAAAGCTGTTCATCTATTTCTTGAATAATTATAATATGTTCAACACTTTTTTTAAAAGTATCATGATTTTGCTTAAACCATCCTAAGGTAAATACTCTTTTTTCACCAATAGCATATTTCTCACTTATAAAATCTTTTATTTCAGATATGGCATTATTTTTATTTTTTATAGTAGGTATTTGTATTGGTATAGGCGTTATAGATTGCCCACTTTTATCTATCCAAGCTAATTCTGGATTATATTCTAAATAATCTTTTTTTTTTCTTGCCAGCAATATACAGGCTTAGCTTTTACTTTTAATTCGCGTCTACGCATTTCATAAGTTACTACACATCTTTGGCAATTTACAGTAAACGGGCTAAAACGACCAATTTTGTATTCCCTTAATCCGGGATTTACTTTTTTAGCAATGTCTAAATAATAGTCAAGTGGTTTAGCTTCATTTTGCTTTATTCTTGGTTGCGACAAAGGATAACTACCCTTTGTCCTTTTAGTAGTAAATCTTTTAGGTTCTCCTTTTCTATTATGCTGTTTTACAGGCACAATTTTACCCCTTATTGCTCTTGTATGTTGTTTTACTGTTGTTCATATATAACCTTAGTCTAATATCATATCAGTCCTGTTAGGTATAGGTCGATTTTGCTTTTTTAAAATTGACGATATTTTAGTTAAAAACATATTGTATTTTTTATTTTCATTTTGATATATTTTAGCATTATAAGCTTTATTTATTTTTTTATTATCAATTCTTAAAAATTTCAGGCTGTCTATTTTTACCATATTGGTTTCAAATTCATTCGCTAATCGTTTTTCGGCACTTTCTCCTGTCTGTGGATCGATAAAATAAAGCTGTCCGTTTATTTCCTGAACTATCACAACATGCCCTGCTCTAGGTTCTCCCATATCTGTATTTGTACGCCCCCATTGCAGCGTAAATACTCTTTTTTTGCCAACTGGATATTTCTCACTTATAAAATCTCTTATTTCATTTATTGCTTGCGTTTTATCTTTTATAGGTGGTATGTTCTTGAAATCTGGAATAAAGCCAGTATCGGGGTCGACCCATGCTCTATTTGTGCCGTTAGATATTATGTCCTTTTTCTCTTGCCAATAATATACAGGTTTTGCTTTTACTTTTAATCCGCGTCTACGCATTTCATAAGTTACTACACATCTTTGGCAGTTTACAACAAACGGACTATAACAATCAAATCCTTTTTCTATATTTAATTTAGGATTTACTTTTTTAGCAATGTCTAAATAATAGTCAAGTGGCTTGATTCGAGACAATTCAGTTGGTTTTGGTAAAGGATTTTTTTTATATTGTCTAACTGTTGTCATTTTTTACTCCTAGTTTGTTTTTAAAGTCGCTAAAAATTCCTTATATGCGGGATCTTTTTCTACGTACTCAGCTTTTTGTTGAGCCCAAGACGATAAGCTTTCCATATCAAATAATTCATTGTCGGGAATACATAAAAATTCAAAAAATCTTTTGTCAAAATCTTTATTATCTATTCTTGATAATTCTACTGAATCTAAATTTATAAAATCCATCGAAAATTCCATTTCTAATGGTAATTCAAAATTTCCGCCAGTTTGGGGGTCTATAAAAAATAACTCTCCGTCTATTTGCTGAATTATAATAGTGTGTCCTGTGATTGGGGTTGCTGTATTTGGTTTTTTTCTTCTCCATTCTAAAATAAATATTCTTTTTTCGCCTTTGGGGTAGTTTTTGCTTATATGTTCTTTTATATTATCAATGGCTGTATCATTGCTAGCTATTTGTATAAAATCGGAGTTAGGTTTGCCGCTCTGTTTGTCTTTCCAACATCTATTAGTTTTTTGCGATATAGCTTTATCGATGATTCTTAGCTCTCTAGCGGTCAGTTCTTTTATGTTATCCATGCCGTATATTTCAGCTGGTTTAGCTTTTACTTTTAGTCCCCGCCGGCGCAATTCAAAAACGGACACGCATTTATAACAATTATAAGCAAAAGGGTTGCCGTCTGCTGGGTATTTATCAGGGTTGCTTTCATTCAATTTGTTGTATTGTGTAAGTCCCTGGTTAGTATTTTTTAGCGCTTCGTAGCTTACGGAATCAATTTCTTTTAATTTTTCTAATTTATCCGGCATCCAAAAATCATTAATATCGTTGTAATTTTTCGAGATGAACCTTTTTGGCTTTGGTAATTTTTTATTATTAAGAGCGCCTTTTCTATTATGCTGTTTTACAGGCACAATTTTACCTCTTATTGCTCTTATATGTTGTTTTACTGTTGTCATTTTAGTTGCCTTTATATTACCATTATACCATCTATGCGTTGGCTATTCATCGTCAAACATTAGTGCAGTCTTGGTTGGAGTTTCCACAATTTCAGTGTGTGCTAATTGCAGCATATCTTGCATATTTTCAAAACCTGCTTTAGATAGTTTTTTCAATATTTTTATTTTTCCTTTCGTTTCGTTTTTATTTTTCTATTTAGTTTTTTCTACCTCGTCTACTTAATTGCTGGGTTGCAAATTAGTTGCCTATTGTTTCCAGACATAAAATATACAAAAATGCAAAAACTGTTATATTTACAATGTAAAAGGCAAATTTATATACTTATAATTTGTTAAATTAAAATTTTTACAAAAAAAAACGCTCATTGTTAACAGGTATTTTTTTATAAAAGAAAAATTAAATAAATAATACGCTATAATTAAAATAATGACTAAACAAAAAAGTATAGTATTAATTTTTTTAATTTCTGTAAATTTCATTTTTATAAATTTGACTCAAATTAATTTAGCCGCTGCTCAAGATTTGTCCGGCGCAGACCAATATAGATTTTCGGAATCTGGATCGTTTCATAATTCACGTTGGGTGGAGGCTGATTATTATGCTCAAACTCCCGATGGCAACATTTATTTTGAAGTGTCGCCTTATAAAATAACAGATCCTGAAACTCAGATATGTCATCTCTTATATAATCAAACAGAAAAATGTGTTGATTTAAGTGATCAGCTGGATGCTATTTTGCCTAATGGGTCATTTGAAGATATCACGGTTGACCAAAATAATAATATTTATATGACTTATACAAATCTTAATTACTCGGCTGTGGCTGTTTTTAAAATAAATCCGTCTGAT
>JAITSB010000028.1 GCA_031288095.1 Candidatus Opitulatrix roisinitermitis | reverse complement strand
GCCGGCGGAGTGGAGGCCTGTGATTGGACTCAAATGCTTATGAGAATGTATGAAAGATTTTGTGATTCCAATAATTGGGGTTTTAAAATTTTAGATTATCAAAAAGGCGATGAAACAGGCGTTAAAAGCGCTTCCGCAGAAATAGAAGGCCAGTGGGCCTATGGCTATTTAAAAGCTGAACAAGGAACTCATAGACTTGTTAGGCTTTCGCCTTTTAACGCACAAAACAAAAGACAAACTTCTTTTGCAGCGGTTGAAGTAATCCCAGCTTTAGAAGATGATAACGAAATAAAAATCGATTCTAATGATTTGAAAACTGATGTCTTTCGCTCTTCGGGCCCGGGCGGCCAATCGGTTAACACTACTGATTCAGCAGTTAGAATAACACATATTCCAACAGGTATAGTTGTTAGCGTTCAAAACGAAAAATCTCAACTCCAAAACAAGATTCAAGCTATGCGTATTTTAGAAGCAAAATTATTAAGTCGCAAATTAGATGATTTATCAAAACAAAAAAACGATTTATCAGGGGACGTAAAAGCTTCATGGGGAGATCAAATTAGGTCATACACTTTGCAGCCCTATCAGTTAGTTAAAGATACTAGAACAGGTTTTCAAACAACTGATGCTCAAGGTGTTTTAAATGGCAATATTGCTGAATTTATAAAGGCTTATTTATCAAAAAGCTAATATTAAGAGGCTAATTTTTGCTGAGGATATAGTTTTTGAGCATTTTAATTAGTTTATAAGTAATGGGCAGTAAAATTATTTCTAAAAGGCATTTATAAATATATCCCACAATTATGTAATTGGCAAACTGAGTTCCTGTTATAACTCCGTAAAATGCTATTGTACAAAATATACTAGTGTCAGCTATTTCGCCTAAAAAAGTTGAGCCAATTAATCTTAACCACAATTTTTTTTCACCGGTTTTAGCTTTTATTTTTATCAAAATATAGGAGTTCAACATTTGACCTATAAAATAAGCACTTAAAGAAGCAGCCACAATTCTTGGCACAAAACCTAAAATATTTACAAAAGATTCTTGATTGTTCCAGCCAGCAGCCGTTGGGCTTATTTGGACTAGTAGAAATGTTGCTGATGCTAAAGCTGATAATATAAATCCTAAAATAATGCTTTTTTTGGCTTTTTTGAATCCAAAGATTTCTGCAATTATGTCGCATAGAATATAAGAAAAAGGAAATAAAAAAGCTCCTCCATCTAAAATAAAAGGGCCAGCCTGGATTAATTTAACAGCCGCTATATTGGATATTAGCAAAATTCCAACAAATAAAACACTTAAAATAAGGTAGACATTAACTGCTTTTGACACTTTGATAAATTATTTTTTGTTAGATAAATCTTCAATCACTGTTTTATATAGTTCGGCTTGTTTTTGATGGTCATTTGCAAGGCTAGAAAAAATTTCTTCTAGTTCTTGATTTCTTTTATGTAATTTTTCAATTTCTTCTCGCAAATATCTAGTTTCTTTTTCAAATACAGGATACGAAACAAATTTATTATTGATTGGGGTCTTGATTTTCTGGATTATTTTTTTTATCATTATTGCTCCTTTTTTTCTATGTTGGCAATTTTTCTATGTTGGCAATTAAATATTGGTTAGTTTTTTTAAAAAAGATTTCTTTATTGTCAGATATTTCATTAGAATTTCTTTCTCCGTTATATAAAATTTCTCCTTTAAGATTATATTTTTCTAATTCTTTGGCAAATTCTTCAATTCTATAATCCCAATTATTGGGGTCGCTTTTATCATCTTGGTCGTTTGAATAGTCAAAAATGACTAAACAAGAAGTTTTTTTAGTAAGCCATGATTGTAAAAACAAATAAAGATTATCCCTTATATAATTATCTAAAGTATTTAGAGTCCAGCTACATGTAAAATTTGCTTTATTTTTTAGTTGACCAATTTTTTTAGTAAATTGCAAAAGACTATATCTGTTAGCAAGATTCACAAATTGGGCAGTGTTATCTTTAATGCTGTTAGTTTTATAAAGGGCTGAATAGGAATAGTCAAAACCTAAAACGTCATAATTTAAAGCCCTTAATTTACTAATTAATTTACCTTCGCCACAAGCAATATCTATTATTGGATTTTTAGGATTAAATTTTTTCTGCAATATTTGCAAAAATCGTTTATTTTCTGAGTCAAAAACATCTTTTTTCGAAGAATTATCTTTTGAAGAATTATCTTTTAAAGAATTATATCTTTCCCAATAATTGTGGTAAAAACCCTGCGATTTGCCAAACCATCCGTCATATTGAGTTTTCACTGTCCAAGGAGTTGTAAACTCAAAACTGCTGTCAGGAGTTCGCCAATCTTTTCCATAAATAGCAGATAAGTATTTATCAGTGTTTCTAGGTGCAGGGAAATTATTGCCTTCTAGGCTAATATCTCCTAATGGGAAAATATCTTCTTTTGACATAGGCTGATAAGCATGAAAAGGTTGACAATAATTTCCCTGTTTGAAAAATCCAATAAATATGTCAATATAATATTCAACTTGGTTTAACATTGAGAAAAATAATAGCTGTAAATGGCTGCCCGAATGGCGAAAAACGGTGTAATTGGCTTGTGTCAAGTATTCTTCCAATTCTAGTGATTTTATATTTATTTCAGTCGGGTTTTCTGTATCAAAAATAACCGCTATGTCGGCATCATCGTCGTTTGTTAGCATTTTGCCGGCATTTCTAACAGCTCCCAAAAGGGTGCCTGACGTTATAACACAAGAATAATTTTTTTTATTTAAAAAATTTATAAGTTTTTTAGTTGAATTTATAATATTTGTTTTAGTGTCTGGTGATAGAGAAATTAGTGTTTGCCAAAACCCCCATTTTGATAAAAATAATGGTCTGCCTAAACTATCTGTAAATTCAAATCTTTTTTTGCTGGTGTCAAACTCTAAAATGGTTTCATCGTAAAAAGAATTATTTTTATGAACATTGTTAGAGGAGTTGTTAACTAAGATTTTGCTAACGGCTTGACCATAAAGGGTTTTTAATAATTTTTCTGGCAATTTCACAGAATAATCGACTCTTTTGAAGGTTTTGAGATTATATTTTTTAGTTTTGGAACTAGCAAATGACCAGATAGGAATTTCGTTTAAATATAATGAAAAATTAGTGGCAATTATGTTGTCAGGAATTGTAAAATGCAAAATCCCGTTGACCATCTTCATATATAAATACTATCATAATGTAAACTATTTACTATGTGCGGAATAGTTGGAATAATAGGTCAAGAAAAAAGCCGAAATATAACTGATTTTGCAATTCAAGGTTTACAATATTTAGAATATAGAGGTTATGATTCTGCCGGGATTGCTCAAATAAGCAACGAAAAATTTATTAGTGCTAAAGCTGTCGGCAAATTGAATTCTTTAAAAACAAAAATTTCTAATCTTATCAAAGCAAAAAAAATGCCAATATCAAATTTAGCTATAGCTCACACTAGATGGGCCACACACGGTATTCCTAGTGAAAAAAATGCTCACCCTCATATAAGCTCTAATGGCAGAGTGGCATTAGTTCATAATGGAATTATTGAAAATGCGCAAAAACTAAAAAACCAATATTTGAAAGGTCATAAATTATACGGTGAAACAGACACAGAAATAGTGGCGGAATATTTATCAGTTATTTTAGATAAAACAAATGATTTGCTCCAAGCTATGCGAATTTTAGTTAAAAAGTTAGAAGGTTCTTGGGCTTTTGTGGCAGTCGACGCCAAAAATTCTAAACAAATTATTTGTTCAAGACATAATTCTCCTTTAGTTATAGGCTTGTCAGATAAATTCAATTTTGTGGCCAGTGATGTTATAGCTTTTGTTAAACATACTAGAAAAGCTGTTGAGATTAAACAAGACCAAATTGCCCAAATTAGTTCTAAAGAAATTAAGATTTTTGATAGTAATGATAAATTGGTAAATTATAAACGTCAACAATTTGAAATTAGTTGGAATATAAATGAAGCTCAAAAAGGCGGATATTCTTCATTTATGGAAAAAGAAATTAGAGAACAGCCGGCAGCTGTTAGAAACACTATTTACGGCAGAGGGTCTCAAGGTGGAAATATCGAACTAGATAAATTAACTTTCCCTCAATCATATTTTGAGCAAATAGATAAAATAACAGTTGTGGCTTGCGGAACAGCAGCTCATAGCGGATATGTCGCTCGTTTTGCCGCAGAACATTGGTGTAGAATACCTGTTGAAGTGGAATATGCTCATGAATTCAGATATCGCGATCCAATAGTAAATTCTAAGACATTAGTTGTGGCAATCTCTCAATCAGGTGAAACAATGGACACACTTATGGCTGTTAGATATGCTAAAAATCAGGGGGCAAAAACTTTGGCTATTGTTAATACTATAGGGTCAACCCTAGACAGGGAATGTGATGCTGTTTTATACACTTATGCAGGTCGAGAAATAGCTGTTGCTTCAACTAAGGCTTTTACCGCTCAAATAACAGCTTGCTATTTATTAGGCTTATATTTAGCTGAAATAAGGGGCAATTTATACGCTGACGAGATTGAAAGTAAATTAAATGAACTAAAAGCTTTGCCAGCCAAATTAGCTGATATTTTGTTATCTTTTGATGAAATTAAAAATTTTGCCCATCAACAAAAAAGAGTTAATTCAGTTCTTTTTTTAGGCAGACATATAGGTTATCCTGTAGCATTGGAAGGAGCGTTAAAATTAAAAGAAGTCGCCTATATACACTCAGAAGGCTTTCCGGCTGGCGAATTAAAACACGGACCAATTGCCTTGATAAATAAAGGGCAATTAGTGTTTGTTATTGTTCCCCCTAAGAGTGATAGAGCGTCAATTCATTCAAAAGTTTTATCTAATATAGAAGAAATTATTTCTCGAGGAGCAAAAGTTGTAGTAATTGCTCAAAAAGGTGAAAAACTTCCTAGAAATATTTATAAAGCCTTTTATAGACCTAAATCCACAATACTTTTTAGCGCACTTTTGGATATAGTTCCTTTACAAATTTTTGCTTGCTGTTTAGCTGCTGAATTGGGTTTAGATGTAGATATGCCAAGAAATCTAGCCAAATCTGTTACTGTTGAATAATAAAGTGAATTAAATAGTTTTATATCATTTTTGTAATATTGATTATCATTTTTGTTTAGGGCTTATCTGTTTGTTAGTCTAAATTTATGAAGAGGTTTTATTTAATTTTTGCTTTGCTCAGTTTAGTCGTAACGTCAAGTGTAGTATTTACTGCGTGTTCAGGCGGTCAATATTCATCAAAAATTATAAAGGTTTACGGATGTGAACCTCAGCAAACATTAATTCCGGGCAATACTCAAGAAACTTGCGGGGGTAATGTGATTGACGCTATATTTTCTGGTCTTGTGGCATATAATAAAGACGGTTCTGTTAAAAACGAGGTAGCAGAATCCATAGTTCCTGATTCTAGTAATAAAGTTTATACAATAACTTTAAAAAAGGACTGGAAATTTAGTGATGGGGAAGTTGTTGACGCTGATTCTTTTATTAATCCATGGAATTTCACAGCTTTGTCAACTAATGCTCAAGCAAATCAAGCTTTTTTTGAAATTATTGAAGGTTTTGATGAAGTATCTAGTGAAAATCCTAAAACTAAAACTATGTCAGGTTTGCAAAAGGTTGATGATTTTACATTTAAAGTGATTTTAAAAGAAGCTTCAGTGACTTTTCCTTTGCGTTTAGGTTATTCAGCTTTTTATCCTGTGCCTAATTCAAAATTTAATTCTAATGGTGATTTAGATTTATCATATGGCGATAAACCTATTTCAAATGGCCCTTATGTTGTTGATAATTGGGAGCGTGATCAATTAATTAGTCTTAGAAAGAATCCTGCTTATAATGGCACTTATAAACCTAAAAATGAAGGGGTGGATTACGTTATATATACCGGCGGTGCAGAGGCAGCTTATTCAGACGTTCAGTCAGGTAATTTAGATTTATTAGAACAGCTGCCACAAAGTCAAATAATGTCTTTTAAGTCCGATTCTCAAGTTACTTCTTTTTCTGAATCTTCTCCTTTATTTAGAAGTATTCAGATTGCTGGCAATTTAGACCATTTTGGTTTTGATGAAGAAGGGCAGTTAAGACGTCAAGCAATTTCTCTTAGTATTAACAGGCCTGATATAATAAGCAAAATTTTTGGAGATTCAGCTGCTTTACCGGTTGGTTATGTGCCTAATAATAAACTAATTAGTGGATCAAGAGAAAAAATTGACGGCAATGAAATTTTGCAATACAATCCTGAATTAGCAAATGAAAAATGGCAGCAAGCGGATAAAATTCGTAAATTTGAAAATCCTAAATTGGATATTTATTATAATGCTGATTCGGGTGAAAAAGCTTTTTTTGAGGCTTTAGCAAACTCTATAAAAGTTAATTTGAAAATTGAATCAGCCACTAAAAGCGAACCTGATAAAAAAAGTCTTTTGAATTTAGAGCAAAAACATGAAGTTAAAGGCGCTTATAGAGCTATATGGCAGCCTGATTATCCGTCTATAGAAAATTATTTAGCTCCTATATACGGAACAGCTGCTATAAAGAATGGCGCCAATTACTCAGTTTTCTCAAATAGCGAGTTTGACAGTTTATTATATGAAGCAGCCACTTCGGCAACTATTGACCAAGCTAATGAAAAATATATTGAAGCAGAAAGTATGCTTTTTAAATATTTACCGTCCATACCAACTTATGTACCTGAAATATCGGCTGTTGGTTCTAAAGATATAAAAGGGGTTGAATTTAATTGGAAAGCAATTCCTGATTATACTTCTCTTTATAAATAATTTTTTTACTTTTATTCATAAATTCTCTGCTAGACTTATTCTATACATAACAACATAGCAATTATGATATAGTTAGGAGAATTATTATGGCGAATAGTAGAACAACTAAAATGCCTTTTATAGGCGGAGGGGCTTATATGTCCAATCCTAAATTTTATGAGGCAACGGCTGTTATAACTAATTCAGATGTTATGACTAAAAAAACTGTTAATAGAGCGTTAGACGCGTCTTTTGGGTTATTAGTTCTTTTTGCTTTTGTGGGTTGGTTGGCTTCTCCTAGTGCAAATATAAATGCTAATAGTATGACAGCTCAGTCAGCAGCTAAGGGCTTTTCGGCTATGTTAATTGTTGCTCTTATAGCTTCGCTTATTTTAGGAATTGTGGCAGCTTTTCAAACTATGCCTAAGCCTGTTTTAGTTTTAGCTTATTCAGCAGCTGAAGGATTTTTGGTGGGAGTTATTTCAAAAACCTATGAAATTGCTTATCAAGGTATAGTTATAACAGCTGTTTTGGCGACTCTTTGTGTTGTCGCGGCTTCTTGGTTAGTTTATAGAACAGGTTTAGTTAAAGTTAATCAAAAATTTATGAGATTCTTGCTAATTGCTGTTTTTGCTTATATTATTTTAAGTTTAATAAATTTTATACTAGTTATTACAGGAATTATGTCAGGAGGGGGAGTGTTTTCCACTCAATTTGGACCATTGATATCTTTATTCGCTATTGGATTAGGTGCTATGATGCTTATTTCTGATTTAGCAGTTATAGATCAAGGTATAAATACTGGACAGCCTGTGCAATTTTCGTGGAAATGTGCTTTTGGAATTATGCTTTCGGTTATATGGATTTATTTTGAAATTTTGCGACTTTTGGCTGTTTTGAACCAACGCAAATAAATGAATTTTTATTTAATAAAAAAGTAAGCATATTTTAGAATAATATATGGAAATAATTTATTTATTAGTTGTTGTGCTTTCAGCTGTTACAATTGGCGCGTTAGCTGAAAAATGGCATTTACAACCTCATATAACAGTTTTAATAATTTTTGGAATTTTATCTTTTGTGCCTAATTTGCCCAATATTGTTATAGAGCCTTATGCACTTATAGAAATTGTTTTACCGCCTATTTTATTTTCGTCAGCTAGAAATTTATCTACTTTTAAATTTATGCAGCTTAGATCAAATATTATATCTTTAGGAATAGGACTAGTGACAGTCACAGCTTTTGCGGTGGCTATAATTTTTAATATAGTTGTTCCAACTATGCCATTTGCGGCAGCTTTGCTTATAGGAGCGACTGTGGCTCCGCCAGACGCTATTTCGGCAGTGGCAATTGGCAAAAAACTTCATTTGCCAAGCAAAATTATGTCTGTTTTGACAGGTGAATCGTTAATTAATGATTCAATAGCTCTAACTCTTTTTTCCTTTGCTGCTTCACAATTATATAACCATGAAACTTTCATTTCTTCACCTGTTTTGCTTATGATTTACACAACAGTCACAGGCATAATAGTAGGTGTGGTTTTTGGCTTTATAACCAATTCTATTAGAAATTTGTTTATAAACCCTTCTTTTGTGACAGTTTTTACACTTATTATACCTTTTTTCATTTTTTTTATTTCAGAGATTGTTTTTCACGCATCAGGCGTTATGGCGGTTGTGTTTGGGGCTTTTGTTGTGGAAAAAGCTTCTATACATTCTGACTATGACACTAGAATTCAAGAAAGAAATTTATGGCGGTCGGTTGATTCGCTTTTAGAAATATTTGTTTTTGCTTATATGGGTTTGCAAATCCATCAAACTATTTTAGATCAGGCTTTCGGAAAATTTACTTCCATTTATGCATTGGTGGTGGGGCTTTTGGTGGTAGCGGTTCTTTTAGTCGTTAGATTTGCCTGGATTTATTCTTGGCATTATATATCTAATTTTATATTTAAAATTTATAAGAAAAAAACTAAAAAACCTAGTTTTATTAAAAAGGCAAATCCTATTAGAAAATTCACCACTGGGGAAAACCTTTTAGTTTCTTGGGCTGGAATGAGAGGAGTAGTGACACTGGCAGCAGCCGCTTCAATTCCAGCGGTTATAGAAGGCCAAACAGAATTTTTTGACGGGAATTTTATAAAATTTGTGGCGATGTTTGTAGTTTTGTTTACGCTTATTGTTCAAGGCAATACTTTGCCTATACTTATGAAAAAAATTATTAAGTTTAATCCCAAAAATAAAGCTTATCTACAAAAAGAATATAAGAAAGCCCAGCAAATTATGGTTTCGGCTGTTCGCAGAGCTGTTAAAATTCTTGAAAAATCTTCTAAAGGAGGGGTTGACACCAATTATCTAAAATACGTTTGGGATCAATATCAAAGATTAGACAATATATATGGTGACGGCAAAGACGAATTTGTTGATGAATTTTTGCAAGACGTGGTTGAAGGACAGCGTTTAGCATTAATCGATGCTTTAAACACCGAGGAATTGGACCCAGATGTGGCAAAACAATTTTTGAGACGTTTAGATCATCGTGAAGCCGGTATAGCTTTATCGCCTTATAATAATAAAAAAATTCGCTAATATATAAATAGATAATAATATATATAGACAATAAATTCAAAAAAAAGATAAATATGAATAATTTCAAAATAGCTTTTGCTGGAACCCCTGCGCCGGCCCTGCCTGTTCTGGAAATTTTGTCAAAAAATTTTGAAATTGCCTGTGTTTTAACTAAGCCGCCTTCTAAAAAAGGCAGATCTGGTAAATTAGTTAAATCCCCGGTTCATCAAGCAGCTTTGGATTTAAACATAAAAGTAATAAACGAAAATCCTAACAGTCAAAAGTGTTTTGATTACCTAAAATCACTTAATTTAGACGCTGTGGCAGTGGTTGCTTATGGCTATATTTTAGATGAAAATGTTTTAACCGCCGCTAAAAAAGGTTGGTATAATTTGCATTTTTCTCTTTTACCTAAATTTAGAGGTCCAGCACCTGTTCAAAATTCTATTCTACAAGGTGTTAGTCAAACAGGCGTATCTGTTTTTAAAATAGATAAAAGCATAGATACAGGGCTTTTGGCAAGTCAAAAAATTTATATTATGCAAGGTGATGAAACATCTGGTGAACTTTTAGATAAATTATCTATAATAGGAGCAGAAGAGATTTTGCAGGTTTTTCAAAGAATAAAATTAAATAATTTAGAATTAAAAAACCAAATAGGCAAAGCCTCACAAGCGCCAAAATTGGCCAAACAAGATTCATATGTTGATTGGAATACTAGCGCTGCAAAAATTAATTGTAAAATAAGGGCCTTTAACCCTTCGCCTAAAGCTAAAACTGTTTTGCAATTAAATAATGAAAAAAAAATAAAACTTTTTATTTTAAAAGCTCAAGTTGTTAGGGAAAAAATAGTTAAAAACCAAATCGGTTTTTTGCCAGATTTTGTAGGAGCAGTTGTCAATAATAAAAAGGATCTTTTTGTTAAAACGGCTTCAGGTTTTATACAAATTTTTCAGCTACAAATTGAATCCAGAAATATAGTTGATTCAGCAAATTTTATAAATGGTTTGAGAATTGCTAATAATTGTCGTTTTCTATGAAAAAAAATAATTAATTTAAGATATATTCTATATTTGCTAAACTATTTAAGTGTTGTTGTCTGATTGTTCAATAAATTCTAGATGTGAAATAGTATCTATTAATTTACCGAATGATGAAACTATCAGATTATGTGAATTAGGGCTAAGTAAAGGCACCAAATTAAAAATATGTCAACTATGTCCTTTTGGTTCAGTGCTAGTTTCTAAAGGCACTGAAAGAATAGGCTTATCTTCACAGATTACTAATTTATTAGAAGTCAAATATATCTAAAATGACTAAAACTATAGCGCTAGTTGGAAACCCCAATGTCGGAAAATCTACGCTTTTTAATATGTTGACTGGCCAAAATCAGAAAATAGTTAATGCGCCTGGCACAACTGTGACAGTGGCTAAAGGGTATTGGAGAGATAAAACGGTTATTGATTTACCAGGATTGATTTCTTTTATACATAATAGCGTTGATGAACAGGTGGCTTCACAAGCGTTAATGGACAAAAAAAGTAGTTTATACCCAGATTTAATAATTTTGCTGGCTGATGCTATGCATATTTCTAGGAGTTTATACCTTTACTCCCAATTAAAACAATTAAATAAACCGATTATATTTGCTATTTCAATGGCTGATATTGCAAAAAAAAGAAATATTATTTTGGATACAGATCTTATTTCTAAAACGATTTCAGCACCCACAGTTTTAATTGACTCCCGTAATAAAAAAAGTGTTAGTTTTTTAGAGGATTCAATTTATGAAGTTTTATACAATATAGAAAATTCAAAAGAGAATAGCAAAGATGCAGCTGTTTCAAATTTGTCTCTATGGGCTAAAAATAATTTTGAAAATAATATTAAATGGGTAAGCGATGTTGAGAAAAAGCTAGGTGTGTTTGATTACGATAAAATAACTTTGTCAGATAGGGTAGATAAGATTTTGTTAAATAAATTTTTTGGTATTCTATTTTTTTTATTAGTGATATTTTCAGTTTTTCAGCTTTCCACTTATATTTCATTTCCTATAATAGATTATGTAGATGGACCTATTAGGAATTCACTAAATTTAGCTTTTTTAAATATTTTTTCTGAAGGTGTTTGGCAAAGTTTTGTTCAATCTACATTAATAGAAACAATTTTTACACTTTTAGAATTTATTCCGCCTATGTTTTTTATATTTGTGTCTTTAGCAGTTTTAGAAGGATGCGGTTATTTATCAAGGGCTGCCTTAGTTTCTGATAAACTTATGAGGTCTATTGGGCTTGAAGGGAAGAGTATTTTGCCTATAATTATTGGATTTGGCTGCAATTTACCGGCTATAAAAGCCACTAGAGTTTTAAAAACATCAGAAATTAGAAGACAAACAGCTTTTATAATACCTTATAGTCTATGCTCTGCCAGGTTTTCAATTTTTATAGTATTGTCTCACGCTTTTTTTCCGAAAAACGCGGGAATAGTGATTTTTCTGCTCTATTTGATTAGTGTTTTGATTATTCTTTTAATTTCATTTGTTATGAAAAATTTTCGTTATTACTATAATAAATGGCATAATATACCTCAAACCAACATTTCTAACCTTGTAATTCATTTGCCGGTATATCAAATGCCTAAATTTGCCTTTATTCTGAAATCATCTTTCGCAAAACTACAAAATTTTCTTTGGGGTGCAGGTCGAGTTATTTTAGGCGTTTTAATATGTTTGACGTTTTTGCAATCTGTTTCGTTTGCGGCAGATAATACGTCAAAGGCTGAAAATAGTCCGACTGTTCATAATTCTTTATACGGTGTTATAGCAGATAATACAGCTTTAATATTTGCGCCATTAGGCTTTGGAGATTGGCATTTTTCCCAAGCTATAATTAGCGGTTTTTTGGCTAAAGAAGTAGTTTTAGGGTCGTTAGAAAATTCCTATTCTGATAGCAATAAAAGCTTATCCAGCAATTTACAAACGACTTTGGCAAAAACTTCTTCTGACGGCAGTTATTCAAATAGTTTAACTTCACTTGCTGCTTTTTCTTTTATGCTGTTTTTGCTTATTTATATTCCCTGTTTAGCAACTGTTATAGGCATAAAAAGTGAGTTTGGACTAAAATTTTCATTTATAGCAGTTGGGGTTTCTTTGTCTTTAGCTTATGTTGTTAGCCTTTTGTTTTATCAAATAGGAATATTATTTGTTAGTTAGAGGTTTTGTTGAATGAAAAAACTATTAGAATGTCAGATTCAAACTTTAGCAGTTTTTGAATTAGCCGAAAAATTGAATATTAGTTATGATTTTGCTAAATTTTTAAAATCAGAAATAAAAATAAATAATTCAATTTTAGTATGCGAGAATTGTCTTTTAGAGTGTCCTTTGGGGAGTAAATTCCAAAACTGATTTATGGCATATATTTTCTAAATTAAAATCACTTTTTTGAAAGTTGCCAATTTTATAATAGACCAATTTCCAATAATTGTTTATATAGGAAAATCTTAAACTTAAAGGCCATAATTGGTCTTCGCAATCAAGCGTTATAGCAGCAAATATTTTTCCGTTAATTATGCGATTAGTTTGCAAAGTTCTTATCTTTTGGACTTTTTTGCCAGTATATAAATGAAAAATATTTGCTGCGCATAATTTTATATCATTATCAGAATAGTGTTTATATAATTTCTTATTAAGTCGTCGTATAGCTTTTTTATAATTTTCTTTCATTGAAAAATGCAAAATACAAGGATACATAAATATAGTTTAAATGTCTAATCATATAAAAGTCAAGTTTAATATTTTAGACCCATAGCATTTTTTACTTCTTCTAAAGTTTGTTCGGCTACTATGTTAGCTTGTTTATTGCCTTGGGCAATAATATCCTTCACATAGTCTAAATTATTGGATAATTCCAGCCTCCTTTGGCGAAACTCTTGAAAATAGTTATTAACACTTTTGGCAGCAAAATCTTTTAGAACACCGGCCCCAGCCTCGTTGATTTCTTTAGCAATATCTTCAGGAGTCCTATTTGATGTTAAAGCGGCTGTTGTTAGGATGCTAGAAATTTCTGGCCTAGTTTCAGGATTATAAGTTATTTTTCGTTCAGAATCGCTTTTAGCTTTTTTAAAACTCTGAATTGTTTGCTCTTCAGTATATGATAGTTGTATAGAATTATTATAGCTTTTTGACATTTTACGGCCGTCTAGTCCTGGGATAAGAGGGGCATTAGTCAACAATCCATAAGGTTCTGGAAAAATCGATTCATATCTTTCATTAAAACGTCTGGCAAGAGTTCTAGCTAGTTCAATGTGGGGCAGTTGGTCTTTGCCCACAGGCACAACATTAGCTTTGCAAAATAAAATATCGGCCGCTTGGTGGACAGGATATGTTAGCAAAAGACCAGATAAGGTCTGAGAGCTGGCTTGCAATTCTGATTTGACAGTTGGATTTCTAGTTAATTCGCCATCTGAAACTAATGATAAAAAAGGAATAAATAGTTCATTTAGAGCGGCCACTGCGCTATGTGTGAAAATAATTGTTTTTTTAGGATCAATTCCAGCTGCTAGATAATCTAAAACATTGGAATAAACATATTTTTGGATATTTTCAGTGTTTTGTCTATCAGTTATAACTTGCAAATCGGCTATTAGAAGATATGTTTTGACGCCTTCATTTTGCAGCCTAATTCGTTCTACAATAGAACCAAAATAATGACCTATATGCAGATGCCCGGTTGGTCTATCGCCAGTTAGACAAATAAATTTTTGCGGATTTTTTTTAATTTCTAGGGAAATTTTTTCAGATATTTCTAAACTTGATAGATAAGTATCTGTTTTATCCTTATTTATTGGCATATATATATTCTACAATATTACAGAAGTATTTAGCATTAATTGTTTTTATTACAATTTGGTAGAATTTGGTAAAAGCGCTATTTTATAGTTTTTATAGTGTAAACTTTATATTGTAGTCTTTTTTATTTATTAATAGAATATATGAATATAAAAAATATGAATATAAAGAGTGCTTGTAGAAAAGACAAGACATAAGGTGAAGACAAAGGGGTTTTATATGGGACGAGGTAAACAAAAAGCTAAAAATACTAAAATAGCCAGAGACCTTAAATATTATAGTCCAGATACTGATTATGAAAGTTTAGAAAAAGAATTACATACCGATAAATCAGATGATGATTATCTATATGATAATAAATAAGTTTTGATAATAAATAAGTTTAAATATAATAAATATATCTGGAATTTAGACAGTTTTCTATGAATTAAATTAGAAATTTTATGATTTAGATTTAAATTCAAACTTTTTAAAAAAGTTTTCTATATTTGAGTTAATTCCTGAAGCTTCAATATTCCCTGATTCCATTTCTTTATTCCAAGAAGTTCTTTTTTCTATAAGTTGGATAAAAATATTTTTTTTTATTTCTACAACATTAGGCGGAATGCCTCGCTTATGTTTAGACCCTTGTCCAAACTGTATAGCGCCGACTTCAGGAATTCTTAATTCAATATTTGATCCAGGAAACTGTTTAGCGAATTCTTGCAAATATTTGTAGGCCTGTTTATCCATCTTATTTATTTCTGATTTGCTTTATTTTGCTTTATCTCTAATGTTCCGACATCTTTTATTTCAATAGTGTTTTTATTATCAGCAGTAGTTTTGCCTATAATTTGTTTAGTGATTTCAGAACCTCTAACAATTACATCTAGATCTCGCAAAAGGTCTTTATTCATACAGGCTAAAAATCTATTGGAGCTTTCTGATAATAAAATATCGAAGGCTGTCATATTGTTAGACAGTTTTTCTAAATCGAGTTTTATTCCTAAATTGCTTTTTTGGCATATTTTATAAAGACCTGTAATTAAACCGCCAGGACCTATAGAATAGGTGCTAACAGATTTATGATATAGCAAAACTGCTTTTATAAGTGAAGCAAATTTAGTTATTTGATTTTGTCTAACGGCTGGAGGCAATCCGCCAAGTTCAATATTTTTTTTAGTTTGGGCCCAAATTGATCCATCAAATTCTGGTTCTGTTGTGCCGAATAAAACTATATATTCATCTTCACTAGCGTATTCGGCATTTTTAAAGGGGTTTAGCGAATCTTTTACTCCTATACAAGAAGAGACCCAATTAGTATTTTGAGAAAGCATTTTATCCTGCGGCGAAACAGAAGATAATTTAAATTGAGTTTTTATAAAATCAATAGCCTTTTTATAACCCGATATTTGGTAATAATTATCTGCTTTATTTTGGTCATTTATATAGTCGTTTACTTTTGTGGAAAAAGAAACAGGTTTAATATTTTGGCATAATAAATCATAATAGCAATTTTCAATTGACAAAATTATTCCATCTTGAGCATCTAGTTTGAAAAAGTTGACGGAATTATTATAAGATATACATAAGTTATATCGTTTATTATATCGGGTTTCAGAAAATGTTTGAGTTTTTTGGGCTAATTTAATAGTATTTTGCAAATCGTTGATTAATTGGGCGCCAGTAGGTTTTTTATAATTAGCTAGTAGAAAACTTTTTGTTGCTTGATAATCATAAGTCAAAGGTTTTTCATTTACCATGTTTTAATAATACACGAATCTTTTTTTATGGTGTAGAATATTATTAATACTTTGTAAATAAAAATATATAAATATGCTAATTTTGTAGATTCTTATGAAAGGAATATATGTTAGAGAATGCGGTTGCTTGGCAGAAAAGAACAAATGAACAAATAAATGATGAAGTTTTAGCTCATATTGAGGCTTATTGGAGGTGTGCGAATTATTTATCAGTTGGTCAAATTTATTTATTATCCAACCCCCTTATGAAAAGTGATTTTAATCGAGATGATGTTAAACACCGTTTAGTGGGGCATTGGGGAACAACTCCTGGTTTAAACTTTTTATATGCTCATCTTTCTAGAATGATTGCTGATAGAAAACAAAGCACTATTTATATAATAGGTCCAGGTCATGGAGGTCCTGCCTTGGTGTCGGCTTCTTACATGGAAGGCACTTATACAGACGCTTTCCCAGAGGTTTCTAAAGATGAAAAAGGTTTAGCTCATCTTTTTAAACAATTTTCTTTTCCTGGCGGAATACCTTCTCATGTTGCTCCTGAAACACCTGGCTCAATACACGAAGGGGGAGAGTTAGGCTATTCTCTATCTCATGCTTATGGAGCTGTTATGGATAATCCTGATTTATTAGTTGCTTGTATAATAGGTGATGGCGAAGCAGAAACAGGTCCTTTGGCGACTGCTTGGCACGGTAATAAATTTATAAATCCTAAAAACGATGGTGTAGTATTGCCTATTTTGCATTTGAATGGTTATAAAATTGCTAATCCAACTATTTTATCTCGCCTGCCGCATGAAGAATTAAAATCCTTTATGATAGGACATGGTTATAAGCCTTATTTTTTTGAGGCTGGAACAGATGATGAATCCCATATTTCTATACATAGAAGATTTGCTAATTTATTGGATGATGTTATGGATGAAATAGCCGATATTAAAACTAGGGCTAATTCGGGAGATGAGACTCGCCCTATGTGGCCTGTAATAGTTTTTAGAACCCCTAAAGGCTGGACATGTCCTAAAGAAATTGACGGCAATCAGACAGAGGGTTCATGGAGAGCTCATCAGGTTCCTTTAGCTAGTGCTAGAGACACAGAAGAACATTTTAATGTTCTAAAAGGTTGGTTGGAAAGCTATAAACCAGCTGAATTATTTGATGAAATTGGCGCTATAAAGCCTTTTGTGACTGACTTTTTGCCAGAAGGCGATTTACGAATGAGTGCTAATCCACATGCTAATGGAGGCCTTTTAGCAAAAGATTTAGTAATTCCTGATATTCATGATTTTGCTGTGCCTTTACAAGATAGAGGGGGGTCTATTAGAGAAGCCACTAAAGTTTTAGGAGATTTTACTGCTAAAATAGTTGAGCAAAATCCTGATAATTTTAGAATATTCGGACCAGACGAAACAGCCTCTAATCGTTTGCAGGCAGCTTTTGAATATACTAATAAAGTTTGGAATGAAGAGTATATTTCTGAAAGAGTTGATAATCATTTGGCTAGAGATGGGCAAGTGGTGGAGCA
>JAITSB010000002.1 GCA_031288095.1 Candidatus Opitulatrix roisinitermitis | reverse complement strand
CAAGAAAATTTTCAAAAGTGAGTAGGACTGCGGACTAATTTTTCGGAAGATCTATCTTCTGAGAAATTAGGCTTTGCAGAACGGTGCACGCTAATTTCGGGAAAATATATTGTCGGTTGAAGAAAATATTTAAATTTAACATTATGGTAATAATTTTTTGGAGCAGTGAGCGTTTTTTTTTTTTGTAAAAATTTAACTATGAGTATTAATAAAAATGAATTGTTTAATATTAAAACTATGAATGAATTATTTAAAAGTAAAAAAATATGGTTGCAAAACGTTATAACACCTAAAAAGCGAGTCTTTAAAAAAGTCGGGGTCTGGGGAATAATATTTCTTTTTGG
This sequence comes from Candidatus Opitulatrix roisinitermitis, assembly GCA_031288095.1. Lineage (GTDB taxonomy): Bacteria > Actinomycetota > Actinomycetes > Actinomycetales > Bifidobacteriaceae > Opitulatrix. The sequence continues at coordinate 2,386 of JAITSB010000002.1, read as the reverse complement.
AACAGCGGCATTTATAAGCGGCACTAATATAAATTCTTATGCTGCTTCTTCAAACACAGTTTTATCTGTTGCTCGCGGCGGAACAGGAGCCAACACTTTTGCTAGCAATCAAGCTCTCATTGGAAACGGAAATTCAGCTTTTCAAACCAAACCTATTGATTCTGTTCCCCAAACTAATTCAAATAATTTAATAACTTCTGGAGCGTTAGCAAATATAGCTACAGCAGTGACAATTCCTCAAAACTGGAAAACTTATAATTCTGGCACCTTAACAACTAGCACCAACCCCGTAGTTTTGGGAGACTATCCAGAAATAACTTCCAGCAATAAACAAGCAAATATAATTTTTGATGTTATTATAACTCAATATACTAATTCTCCCAGCACAGCCGCTTCGGTCTATGATGGAAAACTAGATATATCCACTTCAAGCATTCATAATCCAAATTCAACCATTAATCCAGCTAAAATAACCACTTTTGCTAAATTTCCCCGAGTTAACAGTTCTTTTGGCTTTGAAATTGGATATTTTACTTATAATAATTCTAAATACGTTGGTCTAAAAGCTCTTGGAACAAACGGCGGCTGGATGTATTTAAATGGAATTCATAAAGGAACTATTTGTGAAATTCCCGCAGATACTTCGCAAATATGTTTAGGATCATCTGTTTTAGAAAATTTAATAACAGACTGGACAACACTCGCTTCAACTAATGATTGAACTTTCTTCACTTGTTTCTTTCAACAAGTTTTCAACAGGTTTTACAAAAATATAAATACTACATTAAATAATACGTGTTATACATTTTAGAAGATGTATGATATACTTAAATATATAGAAGGGTATACGGCAACGCCCCTTTTGGCGACGCGGTGTGCCCTTATTTTTTACGGCGAAGTATATCTATTACTTTTTTATCCCGAACTAATACAATTTCCCCCACCCAATGCCTTTTATCTCTACTCAATACCTCCACAGACTGATTTATAATTATTGTATTTGATGACCTACTATTTGATATGTCAAATATAAAACGATTGGACTGTCCCTCGGTTCTCCTTAGCCTATTATCTATGGCGTTTTTACTAACACCCGCACTAGCTTTTATGTCATAAGCTATTCCGTTCCAGTAAATATCGCTAATTTTTTGGCCCTCCGTGCTACTAACTTTTCTATAAACAAAATTGCCTCCATAGGTTTTATACAAAAACTCTGTTATTTCTTTTTCGTGTTTACTAACTAGAGCTCCTGTTTCAGCCACGATTTTCCCTACTCCGCTTTTAGCCGCTTTTTCATAGTCCTTTAAAACACTTACAACTTTATTACTTCCTTTTATAGCTTTGCCTTTTACGTTTTCAGGTATAATAAATATTTTCTCAGATACCATTTATATAGTCTACAATTTTTGCTGCAATAAATCCACATCAGTTTTTTGCTGTTGAAAACCCCTTAATCATTTTTTTCAGAAGCGAACTATTCCAAAAAATTATTACCAGAGAAAACCAATATTTACAAAAAGCGGGAAAATATTTTTTGAGTAGTCTGTAAAAATTTAATTGTGAATTGGTTAAATGGTTTCAAAAACAGAATTCTTGTGCGAAACTATAAGAGTAAGAATATTGTAAATCGACGAATATTGTAGAAAGAAAAATAGAATATCATGAAAAAAATATTTAATTTTAAAAATATTAATTTTAGAAAAACAGGAATTTTAAGCACCATTTTTCTTTTTAATGTTGTTTTGTTTCTAAACGGTTCAGTTTGGGCCAGCGCTTCTGCACCACAAACCATTATGCCTATTTCTCGCGGCGGCTCAGGAGCAAATACAGCTGAAAGAGCCCGTGAAAATTTAGGAATAACTGACATAATTGACCTTAATTCAAACAACAAGCAATTTCCTAGCTCCAAAGCGGTTTATAATTATATTGAAATTGCTTTAGCTGGCGGCAAAATATCGCTCGACAATATAAATTTTGGTCCCCACATAACAAGCTGGGGAGGCGGAGATCTAATCTACAAAGGTGCTGATTTATCATCCACAGCAGCCAATAATAAAATAAAAGTGGGGGACGCCGATTGCGCCACAAGAGGACAGGGCTATACTACTAATTCAGCAGCCAATGATGGAGTTCCACAAGTGGGCTGCATTTTGCCAAACCTAGCTGAGGGCAATTATAAAGTCACTATATCAGCTAACAGCGGAGCAAATTATTCAATTAATGCGGGCACAGTGACATATAAACAGACCCCTAAACTTGAAAATTGTGACACCACAAGTATACAAACTTTTGGAAACATGAAGGCTGCCTGCAAAACTGCTATGAAACAAGGCCAAGTAATTGTTTTAAATGACCCTCGCGGAAATAGCGATTCGCCAAACGGACA
>JAITSB010000015.1 GCA_031288095.1 Candidatus Opitulatrix roisinitermitis | reverse complement strand
AAAAGCGCCTGAGCTGCGCCATAAGCCAAAAGCGGACCTTCGTGAAGCAGCAAATATGGAAAAGCAAAAAACGAAACAGAAAACAAAGGAATTAAACTTAAAATAAAAATATTTTTTCGACCAATAAAAAAACTGACTAATAGTGTCATCCCAATAGGAAAAATAGTAGCATTAAAAAACAGCCATGAACAAACCATGCCCTGCATAACGCTAAGATGAAAAATATTTATAAACAGAGCTGCCACTATATGAAAAAACGGCGGATAAAAACCCCCCTCGGCAGTCAGGTGAAAAATTTGCCCAATTCCCCCCGAAATTAATTTTTCTATATAATAATAGTGGGCTGGTGCATCAGAAAACTGAATAGGGTATTGCCATAAATTTTCCGGAAACCACTGCCAAACCAAAAAAAACGCTAAAAGACAACTAATTGCCGGAAAAACAAAAAACCGATTAGAAAATTTAGACACTATAAATCCAAGTTAATCTAAGCCAAACATTATATTCAATCAGCCTGAAAATAATTTACTATAATCCCAAACTGCTTTTAAAGGCTTCTAAACTCTGACCATAGCTCATTCTCTGGCGAGGAAGTTCTAATTTTATTGACCCCGCTTTAACAAAACCTGGCTCAGTTGTCACAGCCATTTCAAAGCCGGCCTGACGCAGACCTTTTTTAACTTCATCGTTATATTCACCAGCCGGATAATCCAAAACCTCTTTAAAATGCAATTTTTTAGCTGATTCTTCCAGATCTTTAGCAATAGTTTCTGAAGGCAAACCTATCATATAGCCTATAAAATTGCCATTTTCCGGACTATGCATTCCATTAGTGTGGGAGCGCTCCATAACATATTTAGAAGGCGATTTTTCTCTTGTTTCCCACCAAGAACCAGTTATGCAAAACATTGTCGAAAAAACTTTATATTTATTAATTATCGGAACACCTATATCATACCAAGAAATTTCATTATCGTCATCAGTCACCATAACTGACTTATTTGACAAAAATAGTTTGCCGTCAATAAAAGCCGAAAGCTCTTTCCAAGAAGGATAATAATAATTATTATTATGCAAATATTTCATCTGCTGATCAAAATCGCTAGCTAATTGAAAATTGGCGTTTATACCAGGATCTTTAGAGTTTTTAGTAAAATAATGATACATTAAAATAGGCACTTGAACGTCTGCTTTTTCGTTTTCACTTTTAGTTATCCATCTGCCATAAAGAAAAGAATCACATATAATATCGGTGCCTGAACCAACTCTTTGACCCCCCTCAGGCTGGCTAAACCAGCCAGAAAAAACTAAATCCTTATCTGGAACAACTAACTCAGAATTTTCTGGAATCGGCAATTCTCCATAAACTCCATCTTTCTTTCCAGACAAGACTTTTCCATTATTTTGGCTATCGGCGTCCACAAGTGTAAAGTCGCACAAATTGTTTGAGCTAGCGCTAGGAGATGGATCAGAAATTGCCGCTTGACCGCCATTTGGCAAAAACTCCGACAAAAATTGTGGCCCAATAAATTTAACAAAACCCCAAGAAATTAACGCCAATATTAAGCAACCAGCTAAACCAATAAGGATATTTCGGCGAAATTTATTTTTCATTTTAAAACTTTTTGAACACGGCGAGAATTAAGAAAATATATAATAACTATAATTCCAAAAAGTGCTTGAATTATTAAAGCCGGAATAGAAACGCTATGATAAGAAGCTATAGCTTCCCCTGGAGTCATAGTGCTAACATTTGCGCCGCTGGCATAGTTAATTATAGCTGACATTTTAGCATTATAACCAGTAATATATTCTGATGAAACACCTATTAAAAAAATCTGAGGCAAAACTAAAAAAGTAACACATATTTGAGCAAGCAAAATAGCCTTTTTGCTTTTACGAAATATATAAAAAGCTGCTAACCCAGCAAAAACAGAAGCAATCCCTCTTAATATATTTGCTAAAAACGCCATAGAATCACTCATAGTCAAATTATCTGTTAAATTTATAAGGGAAACTATAATGCCACTTGTTTGAATAGCAAAAATAATTCCAAAAAATAAAAGAAATCCTCCAAGTTTATTTAAATTATCTTCATTTGGGCTATATCTTTCTGTGACAGCCTTTTTGGAAAATTTAAACCAGTTATCTAACATTTATCACTTATTTCTTATGTGTTATTACCTATAAAATTCTAACAATTTTCAAAACTTTAGCTATTTTTTTACAGCTATTATATCAACCACAAAAACCAAAACATCTTCTGGAAAAATTCCTGCTTGCAGCATACCGTCTTTGCCATAACCATATTCTGGCGGAATTATTAAAAGAACTCTTGAACCAACAGTTTTTCCAACTAGACCTTCATCCCAGCCCCTAATAACGCTACCCACTCCAATAGGAAATTTTACTGTTTCCTCATTATAAAAAGAAGAATCAAAAACCTCTAATCTTTGCCAAATTTGTCCATGATAATTTACTTCTATTGTGGAACCCGATGTGACCACAGGTCCTGTGCCGGTTGTTAATTCCGCAACTTCAAAACTTTCAGGATGTTTTGACCTTTTAATTTGAACATCAGGCACTCCTGCAAAATTTTTATCGACAACTATATAGTCTAATGCGGTACTCATATTCACAGTTTAGCATAAGCCTAAACGACTCGGCGTCTAACAATAAAATAATACGCCAGCAGCCCAAAAAGCGTTATAGAACTAATTATTATTCCCATCCTATAATAAGGCGCTTTATAAGTTAGCTCTATATTATGAAAACCAGAAGATATATTGCTGCCAATTATCCCCCCATTTGCCTGAAAAATCGGCTGCTCTTTTCCGTCCACTTTTAAAGTAAAACCTGGATCATAACCCACAGACAGCGCCAAAACAGAATTCGGACGAGTTATATTTATATTTCCCTCCAGGCCGTCAGTATTAAATTTTGTAATATTCATTTGATTAAATTTTTGTTTAGCGGCTTGCAAATCTGCCAAAGGCATAGTGAAAGCTTCAATGTTTTCTATAGGCCAGTAGCCGCTTGTGACGCGTATTTTCAAATTTTTTAAATCCTGATCTGTTGGTTGAATAATATATTTAAATTCTCTATCTTTGGTTTGATATTGTTTACGAAAACCAAAGCCGTTAGTTATGTCATTAATGCTTATAGTTCCTTCTTGTTCACCATTTTGAACCACACTATCATTAAATTTCAATTTAATAAAAAGCAATTCATTATGCAATTTTCTAGGCAATTCATAATTAAATTCGTGATTGTCGTTTTTGTCGACTACTAATGCATTAACAGGTTTATTATAGTAATTAAACATATTATTTAAATCTATTTTTTCAAATTTGCTAATATTAGGAAGGCTTGTTTGGGGCCCATTGACTGAAATTCCTTGAGTTATAGCCGCTTTGGAATATAATTCATCCATTTGAGAAATATCAGAAAAAATGTTGTTTGTTGCATATCCTATAGAAAAAGCTGTTTTATTTTCCCAAATATGGGGAGATATTTTTTGATAACCTAAGCCAGTCAATTTTTTATTTTGAAAATCTTCAATATCTATTTGGCTGCTATAAGATAAATCACTTGGCATAGTAAAAATATATTTTATTCCTAACATTGTATTTTCAAAAACCGAATCAGTGTTTTTCAAAAACCAAGGCATAACAGCTAATCCTGGAATAGACCATAATTCATGTTTCATATAATTGCTCCAATTAATATTGTTAGACGAAGTATATATTGAATTAGTAAAATAATTTGAATCAAGCAAATTATTAGGTCTTTTGGTGGCGCCATCTGCAATATAAGTCGAACGATAAATATCATTATTCATGTTATTGCCGTTAATGCTGGCAGAAACCTGATTTACTTCACCGCTCAATTTTTCAGCAATATCTGTGTTTTTATAAGCATATCTTTTATCCACTGTTGGCAAAGTTTTTTGCAGAGCAGGAACCGATATAGACATTATTAAAACTATTCCTAAAATGGATAAAAAACTTTTTTTGATTAATGGAACTTTAATAAATAATTTTCGTTTCGACAAAAAACTATTAGCAAAGGTGAAAAATTCAGCTAGCAAAAGTGAAAAAATGGGCAAAAGGGGCAGTGTGGCCCTAAGATCGATATAATATGACATATTTAATAAATAATTAAAAACTGGGAAAATAGATATAATAATAAATAAAATACTTGCCGCAATATTTTTCTTGGCCTTGCTAAAAACCAATAAAACAACAAATACAACCCCGATTATACAATAGCCTAATGGAGTGTTTTCCATCATAAAATCCCTGCCGTGATTATTGCCCAAAAAATAAAAATTCGGCATAAACAAATCTTGCAAACTATAGGATGTTTTTGTGCTAATACGTCCTTGCATAGAAGCTATAGCTGTCGGCAAAAAAATAAACATAATAAGTCCAAGACTTATTAATAAACCAAAAACGGTTTTTCCAGCTAATTGCAAAAATTCTTTAATTTTGAAAGGTTCTTTAATTTTAAGAGGTCCTTTAATTTTAGGAGGTCCTTTAATTTCAAGGGGCCTTTTTGTGTTATACGAACTTTTTTCCAGATAAACATATATAAAATATATTCCTATTGCCGCAAAACAGGCTGGCAAAAAATAAAAACTAGTTAATCCAATTAGCGAACAAGCAATTATAAAACCTAAATATTTGTTTTTATAAACAATTCTATCAACTCCATGAAGCGCTAAAATTAAAAACGGCATATAATCTATATACATATATTCATTATGATAAGAAAATAAAATAGCGGGGGCTAATAAAATAGCTAAAGAGCCAACAGCTGAAAACAACACTGAAAATCTTTTTCTCAACCAAAAATGAGTTAGAGTGAAAGAGGCCAAAACCGTGAGAGTCATAACTGATAATAAATAATTATATGAACTTATAAAAGGCAAAAAATATAAAGGAACAATTAAAGGATTGGCTAAACCATAATAAACATAATTAAAAGCGTTTTGCCCACCCCCTAAATTAGGCATAAATTCAGGAATTATTTTGCCTGTTTGATAAAACTGATCACGCAAATTGTCTATAAGGGGCACGTGTTGAGTCATATAATCATAGACCTGAGTGAATAAAAGGCCTTTTGAATTTGTATAAGATGCCGATATTGTAGTGAATAAAATAAAGAACAACCAACCCAACGCTAAAATTATATAATCAGGTTTTGTGAAAACTCTGCGAGCCGTGTTAAACATTAGGGAAAATCTCATTTTAAAAACCGATAGTAATTCTCGCTATTAACAAAATCCGACGAAACAGGCAAATACTTTTCCAAAAAAAATTTTGGAGTTTGAGGACTTCTGTTAGAGCTCCATTTAATCTCATAAGTTTTTATTTGGCCGTTATGTTCTTCAACTAAATCTATTTCTCTTTGCTTTCTATCGCGCCAAAAATAATAATTTTGATACTGTTTTTTTTTCATCATCTCAGAAATAAAATAATTTTCAAAAAGTCCACCAACGTCAGTGCGACTATCTACTTGATTAAAATTAGATATTACAGCATTTCTAATTCCATTATCGTAAAAATAAATTTTATCGAACCTTTTTATTTCGTTACGCAAATTGCGACTAAAAGAAGAAAGTCTAAATATTATAAAAGTTTGTTCTAATAAAGTTATATATTTTTCAACAGTTTTTCTATCAAGCTTTATGTGAGCAGCTATTTCACTATAATTTACTGTTGAACCTATTTGGTGAGCTAAAGTTTTGGTTAAATCAGCAATTTTATTTGATTTATATAAATTCGACCACTTTAATATATCTTTATAGAGTGTAGAATTTGCTAAACTGAACAAAACGTCTTTTTCGTCTCCTGGACTAAAAACTGCTCGGGGATAAGATCCATAAATAAGTCTCTTCTTTAATAATTTCCTCTCCTCTTCTAAACCGTGATGTTCAACTAATTCAGAAAACATAAACGGGAACATTTGAAATTCCCATTTTCGACCAGTCATTGGCTCATTTATCTTATTCGCTAAATCAAAACTGCTCGAACCTGTAGCTATAATCTGCAAGCCTTTATCTTTATATTTATCATGCAAAACTTTTAATTTAACTCCCACATTTTCTAATAATTGAGCTTCATCTATTATTAGATATTTATAATCTAAAAGAATTTCTGGATGATATTCAATCATGTTGTTTAATTTACGTATATCTATTATATCGTCAGCATTAAACCACAAAAAATTATCTATTTTTTGGACTAATTCATTTAAAAGGGTAGTCTTTCCAACTTGACGAGCACCAAATAAAATAATAGCACTATCTGTGTCAAGTTTTTTAGCTATTTTAGCTAAAAGACTTCTTTTAATAAGCTCCATAAATAATAGAATATCACAAAAATCCCAAATTGCAACGAAATTCCCGTTTTGCACCACTTTTCCCAAATTGCGACGAAATTCCCGTTTTGCACCACTTTTCCCAAGCGAACTGTTCCCAAAAATTATTACCAATTAGCAAAACATAATTAACAAAGACAATTTAATCACTTTTTGCCTAAGCGAACTGTCCAAAAAATTATTACCAGAAATAACTAATATTTTAAAAAACCGTCAATATGTTTTTCAAGAAATTATCTTGAAAATTTTTGCGGTAGTTATGCTTAAAGCAAGAAAATTTTCAAAAGT
>JAITSB010000073.1 GCA_031288095.1 Candidatus Opitulatrix roisinitermitis | reverse complement strand
AGGAACAGGAGAAGCAACCGCCGGCAACTCCACAAAACTGTCTGCAAATTTAGCAATTAATCCAAAATATCAATATCCATATACATTACATGGCGACAATGCTTTTTTCCTGGTTTTGCATGTATCTTTATCCACAAGAACTTCTACAAACACAAATGCTGTTTATTCTCAGGCTCTAAGAATAACCGGAATAAAACAGTTGCATTCCTCTGTACCAGAAATGCAACAATGGGTTTTGGTATATAATCCAACAAATGGCACTATAGATTTTTCAAAATCGTTCTATTTATACGGTTATCATGCGAGCTGCAAAAGCAATTTATCTCCAGCCTATGCAGTTCTAGATAAAGACAAAGAAATTTTAACTGCATGGTTTTATAGACCCGCTTATTATAATGAACCCCATATTGAATGGTTTTATGGTTATTCTAGTTCGTGGATGTGGAATAGTTTTGGAAACTCCGCAGAAGCAATTGCCGTAAGTAATACAAATGATAGACCCGAAGGAGCTCTTAGCATATATCCACATTGCGCTGCTTATACATTACCGTCACCTCCTCCTACACCTACTCCGACTCCAACCGAAACACCTTAGTTTTACACTTTCAACAAGTTTTCAACAAGTTTTGCAAAAATATACATAAATATATACTAACTTTATTAAACAACTCTTTTTTCGCACAGTGCGTATGTTCGCTCCTAAGGCTGTGTGTCCTTTTTTTCAGGAGCGAACTGTTCCAAAAAATTATTACCAACTAGCAAAACGCAATTAACTCAAAACAATTTAATCACTTTTTTCCAAGCGAACTGTTCCAAAAAATTATTACCAGAAATAACTAATATTTTCAATGCCAAGAAAAAATATTTTTTGAGACATTTTCAAATTTCAAATTTTGAAAGTTTCATCAACGCCTCCCCAACTTATTTACACTAAAAAAATGTGGCTTCGCAGAACTCTTGCCCTAAAACAAACTATCATCTAAAAATAGTTAGCAATCGTATCGTGTAGATTACATAATCCAAAATAACATTATGGTAATAATTTTTTGGAACAGTGAGCGTTTTTTTTTTTTTGTAAAAATTTAACTATGAATACTACTATAAATGAGTTGTTTAATATCAGAAATAAAGGTATTAAAAAGGCATATATTAAAAGAATCGGCATAAAAAAATTAGGCATCTGGGGAATAATATTTCTCTTTGGAACAGCAACTTTTATAAGCGGATTCAGCATAAACTCTTATGCTGCTTCTTCAAGCACAGTTTTGCCGATTGCTCGCGGCGGAACCGGAGCCAATGAATTTGCCAGCGGACATGCCCTTATAGGCAACGACTCAAATTCTCTAACAACCAAAGCCATAGATACTACGCCAACTGTCAACTCTTCAAATTTAATAACTAGCGGAGCTGTTAAAACAGTTTCAAATAATGCTGATATTGGCAAAGGAATAAAAAATCAGTATTTCATTACTACCGTATCTGATATCGGAACACAAGAAATATTAGTTTTGGGACAGGTTCCAACTGACGAAACTAGAAGAATTTATCAAGGGGTCACTTTTATGGGAGAAATAGCCTATCAAAGATGTTTACCTCATATTGGTTCTTGTGTTGCAAATTTAGATAGATTTACTCTAGATTTTGTTTTAGGGGGCAGGCCGCAAGAAGTGACAGCTGATAGGGTTCATATGAAGTGCATTTCTAGGGATAGTTGCGGTTATAGATATCCAATAATGAAAATAGGCACTTTTCTATATAATGAAAATATGTATGTTGGATTATATCCGCAGACTCCAGTAAGCCAAGGATATGGTCAAAATCTGTATATAAGCAGTTGGATCATAAATATTGGCGTGTGTGCTGATTTTACTTGTCCAAGTCAAAAGGTTTTATTCAGTGACGTAACTGATTGGACAGTTCTTAAACAACTCGTTTAGGCGAGCCGTCCAAAAAATTATTACCAATTAGCAAAACGCAATTAACAAAAACAATTTAACCCTTTTTGCCCGAGCGAGCTGTTCCAAGAAATTATTACCAACGATAACTAATATTTTAAAAAACTGTCAATATGTTTTTCAAGAAATTGTTTTGAAAATTTTTGCGGTAGCTTATTTTATAGCAAGAAAATTTTCAAAAGTGAGTGGGACTGCGGACTAATTTTTCGGAAGATTTATCTTCTGAGAAATTAGGCTTTGCAGAACGGTTTACGGCAATTTCGGGAAAATATATTGTCGGTTAGATAAAATATTTAAATTAACAATTAGGTAATAATTTTTTGGAACAGTGAGCGTTTTTTTTTTTTGTAAAAATTTAACTATGAATACTACTATAAATGAGTTGTTTAATATCAGAAATAAAGGTATTAAAAAGGCATATATTAAAAGACTCGGCGTAAAAAAATTAGGCGTCTGGGGAATAATATTTCTTTTATGCACAGCAACTTTTATAAGCGGATTCAGCATAAACTCTTATGCTGCTTCTTCAAGCACAGTTTTGCCGATTGCTCGCGGCGGCACAAATGCTAACACCGCAGCCCAAGCATCCTCAAATATTTTAGGCTCTAATTTTGCTAATTATTCAGGGGTCTTGCCTGCTGCCAAAGGCGGAACAGGGTCTGATCAATCGAGTTTTGGAATGGCAGCCCATAATTTAAATAGCCTGCCAAGATATACCTATCCTATGGGTAGTCCCTTTTGGATTGTTGAAAAAGCTTATATAAAAGTAGGCGAAATGGAATTAACTGAATCTTATCCTAAAATTATGAATGCGCAAGATATTTATATAACTGGATTTTTTAACGCTTATCCTGAAACTCTTTATCCTCAAGATTATATGCTTTCTATAAAAGCAAAAAATAATAATTCCGTTCCTGTGGAAAATGCCACTATTTCTGATGTCTATGTTTATTTTAAAGGTTTTAGTTTAAATTGTAGTCCAGATAGACAAATTGGGTACTATACAGTGGGTCCCAAAGAGTCAGATCCCGAAAAAGCTGTTCTAAAAATATGGCTATGGAAAGGATCAACTTGGGAAGTTGTGCCTACCCTCACATGGTTTTGGTATGGAACTTATGCACGGACAGTAGAAAGATTTAGTCCTGAACATAGAATCACCAATAATCAAACGGATATTCCCGAAGGCGCCGCTAAAATATATCCCCATTGTGTCACTTACGCATCCCCATCACCAACCCCCACACCAACAGACAGTCCAACGCCTTAAATGCGTAATTGTTCCGCGTGGAACATTTTAAAACCTCCTATTAATGCGTTATTATATCTTTTACAACAAAAAAACTACCTTTTTTTGCCTTCTGATAATTTTGTGATAAACTAAACTCATAATAGCGGAACGCCCCCTCGAGTCTTGAAATAACTAGACCGTCAGAAAGGGGGGGATGGTTCCGCTAATTTTTTTCTGAAGCTTTATTTTTATAAATTTGTCTTTAGCAAAAATCAGTAAATTTTTTATTTTATTGTTTGGATTTCTGATGTTATATAAACTAAGTTGCTGTTTTAATTTATCATTTACTTTATAATTTCCCGCCTCATAAATAAAATTCTCCTTAACAACATCTTGTTTTCTTGCTTTACGCCTTGCTTCTCGTATTAAATTAGAAATTTTCTTATATTTCGGCATTGTTCTTTTTATTTCCCATTCCTTACCTGCAAAATATATATCATTACTGGGCTTACCTCTATTTTTGTCAATAGGTATAAGTGTTCCTTTAAAATTTTTATTGGCCATATTATTATATGTAAGTATCTCGTGATTTGTTAATTCATTCTTTAGTTGTTCAATATTTCGAATATTCTTTTTAGCTTTATTACCTATTTCTATAAAACCGTCTCCAAAACTTCCTTTACGCGCCATCTATATAGTTTAGAACTTTCAATCCCCATAAATCAAATTAATATTTTCATCTGTTGAAAGCCGCTCACTGCCCCAAAAAATTATTACCAAAGATAACTAATATTTACAAAGAACAAGAAAAAATATTTTTTGAGACATTCCCAAATTTCAAATTTTGAAAGTTTCATCAACACCTCCCCAACTTATTTACACTAAAAAGATGTGGCTTCGCAGAACTCTTGCCCTAAAACAAACTATCATCTAAAAACGCCTAGCAATCGTATCGTGTAGATTACATAATCCAAAATAACAATTAGGTAATAATTTTTTGGAACAGTGAGCGTTTTTTTTTTTTGTAAAAATTTATATATGAATGAATTGTTTAAAAGTAAAAAAATATGGTTGCAAAACGTTATAACGCCTAAAAAACGCGCCTTTAGAAAATTAGGTGTTTTAGGAATAATATTTCTCTTTGGAACAGCAGCTTTTATAAGCGGATTCAGCATAAACTCTTATGCCGCTTCTTCAAGCACAGTTCTGCCGATTGCTCGCGGCGGCACCAATGCTAACACAGCAGCCCAAGCATCCTCAAATATTTTAGGCAGCAATTTTGCTAATTATGAAGGGGTTTTACCATCATCAAAAGGCGGAGCAGGTTTTAGTGAAATAAATGCATCAGGTAATAACACGCTAACTAGTTTACCAAAATTTACTTACGCTATTAATACCGCACATCAATGGAAAGTAAATTCTGCTTATATAAAGGTTGGCACTTCTTTATTGACTGGAAATTATGTTAATACTTTAAGCGTACAATCCATTTATATAATTGGATTTACTGAAGCGCAAGGCGGGACCGGCATTCCTTTGGAATATATGTTAACTATAAAACCTTGGCCAAACGCAGGGGTTACTCCCGAAACTGCATCGACTTCTAATGTAACTGTTTCAATAAAAAGCTATAGTATAAATTGCAGCTCTGATAATTATATAGGTTATTATACAGTTGGACCTAGTGAAACGAATCCAACAAAGGCTGTGGCTGATGTATGGCTCTGGAAAGGCGGCTCTTGGACAACGCCTCCCTCCCTCAACTGGTTCTATTATAATAATTATGCCAATACAGTAGCTCAATTTACGCCCGAAGATAGAGAAACCAATAACAGAGCAGATATACCCGAAGGCGCCGTTAAAATATATCCTTATTGCTTCACTTACACGGCCCCATCACCACCAACACCCACCCCCACACCAACAGATAGTCCAACGCCTTAAATGCATAATTGTTCCACGTGGAACATTATTAAACCAAATATTTACAATATAAAATTGTTTTTAATTATTATTGCTTTTATATAAAATATCTATTTGATTTTAATGTTTGTGTGCTATACTGAAAACATAAAAGCGGGTGCCTCCCCGTCTTGAAATAATTAGACCAGTCGGCTCAGATGAGTTGGATTAGTTTGCTACGGTAAACGCAAAACATGGGGGGGATTGGCCCGCTTTATTTTTTTAACTTTATTTTAATTAATTTATTCCTACTAAACACTAATAAATTTTTTATTTGATTATTTGGATTTCGCAAATTATACTCAGATAGCTGGCGTTTTAATTTTTCAGAAAAACTAAAATTGCTCGTATCAAAAATAAAGTTTTCTTTTATTACATCTTGTTTTTTAGCATTTCTAACTGCCGCTTTTATCGCATTAGAAATAGATTTATATCTCGTTTTGACAGTTTTTACTTCCCACTCTTTGCCCGCGAAGAAAATATCGTTTGTAGGTTTACTATATTTTTTATCTAAAGGAATAATTAGCCCTCTCAAATTCGTTTCAGCTAATGCGTTATAAAAGACGATTTCGTGGTTTTCTAACTCGTGATTTAGATCTATTATGTTTGGTATATTCTCTTGAGTTTTATTACTTATTTCTATAAAGCCGCCTCCAAAACTGTTTTTACGCGCCATCTATATAGTTTAGAACTTTCAATCCCCATAAATCAAATTAATATTTTCGTCTGTTGAAAGCCGCTCACTGCCCCAAAAAATTATTACCAGAAATAACTAATATTTTCAAAAAGCAGAAAAAATATTTTTTGAGACGTTTTTAAATTTCAAATTTTGAAAGTTTCATCAACACCTCCCTAACTTATTTACACTAAAAAGATGTGGCTTCGCAGAACTCTTGCCCTAAAACAAACTATCATCTAAAAACGCCTAGCAATCGTATCGTGTAGATTACATAATCCAAAATAACAATCCAGTAATAATTTTTTGGAACAGTGAGCGTTTTTTTTTTTTTGTAAAAATTTATATATGAGTGAATTATTTAAAAGTAAAAAAATATGGCCACCCAGCATTATATTTCCTAAGAAACACGCTTTTAAAAGACTCGGTGTTTTAGGAATAATATTTCTTTTTGGAACAGCGGCTT
>JAITSB010000066.1 GCA_031288095.1 Candidatus Opitulatrix roisinitermitis | reverse complement strand
AATTGGTAAAATAGTTGATGATGAAGCAGCATAAGAATTTATATTAAATCCGCTTATAAAGGCGCATATTCCAAAAAGAAATATTATTCCCCAGATGCCTAATTTTCTTACACCAAGTTCTTTAATATCACCCAGTTTTTTAATATGTATTTTTTTAATATTTGCATTTTTAATACTAAACAATTCGCTCATAGTTAAATTTTTACAAAAAAAAAAAAAACGCTCACTGTTATAAAAAATTATTACCTAATTTTTAAATTTAAATATTTCCAAATTACGCAAGAAAAATCACTTTTTGAGTATCGCTTGTTCCGCAAGCCTGGGGTTATGTGCAACAATGCGCAACCCCAGGCGCGAAAATACGCACTGTATGAAAAAATGCTTGTCTAATATAAACTACGCACATTTTTTCAGACTACTCAAAAAATATTTTTTCCTTGCTTATTAAAAATATTAGGTTTTTAAAATATTAGTTATCTTTGGTAATAATTTTTTAGGACAGTTCGCTGCCGAAAAAAGTGATTAAATTGTTTTAGTTAATTATGTTTTGCTAATTGCCAATAATTTTTGGGAACTGTTCGCTTAGGCAAAAGGGGGTTAAATTGTTTTTGTTTGACAAGCTTTTACTAATTAAATTTAAAAGTCATAATTGGAAAGTTATGAATTGAAAAGTCATGAATTGAAAAGTTATGAATTAAAGAATTATTAAAATGGAAAAAAATATTAAAAGGGAAAGGATTTTGGAACTAAAAAGCTATTGGAATTAAAAAACTATTATTTGAATGTTGGGGTTTAGTGTGTTAGTCTTAAAATATAAATATGAATTTGTCAATTTTGGGGACGAAAGGATAAAGTTTTTATGAAAAAATTGTTTTGGACAATGCTTTTTGGTGGAGGACTTGGATTGGCATATTTGTATAAAAAATATAGAGGTGTGGCTGAACTCAAAGTTCTTTGGGACGATGAGGGAGAAAATAACTAAATATAAAACAACGTCTCACAAGATCTGAATTTTAGTGAGATATTGAGATAATTTTTTGTGAGCAAGTATTCAATACGGCAAATAGAGAATTAAGGTGATGTATCGCAAAATCTGAATTTTAGTGAGATATTGAAAATTAGAACAATATATTGCAAAATTTGAATTTTAGTGAGATACTAAAAATTAGAACAATATATCACAAAATCTGAATTTTGGTGAGATATTGAGATAATTTTTTGTGAGCAAGTATTCAATACGGCGAACAAAAATTAGAACAATATATCACAAAATTGGGGATATGGCGCAGCTGGTAGCGCAACTGCTTTGCAAGCAGTGGGTCGTGGGTTCGAGTCCCACTATCTCCACCATTATATTTTTGAAATTCTTTGAATATATAAGCCCTGTAAAATGTCCGTTATGACTAGTTCACTATATATTGCTTATAATATTATTGCTTATAATATTCAGAATATGTATATTGGGCCTACATTTTTTTATGGTATTCTAATTAAATGAAATTAACAATATTGAATTCAGCCTTAAAACACGGTTTCACTGAATTTGATATTATAAATACTATGAAATATCCTATTGCTGTAATAGAAACTGAAAAAGATGATAGATGTTTTGTTGGTTGGTCATTAGCGGGTGTTCCTATTGAAGTATTAGTTGAAACAAGAGATAATCATATAATTGTTTATCATTGCCAAGTAATTTCTTCATCTGTTGAAAAAATGATATAATGAAATTATGGTAGCAAGACCTAATAAATCAGTTTCAAATAAAAATGTAAATGAATGGGTTGATTATTTTCATTCATTAAAGCCCTTTGATATAAAAAAATTAAAACCATCTGAATATTTTAAAATGCAAGTTGCTGCAAAAAAATACGAAGCAGAGCTCTTAGAACAAGAGCTACAAAAAATAATGGTCGCTTAATTTTTGCTTAATTCAATTAAAATATCTATCTCCACTAAAATATAGCGAATTTTCTAAATAAATATAGCGAATTTTTTAAATTTAGATAAATTTTAATTTGACTTCGTATTATAAATTATATAAACTGGTTTTATAAACTCTTTTAGATATATAGCGGTCAAGAGAGTAGAGAATAATTTATTGAAGAAGGGAATCTCTTGGCTACTAAGGACAAAGTAACTAAAAAAAAGGCAACAAAAGGTTTAGAATCTAAAACTAAAACTGATAAAAATAAGGTTAATAAGGCTAAAGGTCGCACACAGGACGAAAGAATAGCTAAAAGAATATCTTTTGGCAAAATTCATGCACCTATAGAAATACCCCATTTGCTTGATTTGCAAAAAAATAGTTTTGATTGGTTAATTGGAAATGCTAGATGGCGTGAAAGAATTGCTAAAGGTTTATTAGACGAAGCTATTAGTGAAGAAAGCGGATTTGAAGAAATATTTGCTGAATTTTCCCCAATTCAAGATGATCAAGGCAGAATGGAGTTAATTTTTTCTGAGCCTGTTTTGGAACAACCTCCGCATACTGTTCAAGAGTGCAAAGAAAAAGGCTTGACTTATGCTGCTCCATTATATGTTAAAGCTGAGTTTCACGATATAAAAAGAGATATTAGAAAAAAACAAACAGTCTTTTTTGGAGATTTTCCTTTAATGACAGACACCGCCTCATTTGTTTTTAACGGAGCTGAAAGAGTTGTTTTAACGCAAATTGCTCGCTCACCAGGAATCTATTTTGAAAAAACTACGCAAAAAGGCAATGATAGAGAATCTTTTTCCGTTAGAATAGTGCCGACGCGCGGCTCTTGGCTGGAGTTTGAAATTGACCGCAAAGATAATGCTGGAGTTAGAGTGGACAGAAAACGACGTCAAGGATTAATCCAGTTTTTAAAAGCTATTGGCTTAACTAATGAAGAATTAACTAAGCATTTTGGAGAATTTCCTATAATCACTAGAGCTTTGGAAAAAAATTATGATTTAACAAAAGATCAGGCTTTAGAAGCAGTTTATCAAAATGCTCGGCCAGGTGAACCGTCAAACCCTGAAGCAGGTCAAATGTTATTAGACAATATGTTTTTTGATGCTAAAAGATACACTCTTAGCAAAATTGGTCGGTATAAATTAAATAAAAAGTTAGGCATTCAAATACCTATAGATCAAACTACTGTTGGCAAAGAAGACATAATAGGAATAGTGCAGTATTTATGTTCTATGCATTCCGGCAAAGACACTTATAAAGCTGAATTTATTAAATCAGCAAAAACTGTTAGAATCACAACAGACGACATTGATCATTTTGGCAACAGAAGAGTTCGTCGTTGTGCAGAGTTGATTCAAAATCAAATAAGAATTGCTTTAACTCGTATTGAAAGAGTTGTTCGGGAGAGAATGGACACTCAAGATATAGAAACTATCACTCCGCAATCTTTAATTAACGCCAGACCTATTATAACTCAGTTAAAAGAATTTTTTGGAACTTCTCAACTCAGCCAATTTATGGATCAAAATAATCCTTTAGCCGCTATCACTCATCGTCGCAGACTTTCAGCTTTAGGGCCTGGTGGATTATCAAGAGAGAGAGCTTCATTAGAAGTTAGAGATGTTCACGCTTCGCATTATGGCAGAATGTGCCCAATTGAGTCGCCAGAAGGTCCTAATATAGGGCTGGTTGGTTCTTTAGCTTCTTATGCTAAAGTTAATTCTTTTGGTTTTATTCAAACACCTTATAGAAAAGTTGTTAAAGGAAAAGTGACTAACAATGTTGATTATTTGACAGCTGATGAAGAAGCTAATTTTGTTATTGCACAGGCCAATCAAGAATTGGACAAAGACGGCAAATTCATAGGACAAACAGTTTTAGTGCGTGATAGAAACGGAGAAGCTGATGACGTGGATCCATCATTGGTAGATTATATGGATGTTTCTCCTCAGCAAATGGTTTCTGTGGGAACTTCACTTATTCCTTTCTTAGAACATGATGATGCTAACAGAGCTTTAATGGGTGCTAATATGCAACGTCAGGCTGTGCCATTAATTAAAACAGAAGCTCCTTATGTGGGGACAGGCATTGAATCAAGAGCTGCAATAGATGCGGGAGATGTTTTATTAGCAACTAAGTCGGGAATAATTACTTCATGTGATGCGTATGAAATAGTTGTGCAAAATGATGATAAAACCACGACTGTTTATAAAACTAATAAATTTCAAAGAGCAAATCAAACAACTTGTATAAATCACACCGTTATTGTTGAAACTGGCGATAGAGTAGAACAGGGTGATATTTTAGCCGATGGGCCTGCTTCAAAAGATGGTGAATTATCTTTGGGCAGAAATCTTTTAGTGGCTTTTATGAGTTGGGAAGGATATAATTTTGAAGATGCTATTATTTTGTCTAATCGTTTAGTGCAGGATGATACATTAACTTCTATACATATTGAGGAATACGATATAGATGCCAGAAACACTAAATTAGGTGAAGAAGAAATAACTCGTGATTTGCCGGATGCCTCTGAATCAGCCACTGCTAATTTGGATGATAGGGGAATTGTCAGAGTCGGCGCAGAAGTTAATCCAGGTGATATATTGGTGGGCAAGATTTCTCCTAAAGGTGAGACAGACCTTACACCAGAAGAAAGATTATTAAGGGCTATTTTTGGCGAAAAACAAAAAGAGGTCAGAGATACATCTTTGAAAGTTCCGCATGGTGAAGCAGGGACTGTTATAGGCGTTAGAGAACTAACTCGTGAAGCTGGAGACGACTTGCCAGCTGACGTTAATCATTCGGTTAGAGTTTATATAGCAAATAAAAGAAAAATCACACCAGGCGATAAATTGTCGGGTCGTCACGGAAATAAAGGTGTTATTTCAAAAATATTAGCAGTTGAAGATATGCCATTTTTGCCTGATGGGACGCCGGTTGATGTTATTTTAAATCCGTTAGGTGTGCCAGGACGTATGAATTTAGGACAAGTTTTAGAAGTTCATTTAGGCTGGATTGCTAAAAACGGTTGGGATTTAAAATTGGATAAATCCAAAAATGACAAATGGAAAGCCAATGTTCCTTCTGTTGCTAAAAGTGCTGATCCGGGAGCAAAAGTTTCCACACCTGTTTTTGACGGTGTTGATTCTTCTATTATAAAAGGGTTGTTAAATTCCACTTTACCAAATAGAGATGGTGAAAGATTAGTCGCTCAAACAGGTAAAGGGGTGTTATTTGACGGACGCACAGGTGAGCCTTTTCCAGAACCGATAAGTGTGGGTTATATGTATGTTTTGAAATTGCATCATTTAGTTGATGATAAAATACATGCTAGATCAACAGGGCCTTATTCAATGATTACACAACAGCCGCTTGGCGGGAAAGCTCAGTTTGGAGGTCAGAGATTTGGCGAAATGGAGGTTTGGGCCTTAGAGGCTTATGGCGCTGCCAATGTGCTTCATGAAATGATGACTTCTAAATCTGATGATGTGGACGGCAGACTTAGAACCTATGAAGCAGTGGTTAAGGGCGAAAATATTCCTCCGGCTGGCGTGCCTGAATCCTTTAGGGTTTTGAATAAAGAAATGCAAGCTTTGGCATTAAATGTGGAAGTGCTAGATAAAGAAAATAAGCCAATAGATTTAACAGATATGAAAGAAGATATTCATGTTTCTATGAGGGAACAATCGGCTGATTTTGAGGAATTAGATATTAAACCAACAGAACAAATAACATTGAAGGAGATTTAAAAAATGGTTGCTGTCACAGATTTTAATACCGTCAGATTATCTTTAGCTAATTTAGATAATATATATGACTGGTCCCACGGAGAAGTTAAAAAAGCTGAAACTATAAATTATAGAACTCTAAAACCTGAACATGACGGTTTATTTTGTGAGAAAATTTTTGGACCAACTCATGACTGGGAATGTTCTTGTGGAAAATATAAAAGAGTTCGTTTTAAAGGAATAGTTTGTGAAAGATGCGGAGTTGAAGTTACTAGTTCTAAAGTTCGCCGTGAAAGAATGGGGCATATCCAATTAGCAACTCCTGTGACTCATATATGGTATTTTAAAGGCGTGCCTTCAAGACTTGGATATATGCTTGATTTATCAGTTAAAGATATTGAAAAAGTTATTTATTTTCAAAGCTATTTAGTGGTGGATGTTAAAATAGATCTTATTAAAAAAGATTTGCCGCTTTTGCGTAAAGAATTAGATAGCGAAATAAAAAATATTTTGAAAGAATCTGAAAAGACTGCAGCTTCTGGACTTGAAGAGATGGAAAAAGAGATTGCTCAAGCAAAGGCAAAAGGCAAAAAAGGTAATGAAATAACCAGAATAAGAGCCTCACATAAAAGAAATATTGAGCGTCAAAAAAATGCTGCTGATGAAAGCGTTAGCAAATTACAAACTGTCTGGGAAACTTTTAAAAATTTGAAAATACACACTATTTTAGATGACGAAGTTATAAGAAATTCTCTTGAAGATAGATATGATGAATATTTCACATCTGATATTGGCGCAGCTGCTGTTAAAACTTGTTTGAAAAATTTGAATTTAAAACAAATAGCTAAAGAACTTCAAGAAGAAATGGCAGAAGGCAACACTGTTAAAAATCTTAAATTGTCAAAGAGATTGAAAATGGTAAATGCTTTTATTGAATCAAAAAATGATCCTACCGCTATGGTTATGGACGCAATACCTGTTTTGCCGCCAGATCTCAGACCGATGGTGCAGCTTGATGGAGGAAGATTTGCTACATCTGATTTAAATGATTTATACAGAAGGGTTATAAATCGTAATAATCGTTTGAAAAAAATGATTAATTTATCCGCCCCAGGAATTATTATAAATAATGAGAAAAGAATGCTACAAGAAGCAGTTGATGCCTTATTTGATAATGGCCGAAGAGGGCATCCTGTGACAACTCCTTCAGGCAGACCTTTAAAGTCAATTTCAGATATGTTGAAAGGCAAAAAAGGGCGTTTTCGTCAGAATTTGCTTGGAAAAAGGGTTGATTATTCAGGCAGAAGCGTTATTGTTGTTGGACCGACTTTAAAAATGCATCAGTGCGGTTTGCCAAAAGATATGGCTTTGGAGCTTTTTAGACCTTTTGTTGAACAAAGACTTATAGCCTTGCAGCATGCCGCTAATCAAAAACAAGCTAAAAATATGATAGAAAGAGTTTATCCTGTGGTTTGGGATGTTTTAGAAAAGGTTATAAAACAACATCCTGTGCTTTTGAATAGAGCTCCCACACTTCACCGTTTAGGCATTCAGGCTTTTGAGCCTCAATTAGTGGAAGGTAAGGCTATTGCTTTGCACCCTTTGGCTTGTACAGCCTTTAATGCTGATTTTGACGGTGATCAAATGGCAGTTCATTTGCCTTTGAGTGTTGAAGCTCAAGCAGAGGCTAGGGTTTTAATGTTGGGCGCAAATAACATTCTAAAACCGGCTGACGGCAATCCTGTGACAGTGCCTACTCAAGATATGATTATAGGACTCTATCATATAACAGCAGTTAAAGATAAAGTGGCCGGTGATGGTCGAGCATTTTCGTCAGTTGATGAGGCTCAGATGGCTTATGATTTAGGTCAATTAGATATAAATGCTAAATGCAAAATAAAAATAGATGCTTTTTATCCAGATACAGATGAAAAAATGCCAGATGATTTTAAACCAGGAAAACCCAAAGTGGTGGAAACAACTTTTGGTAGAACTATTTTTAATGAATGTTTGCCATTAGATTTTCCCTACGTTAACAAACAGGTTGAAAAGAATTTATTAGGTGATATAGTAAATAGATTGTCGGCTAATTATTCTACAGTTCAGGTGAACGCTTCACTTGATGCATTAAAGGATACTGGATTTAAATGGGCTAGCCGTTCAGGAGTTACAATATCTTTTTCAGATGTGGCAGCGCCTGAAGATAAAAATAAAATTTTGGTGAATTATGAAAAGCAAGCTTTAAAAATTCATTCACAGTATGATAACGGGCTTATAACTGATGAGGAACGCCGTGAAGAGTTAATAGATTTGTGGACTCAAGCCACTGAGGAAGTTGCTCTTTCTATGATTGACAATTTTCCAGCTGATAATACTGTTAAACAAATGGTTACTTCAGGAGCAAGAGGAAACTGGATGCAAATTCGCCAAATAGCTGGCATGAGAGGTTTAGTGTCAAATCCTAAAGGTGAAATTATTCCACGTCCTATAAAATCAAATTACGATGAAGGTTTATCTGTTTTAGAATATTTTATTGCTTCCCATGGAGCCAGAAAAGGTTTGGCAGATACCGCTTTAAGGACTGCTGACTCAGGTTATCTAACTCGTCGTTTAGTGGACGTTTCCCAAGACGTAATTATTCTGGAAGAAGATTGCAAAACTAAAAGATCTTTAACTATTCCAGTGATTTCGGCTGATGGCAAAGACATCCATTTGGAAACTTCACTTTATGCTAGAACTTCATCAGAAGATATTGTTGATAAAGGCGGCAAAGTTATAGTTAAAGCAAATCAAGATATTTCTTTAGAAGTAATTGACAAATTATTAAAGTTAGGCATAAAAGAAGTTAAAGTTCGTTCACTTTTAACTTGTCAATCCTTGAAGGGGGCTTGTGCAGCTTGTTATGGCAGATCTATGGCAACAGGTAAAAGAGTTGATGTGGGAGAGTCGGTGGGGATTGTAGCTGCTCAATCTATTGGTGAACCAGGGACTCAGCTTACTATGAGAACTTTTCATACTGGCGGAGCAGCGGCTTCATCAGGTGATATAACACAAGGACTTCCTCGTGTAACAGAGCTTTTTGAGGCCAGAACTCCAAGAGGAGAAGCCCCAATTGCTGGATTTGACGGGGTAGTTAAGATTGAAGATTCTTCTATGGGTTATATAGTGAAGATTATTCCATCAGATAAAAATCTTTTGTCTAGTGAAAATATAATTTCAAAAAGAAGTAAATTATTAGTTAAGTCTGGTGACAAAGTTCAGGCAGGTCAGAAATTATGTTTAGGCCCCGTGGATCCTAAAAAAGTTTTGCGAGTTTTAGGTCCGCGTGAAGCCCAAGTATTTTTATTAGAGCAAGTTCAAGAAGTTTATCGAGCTCAAGGAGTGTCAATTAATGATAAACATATTGAAGTTATAGTTCGTCAGATGTTAAAATATGTGTCTGTTTTGTCAAGCGGAGACACTAATTTAATTCCAGGAGAGTTAGTTGATAGAATAGAATTTGAGAATATTAACCGTAAAGCAGTTAAACAAGGCAAAAATCCAGCGACTGGACGTCCGGAACTAATGGGAATAACCAAAGCTTCTTTGGCCACACGTTCATGGCTTTCAGCTGCTTCTTTTCAAGAAACTACTAGAGTTTTAACATCAGCTGCTATTGAGTCAACTGATGATTCATTAGAAGGTTTGAAAGAAAACGTTATTATAGGAAATCTCATTCCATCAGGCACAGGTCTTTCAGTTTATCATGATTCTGAGGCTCAAATTAGAGAAGAGCTAAAAGTCACTTTATATCCTAATTTGGCTCAGAGTAAAATTATGGAAGATGATTACGCTTTTATAGCAACTGCTGATGAATAAAAGCAATTTAGCCAACGTTATAACATTGGCTAAACGCAGAGGGTTTGTTTTTCCTTCTGGTGAAATTTATGGAGGGACTCGTTCAGCTTGGGATTACGGGCCTTTAGGTGTTGAACTAAAAGAAAATATAAAAAAACAATGGTGGAAAAATCTGGTGATTGAACGGGATAATGTGGTGGGCTTAGATTCAGCAGTTATTTTGCCTAAACAAGTTTGGGAAGCTTCGGGACATCTTGGTGTTTTCACAGATCCGTTAACAGAATGTTTACAATGTCATAAACGGCAAAGATATGATCATTTGCTAGAATCTTATGAAGCTAAACATAAAAATTTGCCAAAAGATATGTCGGAATTGGTTTGTCCTGAATGCGGAACAAAAGGAAAATGGACGCCGCCTCGCGATTTTAATATGATGCTTAAAACTTATTTAGGGGCTGTTGAAGATGACACAGGTTTGCATTATTTGCGGCCAGAGACCGCTCAGGGTATATTTATAAATTTTGCTAACGTTCAAACTATTACACGGCAAAAGCCTCCGTTTGGCATAGCTCAAGTGGGCAAATCTTTTAGAAATGAGATAACGCCTAGTAATTTTATTTTTAGAACTAGGGAATTTGAACAAATGGAAATGGAATTTTTTGTTCAGCCTAAAGAAGACGCTAAATGGTTTGACTATTGGCTAGAACAAAGATTAAATTGGTATAAAAATTTAGGAATTTCAGAAAATAATTTGCGTATTTTTGAGCACCCTAAGGAAAAACTTTCTCACTATTCTAAAAGGACAGTGGATATAGAATATAAATTCGGTTTTGAAGGCAGCGATTGGGGGGAATTGGAAGGTATAGCCAATAGAAGCGATTTTGA
The DNA here is from genome assembly GCA_031288095.1 of Candidatus Opitulatrix roisinitermitis. GTDB lineage: Bacteria > Actinomycetota > Actinomycetes > Actinomycetales > Bifidobacteriaceae > Opitulatrix. Next base: position 8,786 of record JAITSB010000066.1, on the reverse strand, counting down.
TTTAAAGACCCATAGTGAAAACTCTAATAAAGAGTTGAAATATTTTGATCAAATAACTGGTGAAAAATATTTTCCTTATGTTATTGAACCAGCTGCTGGTCTAACGCGTTCACTAATGGCGTTTTTGATAGACGCTTATACCCAAGACCAGGCTCCAAACACTAAAGGCGGCGTGGATGAGAGAATTGTTTTGCGTTTAGATTCCCGTCTTGCACCTTATAAAGCGGCTATTTTGCCGTTATCTAGAAATGAAGATTTGTCACCAGCTGCCAGCAAAATAGCCGCTGATTTGAGAAAAAACTGGAATGTGGATTATGATGATGCGGGTGCTATAGGGCGCCGTTATAGGAGGCATGATGAAATTGGCACGCCGTTTTGCATAACTTATGACTTTGATTCTTTGAATGATAATTGCGCCACCATTAGGGACCGCGACACTATGAAACAAGAAAGAATAAGTTTGTCTCAAATAAAAAGTTATTTAGCTGAAAAACTTTAATGCTGCCTAATTATAAATTGGCTTTGTCGCCAATGGCAAGCGTCACTAATTCGCCTTATAGACGGCTTTGTCAAGGTTTTTATAAACCGGCTTTTTTTGTTGGCGAAATGATTAATGCTAGATCTTTAATTGAAAATAATTGGAAAGCTAGGCAATTAGCTTTTTTTTCATCAGAGGAAAATTATCGTTCTTTGCAAATATTTAGTAAATTCCCAGACGAGATTTTTGCAGCTGTTGAAAAAATAGTTTTTGAAGATATAGCAGATCATATAGATATAAATTTTGGCTGTCCTGTAAAAAAAATTACCAAATCTGGCGGCGGTGCAATGATTTTAACTAATTTAGATCTTTATAAAAATATTTTACAGGCAGCTGTTTTGGCTTCTCAAAAAAAAGTTCCTATAACTTGTAAATTTAGAATAGGGTTGGACGAAGAGAATCAGACTTATATTCAGGCTGGTGAAATAGCTGAAGAAGCCGGATGTTCTTTGGTTACATTACACGCTCGTTATATGAAACAAATGTATCGAGGGCAGGCTAATTGGCAAAAAATAGCAGATTTGAAAAAACGATTATCTATAAAAGTTTTTGGTAACGGAGATGTAAAAAATTGGCAAGATGCTAAAAATATGTTTGAAACTACTGGTGTGGACGGAATAGCTATTGGCAGGGGCGCGCTAGGTAGACCTTGGGTTTTTGAAGAAATTGCTGAAAATTTGGGATGGCCCGTTAGCCAAAATCCGCAAAAAAAGACTTTTGGAATTAAACAAATTAAACAAATAATTTTATATCATACCGATATGTTAATTGAATATTTTGGTGATGAAAAACCGGCGGTGAGAAATCTTAGAAAATATCTTATATGGTATTTTAAAGGTTTTCCAATAGGGGCTGATATGCGCAGTGAATTAGTTAAAGTAGTTAGTTTAGATGATGTTAAATATTTGCTTCAAAAGATAGATATTGTTTAGTGCTATATTTTATAAAACTATTTTCTTATATATTCTATTCCATCCATATATTTTATTAAAGCCTGAGGAATTTTAACACTTCCATCAGCTTGTTGATGGTTTTCTAAAAGCGCTACTAACCACCTAGTTGTTGCTAGCGTGCCGTTCAGGGTAGCTGCCATGTGTTTTTTGCCGTCATTTCCAATATATCTTATATTTAATCTTCTGGCTTGGTAGGTTGTGCAATTGGAAGTGGAAGTTAATTCTAAATACCTGTTTTGCGAAGGTAGATAGGCTTCACAATCAAATTTTCTAGCCGCCGATGATCCTAAATCGCCAGCAGCAATATCTATCACCCTGTAGGGTATTTCCATAGCACTTAACATTTTTTTCTCAATATTTAAAATTCTTTGGTGTTGGTCTTGGGCGATTTCAGGTTTGCAAAAAACAAACATTTCAATTTTATTGAATTGGTGAACTCTTATAATTCCTTTGGTATCTTTACCATAAGAGCCAGCCTCTCTGCGATAGCATGTGGAAATTCCGGCATAAGATAAAGGATCTTTTTCCAAATCAAGAATTTCTCCTTGGTGAAATCCGGCAATAGGCACTTCACTAGTTCCAACCAAATAGGCGTTATCAGGCTCAGCTAGTTTATACACTTCGGCTGCATGCTCTCCTAGAAATCCGGTTCCTTCCATAATTTCAGGAAGGACTAATGTTGGCGTTATAATAGGGGTTATATTTTCAGCAATAGCCGTATCTAGAGCTAGTCTTTGCAAAGCTAATTCTAAACGTGCACCCAAACCTTTTAAAAAATAAAATCTTGCTCCTGAGACTTTTGCACCACGTGCAGTATCTAAAATATCTAAGTCTTGACCAATAGTTAAATGATCTTTAATTTTTAAATTTTTTGCCAAAGTGCTTTTAGGCTGACCAATTTCTTCCAAAACTATATAGTCTTCTTCTCCGCCGCGTGGAGCATCAACAATAAGATTGTCAAGCGATTTGGCTAGTTTAAGATATTTTTGCTCTAATTGCAAGGTTTGATTTTTGCCAGATTCAGTTTGGTTAGACAAGATTTTTAATTTTTGCAAAAGCTGCTCTTTTTCTTCTGGTTTGGCTTTAGGAATAAGTTTGCCTAGATCATTTTGCTCGGCTCGCAAATTTTCTGAATTTGTAATAGCATTTCTGTATAAAATGTCAATTTCTAATAATGAGTCGACAACTTTTGGATCTTTACCTCGCCAAATTTGCGATTTCTTTATTAGTTCGGGGTTCTGGCGAATTAATTTAATATCTATCATGGTGTTTCGCTTTATTTTTTCTTTAAAAAGGAATTTTCTACAGCGTCTATTGTTGAGGGAATGTTTTTTTCATTAGCTTTTTTGTCAGCCAACTGATTTAAACGTCTTAGTCTAGAAGCTATAGCATCTTTTGTGGTGGGCGGATTGGAGCAGCCAGCCAATTTTTCCAACGATTTATTTGGATGAGCAATTCTAGTTTCAGCAGCTTGAATTAATTCTTTTTTTATTTTTTCATCTTTAAGAATTTCTAAAGATCTTTTAGCTCTTATAATTGCTATTTCACTGGCATGACAAGCTCGTAAAGAATTAGTGTCAGATGACACTTTAGCATATATTTTTGATTTTACTTTTGGAGTTTTTACATAGGTTTTTAAAAACTTTTCAGACGATTTTATAGCTCCTGAAAAATTTAAAAATTCGGCAATATCGTATTTATCTTTGATAATTACTTTGCTAATTCCACGAGGTGTTTTGATTTTGGACTCTACTCCTAATTTTTCTAGAATTCCGTCTAACGCCATAGATATATCAGAATTAGGAGAAATAATTTCAATAAGGCCAGCTTTTTCGGGTTCACCAATTTTGCCTGTGCATACAAAAGCAGTGGCAGCAGCGTGTTTTAAAGCCTGTTTTTCAGAGTGTATTATATTTGAAGAAAAACCTTTTATAGGCATGCCAGATTTGTTGGTTAATCCAGCTTTTTTAATAAGTGAAGCGTCTTTACTTTTATGCTGAACCACATAATGTTCTAAATTATGATTTAGTTTAGTTTCTGGATATTTAAAAATTTCACTATTTTCTCCAAAAGCTATTTTGATATAGGAATGGAGTTTTTTAGCGAATTGAAAAGATCTAGTGTGTATATTAATAATTAGTTTATTTTTTTCAGTTTTTAATTCTCCATTTAGCCTCATAGCCACAGAAACGATTGCTTTTTGAGCTTGTTCATCATTAACTGATATTTTAGATATTTCGTCAATTACAGATTGTGTAAAATTCATATTTTTTCCTTGATTTATGCTTCAGTTTTTTTATTTATATCTCTTGCGGAAATAGTTATATCTATATCTTTTTTAGTTAACAAAGTTTTTAGACTATTTGCAACGGCCACAGACCTGTGTTTGCCTCCTGTGCACCCAACCGCAATTGACAGATAGCGTTTATTTTCGTGAATAAACTTATCTGTTACAGATAATATCAGTTTAGCAAATTTTTTAACAAATTCATTCGCTCCTGGTTGTTTAAAAACGTAGTCATAAACTTCTTTTTGATTGCCGGTTTTATTTGCTAAATCTTTTTGCCAGTATGGGTTGGGCAAAAAACGAACATCTATAACGAAATTAGCGTCAATTGGAACACCATATTTAAAACCGAATGAGGTGATTTTGATTTTCATATGTTTAGGATTTTTTTTGTTAAAAATTTCATTAATTTCTCTAGATAAATCGTGAATAGATAAGTTTGAAGTGTCAATTACATAATCAGCTTTGAGCTTTAGAGTGTATAAAATATCTCTTTCCTGTTTGATGCCATCTAACAAAGAATTGTTGCCTTGTAAAGGGTGAGGCCGTCTGCTGGATTCGTAGCGTTTAATTAGTGTATCTGTTTTGGCGTCTAAAAATAAAATGGTCGTGTGCATTCCGCTGTTTGATAGCGAATCAAGAATCTCCCCTAGTTGATTAAAATATTTTCCGCTTCTTATATCTGCAACTATGGCTAATTTTTTGTTATATTCGTTAGGAGATTTGACAATTTGAGCAAGAGAAGGAATAATTTGAGGCGGTGTATTGTCTATTACAAAATAGCCTAAATCTTGCAAAACTCCTGAAGCATGAGTTTTTCCCCCGCCGGAAAGGCCTGTTATAATAACAATATTTTCTTCATTGTCATTTTTGCGATTAATTTTATTTGGTGTTTTCATTTATTCAGGTTTAGCTTCCACAGGCATTCTTTCAGCTCCGATCACTTGAATAGTTTGTTCGGTGCTGTTTTTCACAGGCACATAAATTGCCACAACATTTATATAGTGAACTGAAATAGATTGAGAGGCCTGAGCATTTCCAAAAATAGCTGATTCCTCGTCAGAAGCAGGTTTAGATAAGCGATTGCCGCCGGCTGATCTTTGCCAATAAGAGTCTATTTGACCCATAATTAATGCGCCGCCATCAGATGTTCTAATAGATTGAATATTATTAGCATCAGGCGAAAAAGTTTGTTTTTGCGAACCTTCGTTTTGTTTAACGCCCTGTTGAACAGCTGTGGTTATAGTTGTTAATTGCTGAACAAAAGGATCTACGGAAAATTGACCAGCTGAAGTTTGTTCATTTTTGCCATCTAAACTTTTTTCAAGGAATAATGCATAGTCGGATAAAACTTGATTAGGTGTTTTTTGAAGTGTTTGGTCATCTGGCAAAATTGTTTGACTACCGTCTAGGGCTGAATTAAATTTTGGCAATGTTATATTTGAGAAAATTCTGACTAAACCCCATAATTTGTAGTTTATCCGAGCTTGTGCCTGAGTGATAAATAGGAGTCTTTGAGACTGCATATCGGGAGTAGGTTTAGTGATAATAGCATTAGTTCTAGGCCAGCCATGATTATTTGAAATCACTATTTGGTCTGTCATTTGCGGTATTTGAGCTGAATCTGGCATTTTATTCAGATAATTTTTTTCAATTAATTGAGCGGATCTTATTTTATAAGCTGGACCATAAAGTCTGCTTTGTAATTTAATAGAATCTGTTCTGTTTTCGCAATCTTGTATTGTGCTTAGAATGTCAGAAAATATTTTTTGTTGTTGTTCAATAGTTATATCTGGTTCTAGTTGAGAGGTGCCTTGTTCGATTGGGGGGATTTGACCAGAACAGCTTGATAACGTGATAGTGAAGCAGCCTAAACAGATGAAAATTAGAATTTTCATATGGGCATAGCCTTTTGAAGAAACTCTTTTTCGCTTATCTTTTTTGGCGTTTTTAGATTTATTTGACTTTTCATTTTTCATTTTGTTCTCCACTCTTTTTTCATTTTTGTTAACGTTAAAACGAGTTTTAAGTTTATTATTTAGTTTTTTATATGAGCTTTCAGAATTCTCTTTTTCTGCGCTGCCATTATTAATAATTTCGTTATTAATTTTGCTAATATCATATTCAATGTTTTCTGGGGTGTTAAATTTTTTAACTTTATGAGATATATGCTGCACTAAGGGTTTTTTTTCAATATTTTTAGTATGGCGAGATTTGCTTGGTGAAATAAAAAATCCTAAACCGGCTCCTAAAAGTAAAATAAATCCTAAAATAAAACCAAAAATACTTATAGTTCCTGGTGTGAAGTTAGTCCATTCAATAGAAATATTTATAGGAGCGCTTGACCCTTTGCGGGCAATAATTAATGTGGAATTATTAGTGAAATTTTCTAAAGAGTTTAAGTCAAAATTAGCGCTTTCTTTAGAAGTTGTAATTACATCAAACATATCAGAGGCAAAAATATCTAAGGGCAGAGCAGGGGCTTGTTTGGCTGCTAAAATTGTTTGAGTTTGCCAGATTTCTTTTGATTGCCAGCCCGTTATAGTGGTGTAAGTGGTGTCATCTGCAAAATAGCCGCTAGCATCTTTAAAATTGCCGTAGGCTATTTGAACAGTGTCATTTGGCCCAGCATTTATAGTAATTGCAGAGTCATTGCTAATAGCTTCTAAAATTCCTGGATTTATAATAATAAAAGAAGAGTCTCCTGATATGCCAGCAGTCGTAATATTCTTTTTATTTGTTGATGAAAGTGCTAAAAGGCTGCTAGATAAAATTATTACAAGAATTGCTAAAAATAACAAAATGATGCTAATTATCTTCTTTTTTGACATATACATTAATTATATACTGTATAATTTTATTATGAAAAAAGTTGTAACTATTTTTAGTTTTGTCGCGGTGTTTTTTTTGGCAAGTTGCTCATCAGAGGAAAACATTCCCAAAGTCAATTCACTAGATGAATTGGCTAAAATCCGTGTTATAGACACTAGTTTAGACGGTGAACCAAAGCTTACAATAGATCCAACAATAAGTCTTTTTCAAAACGTTTATTCAGTTATTCATGAAGGGCAAGGAGAAATTATTAACTCCACAGACCGTTTAGAAGTCAGAACAGACACATATCAGAGCACGGATAATTCTCAATATGAGATTTTAACGTCTGCTTGGGGCAAAGAAAATAGTCTAAATGTTTTAACTATGCAGCCAAATTCTATGCCAGAAGGTTTGTATAGTCAGCTGTTGGGCAAAAAAATTGGAACTATTTTTATATCTTTCACTGGTTCGCAAGGTGCCACTAGCGGTCAAATGGTGAATTATATTATGGTTAATAAAATAGTGGGCAAACAAAAAGGCTACAATACTGCTGAAGGGGAAGCGGTGAATATAGATAAATCTAAGCCGTCCGCTTCTTTAGCTGCTAACGGAGCTTTTGAATTAACTTTGCCGGAGGAGTATAAACAGCCTGGTTTTAGTCCGCAAAATTTAGAAAGCTATTATTTGATAAAAGGCAACGGCGCGAAGGTTAAAGCAGATGACACAATAAGTGTTAAATACACTGGATGGTTAACCAATGGGGCGCAGTTTGACGCTAAAATAGATAGTCCATTTGTGGCTTCACTAAAAGGTTCTGTTATAAAGGGCTGGACAGAAGGGCTAAAAGATAAAACTATTGGTTCTAGAATTATGCTGGTCATTCCTCCAAATTTAGGTTATGGGAATACTGCTATTGGACAAATTCCAGCAAATTCCACTTTGATATTTTGTATAGATATTTTAGGTATTAATTAAAAAGGATGAAATTTATGGATATATATTCTCCATTAGACGGTCAAGCAGTTGACTTAAAGGAAGTTCCTGATAAAACTTTTGCTGATAAAATAATGGGTGAAGGGGTTGCTGTTAAACCAGAAATTATTGACGGCATTTCTGAAATAGCTGCCCCATTAGACGGCGAGGTGAGCCATATTTTTGAAACTTACCACGCATTTGTTATAACTGATGAAAACAATATTAGCATTTTGGTTCATATAGGTTTAGACACTGTAAAATTAAATGGTGAAAATTTCACAAGTTTTGTTAAATTGGGCGATAAAGTGAAAAAAGGTGATAAAATAATTTCAGCAAATTTCACAAAAATTGCTCAAGCTGGCTACAAAACTATAACTCCTGTGATTCTTTTAGAGCCTGAAAAGTATGCAAATATAAAGACTTTTTTAGGCGATGTTCAGATCGCTAAAACAACAATTTTTTCAATTCAAAAATAGTATTTTTTTTAACCTAATTAGAATTTTTTCTATATTTTTTATCAACTTGACTTTTTTGTTATTTAAATAGGGGGTTTTTGAGATTTTACTGTTATACTATTATATATGTCAAAAACAGAAGAAATTGAGAACGAAGAAGAGCTAGCCAGTTTAGAGTCTGGCGATATTACATCTTTAATTGATCAAGATTTAGAAAAAACGATTTTTAAGCCGTTAGAAGAGTCTGATGCGGAAGATGTTATATTAAAAAATGTTAAAAAAGAAATTGCTGTAGATTTAGATGAGGTGGTTGATAATCAGACTGAAGAAATTGAAGATGAAATTGTTGCTCAAGAGACAGTTTTGCCAGATTTTGATGAAGTCGCTAAGAAAAAATCTGAAGCAGAAGAAGCTAGAAACAGGGTTTTAGCCACTGGCACCAAATCAGACCCTGTAAGGGATTATTTAAAACAAATAGGACGAGTGCCGTTGCTGTCTGGTGAGCAAGAAATTGATTTGTCTAAAAGAATTGAAGCTGGTTTATATGCTTCACATCTTTTAGCTGATAAAAATAAAAGATACAGCGGTCAAAAACTTAGAAATATGCGCTGGGTAATTAAAGACGGTGCTAAAGCCAAAGTTCACCTTTTGGAAGCTAATTTAAGATTAGTTGTTTCTTTAGCAAAAAGATATACTGGCCGAGGTATGCTTTTTTTGGATCTTATACAAGAAGGAAATTTAGGTCTTATTAGGGCTGTTGAAAA
>JAITSB010000058.1 GCA_031288095.1 Candidatus Opitulatrix roisinitermitis | reverse complement strand
ATAATATGTTTAGCGATATTCTGTCAATTTTCAATAAGTTTTTTGCATAATATCACTCATTATAGAACAGCTTTTTATAAATCTAGTCCAATGACCCAAATAAATAATTCTTTTGTGCCACAATATAAAGACGGAAAGCCAGCTGGAGAGATAATTTTAGATTATATAAATCAAAAACAAAATAATAAAAATTATATAATTACGGGAGACAGCGCTTCAGGTGTTGGATCATTTTATTATTATGCAAAAAAATACCCCCAATTTTATTATTGGTTTTTGTCAGATTTTAAATACAATAAAGAAAATTATCTACATGAAATTTATGACAATCAAGCGGCAGAATATTCTATCATTGTTTCACCCAAAGAAAATTCAAATATTGTTTTTGATAAGAATTTTTTTCAAAAAAGCGGCTATTTGAAACGAATATATATAAATTATAAGCCAATTTTGATAATAGAGCAATTTGATAGAGTATATATTTTATATGAAAAGAGGTAGCAAATATGTTAAAAGAGCAAAAGTTAAAAATTAAAAAGGTGGTTATAGTTTTGATAACTTTAATCTTAATATTTTTAAATTTATCACCTAAAAATGCTTATTCTCAATTAAAAAATGATAATTTGCCAGTTAATTGGGAACAAGTTAAACAGGTTTTAAGCCCACAGACGTCAAAACCAAATATAAAAATCTATTCTCAGGAAAATGTTCTGACTTCATTTGACGCTCAAAAAGCTAAACTGTTTGATAATAAAAATGCTTTAGCAAAATATACTGCATCAGGTTATAGCGTTACTCCGTTTGGTTATTTTAGTAATCCAGAAGGCAAAATATACGAACCTGGCGCAGACGAGTTATCGTCAAATAAATATAATAGTGAAAAAGGCTATCCTTATAATTTTGCAACTGATACTTTTTTACCGGATCGCTTTATTGACAATGATGAGAATTATGGCTTTAAAGTAGCACAATCTATGGTTGTTTTAGGAGATTATTTTTATATATTATATTTAGGGTATGGCTATAATAATGGAGTTCGTTATTATACAGGAAATGCTACAATATTGAAAGTAAGCAAATATTTTAAAAATGATATTTTTTATGATGGCTGGAATAGGATTAGCAGATTTGCAGACAGATTTGCTAATACTTGGGATTTATTACCTTTTGCTGAATATGCAAAATATACTAAATATTTTACTGTTGGTTATTCTTTTGATTTAAAAGGTGCACACGGCGAAGCCTTAACCACTGATGGGAAAAATCTTTGGCTTTTGGGAGCCCCACAGGGGAATTTGGATAAAAGTACTTATACTCATCTTTCAAAAATCAATTTGGAGTCTTTAACTCCAGAAGTGCAATATAAATTCAATGTTCAAAATGCTAGTTCTGGAAAATACTATTATTTAAATACGGCAGCTTTTGTTTCTGAAACAAAATTTTATGCAGCCACTAGATATAATGGAGGTTATAGTTTTTTTGAAGGTAATATAAATAATAACAAAGTCTCAATAAAGCATTTGACAGACTTTAAAAATCCAATAGGCTATTGGAATCAAAGCCTAGATTATGATTTTAGCCGCAATTTGCTATATTTGACAGCCGATAGCAATTTTATGACTTTCTCTCCAAATGTTTTGTATAATTCTAACCCTGACTGGAGGTCTGTCCAATATTCCCAAATAACTGGAAATAGAGAATTTGAAGGTGTGTCTTTTCAAAATGGTTCAATTTATCTTATTTTAGGTTATATGGCTGAAATAGTTATATCGCAAATAGATACTTCTCTTTTTTGGGATTATGATGTTAGTCATTATGCTGCTAATGACATTTTATGGATGAAGCAAAAAGGTTATTCTACTGGTTATGAAGATGGCACATATAGGGCTGATTTGGAAGTTAATCGCGGACAAATGGCATTATTTTTTGAAAAAATTTTTCAATGGCAAAATGATCCTATTACTGTAACAAATCCTTTTGTGGATATATCTCCATCAGATACTTGTTATAAGGCAGTTTTGCGAATGTTTCAAAGAAGTATCACCACAGGAACAGACGCCACCCATTTTTCACCAACTCGGGAAATAAAAAGAGAACAATTTGCAGCTTTTTTATATAGAGCACAAGGGAGACCTTTTTTTGAACCTAGTCAAGAATTATTGGGGAAATTCAATGATATATCGCAATCATCATTTAAAAAAGAAATATTGTGGCTAGTCTATAATGGAATTAGCACAGGCACAACTGATAGTACTTTTAGTCCCCAAAATACTATAAAACGCGGACAAATGGCAACGCTTTTTCATAGATTCGATAATTTTAGATATCAGTAAGTCTAACTAAAATAGCTATTAGTGTAGTTAACTAATGCTAAATGTAACGTTTTAGTTATATTTATATTATGAAAGGTCTATAATTTTCTATATTCATTATTATATATTTTAATGATGAATTTTTATTAATTGTGAAAGAGGTCGTTATGAAAATCAGAAATATAAAGAAAAATTTAATTTTAGTAATAGGGGTAATCTTGTTAATTACAGGAGTTTATTTTACGCCTTTGCAATTTGCATACGCTAAAGAAAATATTAATTCGGGAGTAAAATCTGCATGGAAGCAGAAATGCCATACCAATAAAAATAATACTATGTGTGTTCAAGCTTTTGATATAGACGCTTCTCAATATTATCAAGATAAATATTCCAAAAATGATGGTGGCGGTACGGATGTACTTTTTGCATTAGAAGCGGTTGGTAACGCAATATTTTACGGTAAAACTGTTTATGTTCAAAAAGTTAACACTTATATTGACGATTTTTGGACAGGTTGGTATTTTGATAGAGCGATAGTTGGTAAGATAGTAAGACCTACTTCAAAAGAGCCTCTAGATATTTCGGGAGAGCTCTGGCTTATATAATGAACGTTAAAATAACTAGTGTAATTTTAATTTTTATTTCTTTGGTCTTATGTTCTTTTTTAGTTTCTTGTCTAGGTTTTGACTCAATAATTGTGCAGCACCGAATTTTAGATAAAAACACTTATGCTTCAGCGCAGACATCAGATTTTGATGGTCCGTGGGCAGATCTTTTTGCACGAATAGTGAGAGGCACTGCAACTTCTAATTATGTTGATGAAAAAGATATTAATTTTATTTATAATATTTTAAAGGATAGTAA
>JAITSB010000041.1 GCA_031288095.1 Candidatus Opitulatrix roisinitermitis | reverse complement strand
AAAATTAGTCCGCAGTCCTACTCACTTTTGAAAATTTTCTTGCTTTAAGCATAACTACCGCAAAAATTTTCAAGATAATTTCTTGAAAAACATATTGACGATTTTTCAAAATATTAGTTGTCATTGGTAATAATTTTTTGGACAGTTCGCTCCTGTAAAAAGTGGTTAAATTGTTTTTGTTAATTATGTTTTGCTAATTGCCAATAATTTTTTGGAGCTGCTCGCTCCTGAAAAAAGCCTGCAACACCAGGCGTGAACATACGGATTGTATGAAAAAATGCTTATTTAATAGAGTCGATGTATATTTATGTATATTTTTGCAAAAGTTGTTGAAAACTTGTTGAAAGCGCGTAAACACTTATTTTTATAAGATATTGTATAAGAGAGATTTAGATGTTATAAAATTATTCAGTAGCTTGCCAAGCCATTTGGTAGTCGCTAACGGAGCTAAGTAATATTTTTTTGCCTACACAAAGATCATTTTCAGTTTGACATTTTGCTGCCAAGGTTCCGTCATAAAAACCTTTTAGAACAAGAGAAGTAATATTCCAAAAAATTCCATTATCACCGCCGACCATAGCTAACCCCACATAAGATTTTGAATCATAAGTGAATTTACCTATTTCCCATCTTGGCATTCTTGGCATACCTCCTGTATAGTTGGCACTTGGCAGAGCATTAGCATAAAAACTGCTAGCTCTGTATGAAGAAATTGCGATAATTTTAGCTTCAAAAATTCCAGGAATAGCATCAACTCCATAGCGGTAAGCTAAAAATTGACCGACAAAAAGTGTGGATATTTTTGATGACATGGCTTCAGTAGGAAGTTCTCCTAATAAATATACATAAGGCGGAGTTTGCACCGTAGAGGTTGTTTTCATATAAAAATTGTCAATTCCTATAGTTGGGGATCCCCAATTATAAACGCCTTTGGCTGAAGGGAATTGTTCATCAGTGCTGTTGCTATCAACAGAATTGACTTTGCCTAAATTGTCTAGCGCTCCGCTGGCTGAATTAGCGCCTGTTCCTCCGCGAGAAATTGGCAATGTGGAAATAGATCCATCAGCCTTGGCGACAGATATTCTGCCGCTTATAAAGGTGCATATTCCAAAAAGGAATATTATCGCCAAAATACCGAGTTTTTTTAATTTCAAAAATTTCATAATACTACCTAGTTAAATTTTTACAAAAAAAAAAAAACGCTCACTGTTCCAAAAAATTATTACCTAATTGTTAAATTTAATATTTTCAAATTACGCAAGAAAAATCACTTTTTGAGTACCGCTTGTTCCGCAAGCCTAAGGTTATGCGCAATAATGCGCAACCTCAGGCGCGAACATACGCACTGTATGAAAAAATGCTTGTCTAATATAAACTACGCACATTTTTTCAGACTACTCAAAAAATATTTTTTCTTAGGCATTGAAAATATTAGTTGTCATTGGTAATAATTTTTTGGACAGTTCGCTCCTGTAAAAAGTGGTTAAATTGTTTTTGTTAATTATGTTTTGCTAATTGCCAATAATTTTTGAGAACAGTTCGCTCCTGAAAAAAAGACTAAATTGTTTTTAGTTAAGGGCGGTTTTGTGGTTGGTTTTTTTATCTTTTTTAATTCCTATGCCGTTGCCAATAATCGTTCCAAGCACTTTTCCTCTAACTCCTTTTTCTACTCTGCCTTTTACCAATCCCAATAGTTTTCCGCCCACATAACCTGATATATTGCCATTGACAACACCTAATATATTACCTTCCACATTGCCATAAATATTATTGACACTGCCAACTATTTTGCCTTTAACGTTGCCGTATATGTCTGCTCTAATATCGCCATATATACTCCCCACATCTCCTCGGATATCTTTTGTTACAATGCCGTATAAATTGCCCCAGGAAATTTTAGATAATTCCTTTTCAAGGTTTATATTTTCTTGTAGATTTATTTTATTTCCATTTAACAGATTATCAGAGCTCGTTTGCAAAACTTCTGCAATATGTTTTAGAGTTAATGAATCAGGAATAGATTCGTTATTTTCCCATTTTGAAACAGCCTGAAAACTGATATGCAATTTGTCAGCTAAATCCTTTTGTGTCATATTTAATTCGTTTCGGCGTTTTTTAATTGTTTGTCCTAAATTAGCGCCGACCTCAGTTGTTTTGGCGGGATTTGCTTGATTTTGAGAATTGTTTGTTTTATTTTGTATTTGATTGTTTTGATTTGAAAAATTGTTTAACATAATTTAATATTAACAGTCAAAATATTTTTTTGCTTTAGAATTTAGTTGAAATGGCTAACTGTTTAGGTGAAAAAACTAATCTATTGGTTGAGTTAGATTTTCTAAAATTTTAGCATAGCTATCCAAATAGCGATGTGATGAGAGCAAAATCCTAAAATAACAAATAAATGGAACAGTTCGTGAAAACCGAAAATTTTGGCTGTTCGTCCTGGAATTTTAGCGGCGTAAAAACAAGCGCCAGTTATATAGAAAACTCCTCCAACGGCTATTAGTATAACTATTGCCAGAACTTCTTTGTTGGGATTTTGCAGAATTGTAGGTATGTAAATTAGGCAAACTAGTCCTAAAGCGATATATATTATTACATAAACAATTCGGGGGGTATTAGAAAATATGTGGTGCAAAACTAATGCTGAAAGGCATAGTCCCCAAATTAAAATTAGCAGGGCTTGTCCGCTAAAAAAATAATCAAAAAAATTATGATATGTATTTATGCCGCTCCAAGGAACTACGCTAAAACACCAAGGGGTGTAAGTTCCGGCAATTAACAAAAAGATGTTAGAATGGTCAAGTTTTCTTAAAATTAATTTGACTTTTTTGCTCCAATTAAAAAGATGATAAACTCCGCTTATTTCAAATAGCAGAATTGAGCAAATTAGATATACAAAGCAGGCGATTTTGCGCGGCAAACTAGGAGTTAGGCATATCAGAGTTATGCAAGAAGTTAAAGAAATGGGTGCGAAAATAAAATGAAACCAACCTCTTAACTTGGTTCGCGGAGTTGGTGGATTATAGTTTTCAGAAGTCTTTTTAGTAGTCATTTTTGTTCCTCTTTTGTTCCCCTAGCTGGACTGTATTCATAATAAACCTTTTAGCTCCCCCAGTTGGACTTGAACCAACGACACATCGATTAACAGTCGATTGCTCTGCCAGCTGAGCTATGGGGGAATACCTATTATAAGTTTATCAGAAATCAATTCGTTAGCAAAATTTGTGGGTGGGGTCTAGTATTTAGAATGAGTGTGATTTTATTTTTTGTGATAAAATTAAACTTAACTCGGTATAATCTAATTAAACTTAGTAGAGAATGTTAATGGATTTATATTTAGCGGTCCTGTATCTAGTAAATATAAAATAAATATGAAAGGTTTTAAAAATATGGCAAATAATAAAAAGCTTAAACAAAGAAAACGCAAGGTTGGTTATAGAGGTTATCGTTTGCACGATGAGCGTCTTGCTCGTTCTGGAGGATCTGGTTCTATGAGAACT
>JAITSB010000063.1 GCA_031288095.1 Candidatus Opitulatrix roisinitermitis | reverse complement strand
TCTTGCCCGTCAACTTCTAAAATGTCTGTGTCTAAACGGCGCAAAGCTGTGTGCAAAACAGCTCTGTCTTCGGTGACATTTATATGATCACCAAAAAATTGAGAATGAATTTTGCTTTTTAAATTGGCTTTTTTAGCTAAATTTAATAAATATTTAATAGTTGTTTGGTCAATTAGATTTTTAGAAAAGTCAATATATAGAGGGCCTGCTTGAAAAGCCAATTCATCAGCTCTTTTGGGGTCGTCAGCAAAAGCCTTTTTTAATGAAAAATCTTTAGAAAATTTCAAATAATGCTTTTGCAAATCATGCCATTGTTCGGTTTGTGTTATATCTGAAATTTTATTCTCTGAAGGTGTTTGTGTTATATCTGAAATTTTATTCTCTGAAGGTGTTTGTATTATATCTGAAATTTTATTCTCTGAAAGTTTATTTTGATTATTATTCTGCATATTTTTTACCTTTTCAATTACTATTTGCTATTGACTATTCACAGTTGGCTATCTATCCTTTATTTGTTTTTTTCTAATATACTCTTTTTTGCCACACCCCTGTTTATTAAACTTATATAATTAATTATAACATCATCAATTAAATTATATAATTGAATAAAATTAGAAAAAGCATTTAGAATAGGCAAACGATAAAATATTATAGAGCCCTTTCTCCTTTTCCACGAAAAAGTAAAATAGACAATATTTTTTGTATGTAAATTATCAGGAATATCTTGTATAACAATTTCGGGAAGTTTGCCAGCAGGTATTTTGCCAAAGCTTTTTTCAATTAAAGTATTTTTTATAATTATGTCAAAATTATTTCGGGTCAAAATTTTATCATGCGTGCGCCTTAAATGATAAAACTTATGATTGAGCTTTATTTGTTTAATTTTTTCCATTCAAAAGTTCTCCAAGCAAAAAATTCCTGAAAAATAATTTGGATACAAGCTGCGGCTGGAATAGCAACTAACATGCCAATAATGCCTCCTAAATATGTGCCAAAGACCATGCTTACTAAAACCATTAAAGGAGAAACATTTATATATTTAGAAAATATTTTAGGCATAGCAATATTGTTTATAATCTGCTGATAAATAAATAAACTATATAAATAAGGGCAACCACAGGATTATACAAACCAATTAAAATAAAAGTTATAATCCCTCCGACCAAACCGCCAAACATTGGAATAAAAGATGTCACAAATACTATAAGTCCAATAGGCCAAACTAAACTCAAAGATATTGGCATAAAATATGACACAATTAAAAATCCCAAAACGGCCAAAGCCGTCATAATGCAAGCCACTATAAAAGACGCAGTTATATAACCTGTTATACCATAATAAAGTCTTTGAGCAATTTTGCGATGATATTGCCTTCTTTTCTCATCCACATAAACCCATTTAAAATATCTCTCCATCCATGCAGGGCCTTCTAAAATAAAGAAGGCAACCATAACTAAAATTAAAAAAGCATTAATTAGGCTTATAGCTGCTGCTCCAAAACCTGACAAAAATTCAATCGCAAAATTGCTAATTTGTTCTTTTAAGGCATCGGCTGTCTGCAAAAAAGTGCTTTCTAAACCGTGGGCTGTTATAAAATTATAAAACGGTTCAGTGGATCCTTTTAGCTGCTGTAAAGTGGAAGGAAGTGTGCTTGTAAAAACGGTAATTCCGCCGGCTAAAAATGGTATAACCGTTATAAATAATAAAATAACAACTGAAATTAATATTATAAAAACTGTTAAAAGCGCTAAACTTTTATATTTTAAATATTTAGTTAAAAAATCTGTTGGCCTATTCAATAAAATAGCCAAAAAAGCCGCAGTTAAAACCATAATTATAGGAGTGAGTGCTAAATATATAATTCCTATTCCGGCAATAAATAAAACTCCTGTGAACCAAAATCTAAAAATCTTTGCTTCTTTCATTTAACTTCTTTCAGGGTCAGGGGACGACCAAACAAATATTGCTTTTATAGAATTAAGTAAATACATAGTTGTCAAAATCATATAAAAAACAGCCATCGGTTCTAAATGCAGAAAATAAAGCGAAGCATATATAATTATGTTGATAATGTTAGCTAAAACCCATATATACCACGAAAAAACCTTTCCTGTGATCATTAAATACTGAGCTACAACTTGAATAAGAAAACAAAAACAAGACAAATAAAAAATCCAATTAGGTGCTTCTAATGGCAAAATGCTAGATCCAAAAAAATATAAAATAGTTAAACCTAAAACAGCCGCTATTGAACTAACTAATATATCTAAAAAATTTGTTTGTTTAATAGACATTTTTCGCCCTAAAGTGAAAAAACCAAAAATATATGTTAAACCTGTGTAAATCACTAATAGCGCCTGAGCCATAATTCCATAGTTAAAATTGTTATAGCAATCAAATCCTGCTCCAATCACCCCCAATGTTGAGCCAAATTTGCCCTTCAAATTAGCCATTGACAGAACAATCACCAAGCCCAAAATTGAACCAATAAAGCTAGTAAATAATAAAATAGAAAACCCAGAAAAATTGACAGTCGTTGATATTAATATTGCTAAACTGCCTGCTCCAAGCCAGCAAACATCCCATAAACGACTTTTAAAAAAAGTTTTCATTTAGCTAAATCCAAACTAGTAAAATTATATGGATCGGTTATAATATTTGATAAAATACCAGCCGCTCCTAAACTTTTTTCAATATTATCTTTGATATTTCCCAAACAAATATATTCACCAGAAAAATGCGGCACATCTATAACAGCCACATTTGGATATGTTTGCCGAAAATCTAAAACCGGATGATGGCGCAAATCTGAAGAAATAAAAACATCAGCTCCGAAAAAATTAGTTTGAATAGCTTCGTCTGAATTTAAAATATAATCCCCAGAGCCAGAAATAATGACCGCTTTTTTAATTTTTTTATTCTTCTGTCCGCTGCACCGTAAAGGCGAAGGGGTTTTTGGAATTAAAAAAGATAAATTTTTCAATAATTCCTCTAATGTTTGCTCAGATTTTAAATCACCCGAAACCGCCAAATAATTATCTGAGGCAGATGTCCTCTTTGCATGAAAATTTGCTGCATTTGCTTCGCTATAATTATCGGCAGAATTATCAGCGTAATCATTCAAAGAAATAATATTTTTCAAATTCAATTCTTTTGCCAAACTAAAAGACGCCCCATCTTTTGATTTGTCAACATTTGTGTGTCCACAATATAAAGAAATTCTTTTATCTATTAGCTGATTTGCTATTCTTCCTCTAAACGAAGCAGATGAAAATTGGTGTTGGGCCTGAAAAAATAAAGGATGATGAGTAAAAATAAAATTGCAGTTTTTTTCAACAGCTTCATCTATAACTTCAACTGTAGGGTCCACAGCATATAAAATTTTATCAACTTCCCAATCAGCTGAACCTATAATTAATCCAGGAAAATCCCAAATTTCACTATTTTTCACAGGATATAGTTTATCTAAAAAACTAACAACCGACTCAACAGATATTTTCGCAAATTTTTCAGACGATTTTGACAATCCCATACACCTAGTTTAGCAGTATTTGACCTCAATAAAGTATTACAATTAAACCTTACGATAAATCAGCTTTCCATGCCCTAATTATAAACATAGCCATTTGCGCTCTTGAACAAGTTCTATAAGGTTTAAAAGTTTTATCCTCATAGCCAGTAGTAATTAATTTATTTTTAGCCCAAATAATGGCTTTATAAATAGCGTCAGTTGATTTAATATCAGAAAAAGGACTTTTTGAAGGCAAAATAGGCACTGGACTGCCATAAAAACGCCATAAAACTGACACAAATTGACCTCTAGTTATAGCCTTATTTCCTCTAAATGTTTTATCTTCATAGCCTGACCAAACCCCGTTAGCCACACCCCACATAATTTGTTTATAAAACTGGTTATCTGTCTTTAAATCGCTAAAAGGCGAAACCGCTGGCGGAGTGTAATCTGGATAGCCTTTAAGATAATATAAGAAAGCTGCCATTTGTTCACGTTTAACAGAATCAGACGGACAATATTTAGTAATATAATCATTCCCTTGAATCTCAAATGAACAACCAGTGGTAAATTTATTAATATACATTTGTTCTATATCAGGTCTGGCTTGGTCATCACTAGCCACATCAGTTATGACATAATTTAGCGGCTGGGCGTCCTGGACATTAACAATTATTTCTGAAAAAAGACTACTATTATCCCAAGATACAGCTTTTATCGTTGATGCACCAACTGATAACGCCTGAACAGACAAAGGATTTTCAGAAATTTTTACAACTGATTCATTGCTGGAAGTGAATTTAACAGAACTATTGGTCGCATTATCAGGCTCTAATGAAAAATCTAAACTTTGGGTTTCGCCTAATTTTAAATTAATTAAATCTTTTGAAAAAGCTACAGATTTCACAGGCACATAATCGCTAACATTTAAAATACTACTAATGTAGGCATTATTTTGCGAGTTTACGCAAGTCAAAACAAAAGTGTTGCTTAGAGCAAGAGTCTCCGCTGAAAAAGTTCCATCAGATTTAACTCCTACAGCACCAACCTTATTATTAATGGCACATTTACTTCCAGGAGTGACCTGACCGCTCAAAACTATAGTTTCGTTAGAAAAGGGATTAGATTTACTAGGTTTAAAACTATGAATTACTGGTTTAACGCCTTTATTAGACAAAACCTGCAAAGCGGCGTCTCCTTGAATAAATGGTTTTGGAGAAGTTGTTGCCCCTGCTCGAGTATCCTTTAATTGAGAACCTGTTATTTTCATAATATTTGTTATATCATCAACCGATGCATTTTGAGCATAAGACTTTAACGACGTATAAATGCCAGCCGCGTAAGGAGACGCCATAGAAGTGCCTTGTGCCAAAGTCCAAGCATATTTGCCCGATTTTAAAGCATATGGTCCCCAAATAATAGAATTTTCGTCTATTGAACAAGTAGTCTTTTTTGTTTCATCACACCAAAATGCGCCATCGAGATTTTGTTGAAAAACAATATCCCCTCCAACAGCAACTAAATCAGTTGCGTCGCCGTTTTGAGAATAAGATGAATAAGCTACACCATTATTTTGGGCTGCCGCTATGCCTTGAGCACCAATGACGCAGGCTGGATAATCAACTTTATTCTTTACTGTGCCCCAATCATTGCCTGCTGCTGCAAAAACTGCTATATTTCGGCTAATCAGTGATGAAAAAGTGTTTTTAACAACAGGAGTAATAGAAGAACATCCCGCCGTAGTATAGCCTGAACTGCCCAATGATAAATTAACAGCAGCTATTGGCTCGGGAAAAAGAGTTCTATCATTAGCGTTAGTATATATCCAATCAAGAGCCGCCAGCCACGATTCTGTTAAAGAAAAAATACCTGTTTCCGCACCCTGAGCGAAGCGGCTAAAAACTTGAATTCCCACAATTTTGGCATTTCTGGCGCCGCCAGAAATGCCTTGTCCGTTAACTGTTAAAGATTCTATACTATTCGTAAATATATCACCGTTATAAGTGCCTGATTGATAAACATTATAATCATGAGTCACATCTTGATATGATAAAGCTGCTTCACTGGCCACATGTGTTCCATGGTCGCAGCCATCAGCACAAGGGGCGGCTGTTCCTGCGCCTGTTTTAAAATCTAAACCATCGTTTATCTTAGTGGAGCCAGGACATAAAGAAGAAATGCCTTCTGACTGCACAACATAACTAAAACAAGCCTCTGTTATTACTTTTCCTGCAAGTTTAGAATGAGCGGCATCCACTCCTGTGTCTAAAACAGCCACAGCATAATTGTCTCCATTATATTGTTTGCCATCTAATGTGAAGCCAATAGATGCAGAGCCCCCCATAGAATTTATTGGGTTCGGATTCACAGGCGTTGTGTCAGCTGTTTTAAAAGATATTTTATTATCTTGAACAGACTCAACTTGTGAAGAATTTTTTAAAAAATCCAGAGCTGTTTTATCCACTAAAAAAGACATAGCTGGAATAGATTGAAACCGTTTACTAACAACAGCGTGAACTGAATTAGAGCTAATTTGAGAAATTAATTGCTGCTGTTTTTGCCATATTTGCTTTTTATATTGGGCAAAATCAGACTCTTTCAAACTTTCATCCACGCCTTTCAAATCAACTATAATTGACTTCGTGCCTTTTTCTAAAGAACCGATCCCCTGTTCTGAAAGCCTTTTTTTAGTACTTTGGGAAAGGTCTTTTTCTGATAAATCCTCTAAACTTTTTAATGTTTTAGGCTGATTCATTTTTTCAGATGTTGAAAAATTCTCAGGAGGCTGGCTAATTTTAGCCCCTTCATTTTCAAAATCCAAAGTTGTTTGATATAAAAGTATTGCTAGAAATATAACAGCTGCTATTCCTAGAGTCGTTACCACTAAAATACTAATATTATTTCTTATTCTTTGTCTTACTTTCATTCTTTCTCTCTTTCTGTAATTATTTAATTTTAAACTTCTTAAACTATTTATTATTCAATTCTTAAACTATCTATTATTCAAAATAAGTCCGCGCATTTTTGTCACTTCTAATTATAAACATAGCCATTTGAGCCCTTGAACAAGTTTTATTAGGTTTAAAAGTCCCGTCTTCATAGCCTGTGGTAATAGAATTATTTTTGGCCCAAATAATAGCTTTATAAATGGCATCAGTTGATTTGATATCAGAAAAAGGACTTATAGGGGGCAAAACAGGCTCTGGGTTGCCGTAAAAACGCCATAAAACTGACACAAATTGACCTCTAGTTATAGCCTTACTTCCCTTAAATGTTTTATCTTCATAGCCTGACCAAACGCCATTAGCCACGCCCCACATAATTTGTTTATAGAATTGGTTATCGGACTTCAAATCGCTAAAAGGAGAAACTGCCGGCGGAGTGTAATCCGGATAGCCTTTAAGATAATATAAGAAAGCTGCCATTTGTTCACGTTTAACAGAATCAGACGGACAATATTTAGTAATAACAGTGTTCCCAACAGTTTGAGAAGAACAGCCATTAGTATATTTTTTAATATACATTTGCTCAATAGAAGGCCATGCTTGATCAGTCGGACTAACATCCGTTATCATATATATTGGGGTTGGTTCAATCACATTAACTGTGGCCTCGCCAAATACGTCGCTGCCGTCTATTGAAGCTGCTCTGATTTTAACCATACCTGGGCTACGAGCAAAAATTTCACCTGCTTGATCAACTGACGCAATTATTGGATCTAGACTAGACCAAACAACTGTTTTAATAGTAGCATTATTAGGCACAATAGAAGCTGTCACTGTTTGACTTTCACCAATATTTAGTGTTAACTTATTTGGATAAATGCCTACACCTATAATAGGCGTAAACACTTGATTAACTGACACAACAGCTGTATCCATATAATCACCCGATTCGGTTTCCACCGTTATAACAGCTGCTCCCGTTGAAATGGCAGTAACTAAACCTGTTTGTGAAACTGTTGCCACAGCACTATCAGAGGAATAATATTCCACTACTTTATTAGTGGCATTATCCGGCAAAACAACAGCGCTCAACTGGGCTGTTTGACCAATATTTAAACTAATTTGAGAAGGTGTTAAAGTCACGCTTTCAACCGGTATAAAAGGCTGAACAACTGTTATTTGGCTAGTATCTTCAAAATTTCCATCATTTGTTCTAACAGTTATAGTGGCCGTTCCAACAGACAAACCTGTGACTATGCCCGTTTGTGAAACAGAGACCACTTGATCATTAGAAGATCTATAACTAACTGTTTTGTCACTAGCATTAGCTGGCAAAACCTGAGTATTTAATGGCAAATTTTGGCCTATATTAATTATGGCTGAATCGGGCGATAAAACAACTGTTATAACACTAATTTCTGGAACATTAACCGAAACTTGACAGCTAGCAATTTTCCCGCCGTCAACGGTCACAGCATCTATTCTGGCTTTTCCATAAGAAACCGCTGAGACCAATCCCTGATTATCAACAGTAGCAACAGACGGATTAGAACTTTGCCATGAAACAGATTTATCAGTCGCGTTTGCTGGAGAAATTGCTGGAATTAATTTTTCTGTTTCTCCTATATTTATTGTTAAAGAGGTTTTATCCAATGAAACTGTTTCAACATTTATAAGAGGGACTAAAACTGTTATTAAACAAGTATCTTGAAAATTGCCGTCAGCAGTTATGCCAGTAATAACAGCACTGCCGGAAGACACAGCCACCACCAAGCCTGTTTGTGTGACTGTGGCCACATCAGGATTTGATGAACTAAAATTGACTTGTATATTGCTAGCATTATCCGGCAATATGACGGACTGCAAATATTGATCTTCTCCAATATTCAATGTTTGTGATTCGGGCTGAAGCGAAAAACCTGTCACCGCAACATAAGGCGGCTGAACAGTTATAATACTAGTGTCAGTTAACCCTCTATCTTGAGTTGTCACAGTTATTGTGGCCGAACCCAAAGCTTGAGCTGTCACTAAACCAGTTGGGGAAACAGAGGCAATAGCAGAATTTGACGAAGCAAAACTAACAGTATCATCGCTAGCATTTGCTGGCTCCACCACATTTACCAGCTGAACCGTTTCCCCAGGTTCCAAAGTATGAGTTTTTGGGCTAAGAGTGATTTTGGTCACAGCAACAAAATTTTCTTCAACAGATATTTCTGCCACAGCACTAACTTCACTGCTGTCAAGGGTTTTATTGCTTTTAGCAGTTATAGTTGTAATGCCCTGAGACACTCCCTTAACAAGTCCTGTTTGGCTAACTGTGGCCACAGATGAATTAGCCGAAGTATATGTTAAAGATTTATCACTAGCTTGCCATGGCGAAAAAACCGGGTTAAGTTGAACTTCTTCATTTTTGTTAACAGTAACTTCTTGCGGAGAAAAAGCCAAACCTTGAACAAATACATTAGTTTGCTTAATAGTTACTTGACAAACATCGGTGAAAGAACCATCAAAAGTTGTGGCAACTATATTGGCTTGACCAACATTTTGTCCTTCAATCACGCCCGCTTTGGTAACTGTTGCTATATTTTCATCAGACGATGAATAATTTACTGCCAAATTTGTGGCATCTATCGGAGAGACCAAAGATGAAACTTGACTATGAGGGCATTGTATATAAATCATTTCTCCATCAACTAACTCTTTAATACATTTATCCAAAATTATAGATTTAGGACTAATTACAACACCTGTGACTGGTTTAGTGACTAATACGTCGCTAAAAGCCTGAAAATTGCCATCATTTGTCGAAACCGTTATAGTAGTGTTTCCAGGACTAACACCCACAACTTCTCCTGTTAGATTCACCACTGCAATATCAGGCGACTGAGAAGTATATGTCACATTCGTATTATAAGCATTTTGCGGAATAACGCTATGAGTTAACTGCAATTTTTGTCCGATAGATACAATATTTGTTTCCGGTGTTAGGCTAACTCCTGTGACCGCACGTCGCACAGAAACAGACAGAGTTTTTGATATAGAAGTATTTACCATATATACTGTTATAATTGCTTCTCCTTGATTCACACCTGTGACTCGCCCCACTCCATAATTATTTTTCACAGTTGCTATTAAAGGATTTGAGGAATCATAGCTATATAGCTGCGTACCCGCGGCTGAGGGAATAGCTGAAACTTGAATAGAAAAAGTCCCGTCAATTCCTATAATTGCTGAAGACGGAGTGACTGTCATATCTGTTGGCAGAATTTTCACTTGAACTTCAATTTGAGCCTTAACTCCGTTAAGAGCCGCGGCTGTTATAAACAGTGCGCTATTTTCCGTTAAAGAAGGATTAGCCTGCAAAAGACCTGTGCTGCTATCCACTGAAACGATATCACTATTAGCTGAAGAAAATTTTATAGTTTTAGATCTGGCATTATCTGGTAAAACATTAGCTTG
>JAITSB010000031.1 GCA_031288095.1 Candidatus Opitulatrix roisinitermitis | reverse complement strand
CAAAATTTATTGGATGAACTTCTGGCTCTTTCTCGTTTAGACGCCAACAAAGGCTTATTTGACGCCAAAGTGAATTTAATAGAAGCAATTCATTTAGCAATTCGTTCAATTCCTTATTTTACTCATCCAGTGAAAATAATTAGACCAGCTAACGAGTCTGAAAATTTAGTTTTTATAAAATCTGATGGCGGACAAATCAAACGGTTATTTATTAATTTATTAACCAATATTGAAAAATATGCACCTGGCAACACTCCTGTGGAAATAGTGATAGTCAAGGGAACAAAAACAGTCACTGTTAAAGTGGTTGATCATGGCAAAGGTGTTAGTCCAAATGAATTGCCTAAACTGTATGAAAGGTTTTATACAACAGAAAAATCCCGCAATAGCGAACTTTCTGGCACAGGTTTAGGTTTAGCAATTGTGGCTGAAATAGTTAAAAAATCTGGTGGGGTGATAAAAGCTGAAAACACCCCAGGCTCCGGCTTGACTCATAAAATTATTTTTTCTAGTAGTGTAAAATGATAAAATATATATATGATGTCCCCAGGTCTTTTTGCTAAAGGGGTTCTGAAAAAATTTCTTTGCCTAGGCAGTTCTTTGTTTTTGACTTCATTTTTGGCTTTATTTCTGACTTTATTTTTGTTTTTAACTAATTTTTCTCAGGTTGGGTTTTCTAATATAAAATCTGCTTATGCTAATGATCCTTCTATCATAATTCCTAATGATTCAAATATTTCTTTGTCTTTGGACTCTATGACTTATATAACTAATTTAAAAGACGATTTTTCAGTTTCCGTTTCAGTGAATTTGCCTGATAACATTCCTTTAGAAGGTTTAGACTTTGAAGTTTGTATAGACTCTTCCACATTTATTTCTAGCCGATGGGCGCTGGAAAGCTGGGCTAAAAATGATGCAAGCGAAACAGACCCTATATCAACTTGTAAAAAAACAAAAAAATATTTTTTCGAAAAGTCAGGCGCCTTTTCTTTTTCAGCCAGTATGAGCGATTTTGGTTTTAATAATCAAACAATTTGGGGTCCAAAAAGAGTTTATATAGTCGACACAACTCATAGAATTTTGCCAATTAGGAGTTTTATAGTTTTTAATGGAGTTGACCAGCCGCCAAAGCCGCTAGATATTTCCGTTTTAGCTCATTTTTCTGACACTAGCTATTATAGATTGTCGCAGACAGAACAAGTTAAAAGCATTTTGTCATCAGTCAGCTCTGAGGGGAATATAAACAAACTTTTAAAAATTTTAGATATAAATAAAAATATTTCTTTGGATATAGATCCAGCAATTTTTTCGGACATTGAATATGCTGATCAAAATTCAGACTCTAAATTGCCTAGTCTTTTTAAAACAGCTGTTAAAAATCATCCAACTTATTATTTGCCATATAATGACACCAATTTATCAGCTTTGGCGCATAATGAAAAAACTTTGGAAAATTTAGGAGTTTATAATTTAATTGCTGCTAAAAAGTATAAAGATTCTCCCCAAACGCTGGCGTGGCTTGATGACAAATATTTAGATGCGTCAACTTTGAATTTAGCAAAATCCAGCAAAATATCTAGTATCGTTTTGAACCAAGGGCTAGCTAATCAAAAAAATGATTTGGCAGCTAGTATTTACACACCAACGCCCAAAATGTCTTTAAATTGGCCAAGCAGCAATTTAGACGGCTCATCGGCTAATGAAATGACGGCTTATATACCAGACGCTGTTTTATCAAACACTTTTTCTGGATTTTCCACCGACGAAAGTGCTAATGCCGAAAAGACCTCTGCCGGCCGAATTAGCCGATTTTTGGCTGAAAGTGCTTTTATAAATATGGAATTGCCTTCCATCTCACGCAGCGTTTTGGTGTCTTTTAATAAGGGCGCTAGCGCTAATTTCAGCAGCGCCGATTTAAATCAATTAACTGATGTTGTTAAACAAGCTTCATGGATTTCTTTTGTTCCTTTTTCTAAAATAACTAATCAAGAGCCTGGCGGAAAGCTGGATTTGCCAGCAGCTTCGCCTAATCCATCAGAGATGAATCAATTTGATGTAAACACAATTTATAGCAACTTAGATGAAATTTCTTCATTTTCAGAAGGAACTAAATTATATAATTCCACTCAGAATTTTATCTATAACTATGCTGCTAGACTTTTGTCAAATTCTTTAGAAGACGATATTGATCACAGAAATCAGCTATTTTCTGAACTGCCGGCAGTGACAAATTCTTTGTTAGATGCTGTTAAAATTAACACTAGTGAATCACTTAATATTTTGGCAAGTGATATCCAATTTCCGGTTAATATAAAAAATACTTTGGATAAAAAAATAGCGCTTAATTTGTGCATAAATCATAATAGTTATGTAATTCCAAAATCTGATTATTATCCCATTGAGTTAGAGGCCAATTCTCAAATCGCCTTTAGCATTCCGCTGCATGCAAGAGCTAATGGCAGCAGTGTTTTAGATTTATCTTTGCAGTCGCCATCTGGCAAATCTGTGGGCAATTCAGTTAAAATAAATGCTAATATATTTGTTCAGTTTACTTATATTGGTACTATAATATTTTTTGTTCTTTTGCCAATACTATTTGTTATAGGAATTATCAGAACTGTCAAAAAACAAAAAAATCTGGAAACTCGCCAAAAGAGTTTATAATTGAAAATAACCATAATAAAATATTTATAGTGGAAATGTCTGCAATGGCAGGCTTATTTGACAATTTTCGAGGAGTGAATTTATGGACCGAAGCTATGAACCGCCGGTTGATACAATTATTTTAGACACTCGCCAAGTTTTAAACAAAATTAACCCAGCTAAAACTTTGGCGCGTCAATCGTCTATTCTAGCCTTGGGCACTCTTTTTTCTAGAATCACAGGTCAATTTAGGTCAATCGCTTTGGTGGCAGCTTTGGGGGCTACGGGCATGGCGGCTAATGCTTTTGATATTGCTAACAACATACCTAACACCATATTAGTTATAATTTCTGGCGGAATTTTAAATTCGGTTTTGGTGCCGCAAATAATTAAAGCTAAAAATTATTCCGATTCCCAAATCCGTTTGAATAAATTGCTGACTTTTCTTTGTTTAGTTATTTTAGTTATAACGCTTATTTTGACATTAGCTGCTCCTTTTATAATCCGCCTCTATGCTGGTGTAAATTGGACTAGTCAGCAAATTGAATTTGCTGTGGCTTTTTCTTATCTTTGTATGCCGCAAATTTTCTTTTATGGTTTATACACTATTTTAGGACAAGTGGCTTCGGCTAATGAAAGATTTGCTGTTTATGGATGGGCGCCTGTGGCAAATAATTTAATTTCCATAATTGGTTTTTGTGTTTTTATATTTTACACAAGCCAGATTTATAAAATAGATTCAATAAATAACTTTTCAGCTTGGAATACGCCGATGATTTTAATTTTGTGTTTAACTGCCACTCTGGGAATAGTTGCTCAATCGCTTTTGATGTTTATTCCTTTGCAAAAATCTTATTTTAAATTTAAACCAATGTTTGGCTTGCGGGGAATAGGCTTGAGAGAAATATCAAATATTTCTTTTTGGTCTTTTATGATTGTGCTTTTGGAGGAATTTGTGGCTTTGGTTTTTATAAAAATTGCTTCAGATGCCCCAATTGCCGCAGGAGTTATGGACACTGCTAGCATTGCCGGAAATGCAGCTTACACTCAGGCAGTGACAATTTATATAGTGCCTTATTCTTTAGTGGCGGTGTCTTTGGCCACAACTTTGTTCACTAAAATGGCAAAATCGGCTAGTCAAAACAATTCTAAAGCCGTTGCCTGGCAGTTAATAAAGGCTATGAAAACAGTTTCAGTTTTTATGGTTTTCGCTTCTTTGTGTTTGTTAATTGAAGCGCCCCATATTGTTAAAGTTCTTATTCCCACAGTTTCTTTATATTCTTTTGGGGCAATTTCTTCAATTCTAGTGCCTTTTTCGTTTATTTTGATTCCTATAAGCAATATATTGCTTATGAAAAGAGTTTTTTTCGCCTATTCTGATGCTAAATTAGTTTTTATATATTCTCTGCCGTATGCAGCTGTTTCTTTGATTTTAGTGTTAGTTCTAACAGTTTTTTCGCCGCCTTATATTTGGACATTTTTGATTGCTGTTAGTGTGGCTATTGGCTATTGGCTAGATTTTGGCTTCTTTTTGCGGGGTGTTAGAAAAAAATTAGGCACAAACTTTAATTATATTTCTCTGTTTGGGTTTTTGATAAAAATTGTTATTTGTGCTGTTCCAACAATTCTTTCGGGCGTTTTGGTTAAATATATTTTGGGCTGGACTTATTATACTGCTTGGTGGACAGCTGCTGGGCAGCTTTTAATAATTTGTTTGACAATGTTAGGAGTTTACATTTTTATGCTAAAATTTATGAAAGTGGAGCAGTTAAATTTTTATGCAAAACCAGTTATAAGCCTTTTGAGGAAATTGACAAAGAAGAAATTGTTAAACAGGAAAATTGACAATTAATAGCGTGAAATGTAATTAGGATTAATAAATTATGAGAATTGAGGTTAACTATGAAAGTTGAAACTAGGACAATACCTGATAAAACTAATTTAAATAAAGCAGCGCTTTTTTGGGTTGATTTAGAAATGACGGGTCTTGACCCGCAGTTTGACAGAATTTTGGAAATAGCCGCTGTTGTCACTGATTGGGATTTAAAGGAAATTGCTCAATTTAAAGCAGTTCAGAAAGTGGATCCGGAAATTTTGCAAAATAGAATGATAGGCTCTTTTTGGCAGGACAATTCTCAAACTCGCCAAAAGCTGATTCAGCAGAATTTGCAATTTAGTCAAGAAGGCAGAGCTCTTTTTCCGGCGGATTTAGAAAAGGAAGTTTTGCAATTTTTGGATACGCATTTTGGCAAAAATTCCTCGCCGTATTTAGCAGGCAATTCAATTCATCAAGATAGAAAATTTATTGCTCAAGAATGGCCCTTGCTAAATCAAAGGCTTCATTATAGAATGTTAGATGTTTCAGCATTTAAACTGATTTTTGAAAATGCTTATGGCAAAGTTTTTCAAAAACAAAAAACTCACCGTGCCCAAGATGACATAAAAGAATCAATCGAAGAATTAAAGTTCTATAAAAAATTTATTGCTTTATAACTTTGAATCATTTTTATAAATTTTAATTACTGCAAAAATATTGTTTTATTATTTTTGCTTTATAATTTCTAAGGTGTTTTGCAATTCATCAGGCAAAGGGGCTTGAAAATGCATTTTTTCCCCAGTTTTAGGATGAGTGATTTTTAGGGAAGCCGAATGCAAAAATACTCTGTTTAGCTGATATTTTTCGGCCAGATTGGGGCTTGCCCCATAAAAAATGTCGCCTAGCACAGGATGTCCTAAATGAGAAAAATGAACTCTTATCTGATGTGTTCGGCCTGTTAAAAGTTCAATGTCAAGCAGCTGACAATCAGCAAAACTCTTTTTTACTTCATAATGAGTTATGGCTTTTTTGCCTTCGTCATCTATTGTAAAACGAAATTTATGAGTTAGGCTGCGTTTAATAGCTGCGTCGACAATTCCTTTGGGGTGTTTGAGATGTTTTTCAGTCACAGCTAAATATCTTTTTTCTAAATCGGTGTGATTTTTATAAGCTTCCATCATTATTGCGTAAGTTTCTGGAGTTTTGCATAAAAGCAAGACCCCTGAAGTTAGAGCGTCTAAACGTGAAACAGTCCCTAAAGGTTCGGGGTTTTTAGGGTTAATTTCTTCATTTTTGAAGGGTGAATCTTCAATTTTAGGCAAATCGCCTGAAGCAATAAGAGAAGTCCAAACATCCGGGCCAGTCCAGCTTTTTGCTGGGTGCGTGGCCGTTCTGGCTGGCTTATCTACCACAATTATTTCATCATCGCTATAAAGCACGGGAATTTGGCTTAGAGGATTTTCTTTAATAATTTTCGTGTCATCATATTTAAATTTGTCGCCAGTTTGGACAATATATGATTTGTTATTATAGTATTTATTTTTATGAGATTTATTTTGAGCAGAAATTATTTTTTTATTAATTAGAAGTTCTTGAATTTGAGCTCGTGAAATTTTTAGAATTTGCGATAAAGCTATGTCTAGTCTTTTTCCGGCATAATCGGCTGAAATTTCGATTATTTGCATTTTATCTCCATTTTTTCTCATTTTTTATTCCTATCCACTTTTATTTTAGCATCATTATTTTATCATTCCTAATTTATAATTTCTAATTTACAATTCCTAATTTATAATTTTAATTTGACTAAATTTAAAAAATCCTTTAAAATTAGAAAATACTATAAACTTTAATTATGCTTAAACAAAGCCAAATTTCTGAAATTTGCCGTCAGCTAGGCATAAAACCAAATAAAAAATTAGGTCAAAATTTTATGATAGATAAAGGCACTGTGGAAAAAATTATTAGTTTGGCGGGCTTCAATTCTTTAAGCTTCGATTCTTCAAACTTTGATTCTCCAAACTTCGATTCTTCAAACTTCGATTCTTCAAACTCTGATTCTCCAAACTTCGATTCTTCAAGCGGGGTTTTAGAAATAGGACCAGGATTTGGTGCGTTAACTGATTATTTAATAGAGAGCAGCCAGAGTTATATAGGAATTGAATATGATAAAAAAATTTTTGCTTGGCTAAATGAGAGATATAAGTCAGAATCTCAGCCAAAAACTCAACAAAAATCTCAACAAAAATCTCAACAAAAAGGACATCAAAAATCTGTTAATTTTTTTCATTTAGATGCTATGAAGTTGCCTGAGCGTTTAGATGCTATGAAATTGTCTGACGGTGGCAAAAATTATGAATTTGATTCTAAATTTAATTTTAATTATTTAGTGGCTAATTTGCCTTATAATATTGCCATACCTTTGTTAATCTCCTATTTTAGATATTTTCCTCAATTAAAAAAAGCTATAGTTTTGGTGCAAAAAGAGGCAGCTGACAGAATTTTAGCTAAAAAAAATGAAGCAAATTATTCAATTCCTTCGGTTAAATTAGATCTTCTAACTCATAGAAAAAAATTGTTAGCTGTGCCCCCCAGCGTTTTTTGGCCTCG
>JAITSB010000067.1 GCA_031288095.1 Candidatus Opitulatrix roisinitermitis | reverse complement strand
AGGCTGCCTGCAAAACTGCTATGAAACAAGGCCAAGTAATTGTTTTAAATGACCCTCGCGGAAATAGCGATTCGCCAAACGGACAAAAATATCGTGTGAAAAAAATGCCTGACGGCAATATCTGGATGATTGATAATTTAAAATTAGGTTCCACAACTAGCACAACCGCTTTAACTCCCGCTGACACCAACATAACAACTAACTATACTTTGCCAATAATCGGCGTTAACAACAATGTTGACCTGAAATCTTTTGAATATTGTGCTTCTAATGGAAAAGCTTGGACCGGCGGAAGTTTCACAGGCTGCGGATATTTATATAATTGGAACACTGCTATGGCCGGCACTGTTTCTAATTCTGGCTATTCTTTAGCGCCTTACGGCTGGAGTATGCCGAAAAAATTTAGCGACATAACATACGATGGACTTATTGACTCTATGGTCGCTCAAGCCTCAAATTCGGCTGGCAAAAGAAACCCTGTTTATTCAGCACTCAATTATTTAAACTGGTCTCATATAAATTCTTCTTTTGACGGCACCTATTCAGGACATTGTTCAGGCACACCTGAACATCAAGGAAGCACAGGATATCCTTGGTACAACACTGAAGCAAATGCTGCTGGATCTTATAGTATGTGGTTTACTCAAGGAGTTATCGAATTTCAATCAGGTTATCCAAAAACAGACGGTCGCTCTATTAGAGCAGCTTTATAAAAATAACAGCACTCTTGCCCTAAAACAAACTATCATCTAAAAACGATTTAATCACTTTTTTCCAAGCGAGCAGCCCCAAAAAATTATTACCAGAGATAACTAATATTTTAAAAAACCGTCAATATGTTTTTCAAGAAATTATCTTAAAAATTTTTGCGGTAGTTATGCTTAAAGCAAGAAAATTTTCAAAAGTGAGTAGGACTGCGGACTAATTTTTCGGAAGATCTATCTTCTGAGAAATTAGGCTTTGCAGAACGGTGCACGCTAATTTCGGGAAAATATATTGTCGATTGAAGAAAATATTAAATTTAACATTTGAGTAATAATTTTTTAGAACAGTGAGCGTTTTTTTTTTTTTGTAAAACTAAAATTATAGGTAGTATTATGAAAGTTATAAAATTAAAAAAATTCGGCACCACACTTAGCATATTTTTACTAGCGAATTTGGGATTTGTTGGCGGCTCACTAATGCAGGTTAACGCAGCTGATTCAAGCACAGTTTTGCCAATTACTCGCGGCGGGACCGCTAAATCTAATTTTACTTCTAATAACGCCTTAATTTATAAAAATAATCAAATAGGGGTTTTGCCAATAGACACTTATCCAACCCAAAATTCTCAAAATTTAATAACTAGCGGCGGCGCTAATACTTTTTTCCAAAAATCTAGCCAAACTCCTGCTAGCGCCATTAACTTTACAGCTGAATTCCCTACTCTAATTTATCCCAAAGTGGCTAAATATGGCGGACTTGCTGTAATAGCCGGAGCAATTCATGTTAGAACTGAAATTTTGCCTAACACAACTTATGAAGTAGGAACACTTCAACCGGGTTGGAAATCTGCTTCACACCATAGTATGGCTATACCTTGCAACGGCAATTTCACAAATGCAGACTTTAACCAACTAGCCGGTTATATATCTTGCGTACTAGTAAGAAACACGCTATTTATGAGAAGCACCGAATATACGTCTTTAGACACCAGCCGATATTTTTTGCTGAATCTTATATATATTACAGAACATTTCACAGAAAACTAAACTTATAAGAAATTGACTAAATTTATGAAAAAACAACTTTACGAAAAAACAGCTTTTATATTAACAGCTTTATTATCTATTTATATAGTAGCAAGCGGGCAAGTAATTAATTTTTCTAGAACAGCTAACGCTAAAGATATAAATAATGTTTTATCTGTTGCCAAAGGCGGAACAGGGCAAAATCATTTTAATGTTAGCAGCATTTTATTAGGCAATGCCAAGAATTCTCTAAATTCCACTAATATAGATAATAGTCTTATATCTAGCTCTAATAATTTGGCATCTAGCCAGGCTATCTGGAATTCGTCAAATCCGCCATTAGAGCTTTTAGAAAGATCAGAGGTTTTAGAATTTGGTGCAAAATTCACTGCTTGGGACGGAGGGGACGGCAAAACCATTAATCCTTTTGTGGTCAAACAGGGTAATTTAATATTTATCGGCGGAGCATTTAAAGCAAAGGAGGAAATACCGGCAGATACAATACAAACTATTTTAACATTGAAAAGCCCTTACCTTTCTGGTGCACCAATTGGTGTGAGCTGTTCTAATAATTTTTTTGGAAATATGCAAACTCCGCGAGTTCAATGCGCCACACCTAATACCGGCAATACCGTCAGAATTAAAACTGAAGGGTTAATTACAACCCCTAAATTTATAGACTTATCATACTATTATTTAATTTAAAATATAACCGAAATAGAATATAATTGAAATTAACTCAAATTGAAAGAACCTAAATGAAAGAAATTAAATTGACCAAAAATAAAGCTCTATCAAGACAACAATCTAGAAGTGCCATTTTCTTAATTAACCTAATTATCTTTTCACTAATTTTTAGCTTGGGTTTAATAGAAACTAAAAATATTCAGGCCGCCAGTAGCCAAAAACCTTTATCGGTCTCACAAGGCGGAACAGGAACAAATGCCTTTTCTAATGAAGGAGCGCTAACTGGGCAAGGCCAAAATCCTTTAACTGTAACCCCTATTGAAAGCGCCGCTCAAAAAAATTCACCTAACTTAATCACATCTGGCGGAGTTTTAAAATCAGCAGCTGAAAAAATTTCCACTGACTCTGTTTTAACTTTAAATGAGAATTATTTTCATTATTACGACTACATCACTATTATGAGAATCGGCAATTTTTTATCAATTACAGGCGAGATATATGCAAAAGCAAATCTAACAGCTGGAACTTCATATAAATTATTTGATGTGGCTCAAAAATATCTTCCCGGCAAAGTAATTTCTGGAACTTGCACATATGATATTTTTCAAGGTGGCATAGTAGGTCTTGAAAATCCAGACACCCCCAGCTTTGACTGCGGGCTAAAAATAACTGAAATATATATCCAATCACATGCTTTATATACCGATGTCGGAACTCCTATTTTATTGAATTTTTTCTGGCCCATTGGCACAAACTACTCATATTAAATTGTATTTAAATAAATTGTATTTAAAGAATTATCAAATCTAATATAAACTATATATATGGCAAATATTAAATCTAAGATAAAAAGAATTGGCACCAACGAAAAATCTCGTGTGCGAAATTTAGCAGTTAAGAGTGAATTAAAAAGCAAAGTTCGCAGTGTTCGTAAGGCCGTTACTGCAAAAGATAAAAATAAAGCTTTAGACGCTTATAGAAAAGCTTCTCAAAAACTAGATATTGCAGTTTCTAAAAGGGTTATCCACAAAAACCAAGCAGCTAATAGAAAAAGCAAATTAGTTAAAAAACTCAAAACTATTTTAGAATCAGCCGAACTAAATAAACCAGTAGAAAAAGCACCTAAAAAAGCTGCTCCCAAAAAAGCTACTACTAAAAAATCAACCAGCACAAAGAAAGCTCCTGCCAAAAAAGCCATTGCTAAAAAAACTACACCTGCTGCTAAATCAACTGTCGCTAAATCATCTACTTCTAAGCCAGCCAACTCTAAAACACCTGCTGCCGGAAAAGCCGCTTCCAAAAAAGCCGTTACCAAAAAAGCTGCTGCCAAAAAAACTAATTCAAAATAATTTATTAGTGTTGTGCCAATAAACCATTATTAGTATGTCAATAAATGACGAACCACAATGGCGCTATAACTCTAAATTAGCAAATATTATAGAAAGCAAATGGCAAAAATACTGGCAAGACAATAAAACT
>JAITSB010000056.1 GCA_031288095.1 Candidatus Opitulatrix roisinitermitis | reverse complement strand
GTGACTTGATGAATTGTTCTATCTCTAGATAAACACTCTACAAGACGTTTTAATACTAAATCACGATTTTCTTCAATAATCATATCTATAAAATCAACCACAATTATTCCGCTCAAATCACGTATTCTCATTTGATTCACTATTTCTTGAGCAGCTTCTAAATTGTTTGCTGTGACTGTTTCCTCTAAACTCTGCCCCTTGATGCCAGTAAACTTGCTAGTGTTAACATCTATAACAGTCATTGCTTCTGTTCGGTCAATTACCAAAGAACCGCCAGACGGCAAATGCACCACTCTGGAAAGAGCCTTAGAAATTTGTTCGCCAATTCTCATAGTTTTGAAAATATCAGTTCCAGAAGAAGCTTTAACAACTTTATCTTTTAAATCAGGACTTGTGGCAGAAATATAATTATATATATCGTTATAAGTTTTGTCCGATGCAGAAATTACTAATTCCGAAAATGTATTATTAAAATAATCGCGAACAATTTTTTTCTCAATTTTAGGTTCAGAATAAACTTTGGCTGGCACAGAAACTGTTTTAATTTGTTTTTGAATATCTTTCCATTCGTTTAATAAATGGTCTAAATCATTTTTAAAATCTTCATAAGAAGCGCCTTCTGCCACAGTTCTGACAATCACACCCATATTTTCGGGCAAAACACTTCTAATTATCTTTTTAATCCGAATTTTTTCCTTATCAGGTAGTCGGCGAGAAATTCCTAATATTTTTCTATTAGGCGATAAAATCACATATCTGCCTGATAAAGTTATTTCTGAAGTCAATCTAGAACCTTTCTTGCCAAAAGGCTCCTTAGTGACTTGAACCAAAACTTTTTCGCCAACTTTCAAGGCTTCGTCAATTGTTTCAACCTCAGCCGAATTAACATCTGCTATATCATAATTGACTTCACCAGCATATAAAACACCGTTTCTTGAAGTCCCTATATCAACAAAAGCTGCTTCCATTGAAGGCAAAACGTTTTGCACTTTGCCATAAAAAATAGCCCCAGCAATATAATTGTCGTTATCCTCAGAAACAAAATGCTCCACCAAAACATCATCCTCTAAAACCACCACTTGTGTTATGTTGTTCTCTTCTTTAATGATCATTTTGCGGTCAACTTTTTCCCGTTTTGCTAAAAATAAAGCATTTTGCAAAATTCTTTCTGACCTAACATTATTAGAAGAATTATTCTTTTGTTTAGAATTTCTTTTATTATTGTCTCTTTGCTCTAATTTAGAATTTACTGACAGCCGAGTTTTTCCAGAGCTTGGAGCTTTTATTTTTGAATTAGGGTTATCAGCATTTTCTTTATTTGCAGAATTGTTGTTTTTGGGGGCAGCACCGTTTCCTTTTTTGGGCAAATTTTTTTTATTTCCTGATTTGCCTGAATTAGAACCTGATGCTTTATTTGTTCTACTTCTTCTACGTCTTATTTCTTCAGTCATTACTTCTCCTATTATAAAACTAAAAACCTTTGATAGACTATATCTACCTATTATTAATTATATCAGATTAATATTATTTTTAATATATTGAATTTGAGTTAATATTGAATTTGCATTAGAAATTTCAGCTATACTCATTAGTTTAATTCAACTATACTCATCAGTCCAATTAAATATATATGGAGTATCAGCTCGGCCAACTCTGACCTCATCGCCTATTTTAACACCTTTTTCTTGAAGCTTTTTTTCGACGCCTATTCTTTCAAGAGATTTAGAAAAAAACCTAACAGCATCTTGATTATTCCAGTCTATTTGTTCCACCCATAATTCTGGCATAGTCCCGCTAATTTGCCAATAATAACCAGTTTTTGTGATAATTTTCTTAACAAAAACGCTTTTTTGTTTATTAGAAATATTAATAACTTTGAGCTGACTTTTAGTTTTCTGGGCTAAATTTTTTCTAATATTTTCAATTTCATCAGCCAGATAATATTTTAAATCATTAAGACCAAAATGTGTCACAGCCGAAACTAAAAAAATTGGCCAACCAAAATTTTTCAATTCTTCTAAATTCAAATCTTGAAAAATCTTATTTAAATTATACTTTGGGTCATTAGAAGCCAAAGCTTCAGATAAAACCACATCCGCTTTATTTAAAACAATTATTCTCTCTTTGGCAGATAAAGGATTTTCTTGAAAATACTGACCATAAAGCGACAATTCCTGTTCAATAGCTTTAATGTCATCCATTGGATTGCGATTATCCTCAAAAGCCGCTAAATCAACTATATGAGCAATTATAGAAACTCTTTCAATATGCCGCAGAAAATCTAAACCCATGCCTTTGCCAGATGATGCACCAGGAATAAGACCGGGCACGTCCGCCAAAGTGAATTTTATGCCTTGTGAATTCGCAACTCCTAAATTCGGCACCAATGTGGTAAAAGGATAATCAGCAATTTTCGGTTTAGATTGGGTCATAACAGAAATAATAGATGATTTGCCGGCTGAAGGAAATCCGACCAGCCCAACATCTGCTAAAACTTTTAATTCTAAAATAATGTCTTTAGATTGACCTTTTGTGCCTTGTAAAGCAAATTTTGGTGAAATCATTTTTTTATTCGCCAAAGCTCTATTCCCTAAACCTCCTTGTCCGCCTTTGGCTGCCACAAAAGACGCCCCTTCAAAAGACAGATCAGCTAAAACAATATTCTTTTCTTTAATAACAGTGCCCACTGGAACTAATAAAATTTTGTCATTAGCCCCGGCTCCATCTTTTTTAGAGCCTAAACCAACTTGTCCGTTTGAGGCTATTTGATGTTTATTATATTTATAATCTAAAAGAGTGGTTATTTTATTTGTTGCCACAAAAACTATTGACCCGCCGTTTCCGCCGTTTCCGCCGTCTGGGCCAGCCAAAGGCTTATATTTTTCCCGTCTGACTGCCACACAGCCTTTCCCGCCATCACCGCCTTTTATATGAAGTTCGGCTCTATCTATAAAAGTAGTCATTTTTTTAAATAGATTTAATAGTGGCTAAAAAATTTAATACCAACCAAAGATTTAATACCAACCAGATTTAATACCAACCAAAAAGTTGACTATGAGACCAGGCGCCGCAAGGTGTTGAATAACGGTCTTGTATATAATGCAAACCCCATTTAACTTGTGTTTGAGCATTATTTTGCCAATCTGCCCCATAAGCCGACATTTTTGAACCTGGCAAAGCTTGAGGAATGCCATAAGCCCCTGAAGCTCCATTAGCTGCGTGAACATTCCAATGAGATTCTCTTTCCCAAAGCTGATCTAAACAAACAAATTCTGATAAAGACCAACCGAATGAAGAAAATTGAGATCTAGCAAAACCTCTAGATTCATCACCGCTATAAACAGCCGAAGCTGGATCAGGCAAATCCATAGTTCCAACAATCCAAGTTTCATCTTGAACAGGTGTTTCAATACTTTCAGTGAAAGCTGACCGAGAAATTTCCTGTGCGCCTATATATTGCACTAAATAAGTGATATTTGATTGTCCGTCCTGACCATTTTGTGATTTATTTTTATAACCTTTAGGCATAGTGGAATCTTTAATTTCCTTAGTTTTATATTTTACAACCTGATTTTTTGTTTCTAAATTCGTTTTAATAGGTCCAACAAATATTTTCATATCTCTATCAACAGGTGTCGAAATATCTGGATAAACACCATAATTAAAACTAACTATAATATCTCTTTGGTAAAGAACATCAGAAACTTTTTCAGCAGATGAATAAAATTGTGTTTCAATACCTTCATAATCCAAAATAATTTTATGTATAGAAGTATTCAAAAAAGCTTCTGGATTAACTTGGCCTTGCTCAGAATTTGATAAAGCTTCTGTGACTTTTGAACCCATAGAAGTTGTGAATAAACCAGCTAATGCAAAAAATAAAAATAGACAAACAAAAACCTTAGCAATTCTGCGCAAACCTAAAACACTTTGAGCTGCTAAAACAAATCCATGAATTTTCCCAAAATGTTTACTATTGTTTAAACGGTTGTGCAAATTAGCAACGTCAAACAGTTTTTTATGCAACTGTTTAGGCTTCAAAAATCTTTTTGCCATAAGAATATTCTATCATAAATCGTAGTCTACAACCAGCGGGGCATGGTCTGACCAACGATGATAATAACTATCAGCTTTGTCCACTCTAACTTTTTTGGCTTTTTTGGCTAATTCTGGACATGCCATTTGATAATCTATTCTCCAGCCTGTGTCATTATCAAAAGCTCGCCCCCTATTAGACCACCAAGTATAGCAAGGTTTCTGACCAACTAAAGTTCGCTGAACATCCACCATATTTAAAGAACCTTCGGAAAATTGGTTAGTCTTTGGCGGACAATAATCCAAACGAGAATTATATTTATAGACTATCTCTTTATTAGAAAAGAATTCATTTTCTTCAATAAACTTTTTGTTTGTTGGCATCCACAGCTCCATCCAAGCTCTTTCCTCAGGCAAAAATCCGGCTTTGTCAATATTTGATTTCCAGTTTTTAATATCTATTTTATGATGAGCTATATTAAAATCTCCCACAATTAAATAAGGCTTATTAGTTTTTTTGCACTCTTTATCTATTTGACGTATTCTCTGAGTCACGCTAGCCATGAATTTATGTTTATCATCCATAGATTTAATAGCTTTATCTCTGTCAATTAATTCACCATTAGCTAATTTAACTTTTGGCGAATCAGCATGGTGCAAATAAGCACAAACTATTTTTAGTTTTCTGCCTGTTTGATCTTCCCAGTCGCCTTCAATCCAGCGTCCTGAAAATCCATTTTTTTGGGAACTTTCTATATCTTCAAAAGGAGTTTTTATATCAGTGAATTTTCCTGAACGGGCCACCAAAGCAACTCCCCCATGTCCTTTTTTATATAAATCAGGTTGAAAGAAAAAATCATCATAATCTATACCCATTTTTAAAAGCGGATCGCGGACTTGTATTTCATTAACCCGCGTTTCTTGAATTGCCAAAATATCTATTTCGGGCGAATTTTTCAACCACTCAGCCATTGAAAAACCTCTAAGAGCAGATTTACCTGTTAAATTAGAGCCTCTTAGCCCAGCGCAATTACAGCTAGCCACCGATAACACAAATCTATTATTTTATAAGTTATTAATTAAAATATTCTGTAGCAAAAGAAGGTGCTTGAGCGTTTGACTGATCTTTTAAAATCTCCGTGTTACGCGGTGTTATCAAAAAAACATCTTCGCTAGAAGCCACTTTTTCAATACTGCCGTCTAAACCATAAACTAGACCAGCGCAGAATTGAATAAGAGCGTTTTTATCAGGTTCTGACAAAGTCGCTGCGTTAAACACCACAGGCGTGCCTTGTTTGAAAATTTTAGCTATTTTTGTGGCGTCAGCATGATAACTTGTTGGCGAAAAATTTGCAATTCTTTTAGTCTGTCCGCCAAAAGCATTAATTGTTCTTGGCTCTGGGTTTTTTTGATTAACTGAAGCATAATTTTCTTCACCTAGGTCATTATACTCTGTGTAATCTTCTTCATTGCCGTCAAAATCAACGGCCTCTTTGAATTTATCTATAAATTTTGCCATAATATCTACTCCTTATCTAAATCTAAAAATGGCGGAATATTTAAACTTGAACTTGAAACACTTTCTTTTGATATAGCTTGATTAGAGCCTGAAACAGTTTTATTTTGGGTGCTGTCAGGAATTTCAATAGCTTCTGTGGCGCTTTCCACATCTAAACTCCTATGCTCTTCCTCTCCAACTATGTTTATTCCACCTGTCATATTAGGAATTGCCGGAGACGAAGCCGAATTAGATTGTGAAGCAGAAATTGCGCTTCTGTCAATTCCTAAACTTTGATTTAACTCTTTAAATCTTTCGCTAAAACCTTTATCTGAACTTTGAAAACCAGAAGCTATAATTATGACCTTCACTTCGTCGCCTAATGATTCATCGACTGCTCTGCCAAATTTAAACCAAGCGTCTTTTTTCAAAATTCTTTGAATTGGCTTAACTAAATCAGTTATTTCTGTCATTAGAAAATTTGAGCTTGATTGAATACCAACAACCACACCTGTGGCCTCAGAAATTTTGTCATCCAATAAAGGAGATTCTAAAGCATTCATAACCGCTTTTGAACCTCTATCTTCGCCGCTAGCACGGCCAATTCCTATAAGCAATGTTCCAATAGACCTAGAAATCCTGTCAATATCTCTAAAATCAATATTTGGTGTATAATGTTTATGAATAACTTCTGTCACAGCTTCCACACAAGTATGTAAAATATTATCAGCCATTTTTAGACCTGAGTCATAATCTAAATTATCATCGCCAATTGTTAATAATTTATCATTTGAAATAACCATAAGTGCGTCTACTTCGGTTCTTAATTCTTCAACGCCCTTTTTTGCTACATTCATTCTTTGTTCTAGTTCTAAAGAAAAAGGTGTTGTTACAACCCCGATAGTTAAAATACCCATATCTTTTGATATTTTAGCCACAACAGGCGCTCCGCCAGACCCTGTTCCTCCGCCTTCGCCGGTGGTAATTAAAACTAACCTAGCTCCTTCTAAAACCTTCCTTATTTCCTCAGAATGCGCTTCTGTGGCCTGCCTACCTCTTTCAGGATCTCCGCCAATGCCTTCACCAGCTGATAATTCAACCCCTATATTTAATTTGACATCAGCTTCACTTAACATTAAATTCTGCGCATCTGTGTTAGCAGCAATAAATTCCACACCTGTTAAGCCTGACTGAATCATAGTATTAATAGCATTAACGCCGCCTCCGCCAATACCAAATACTTTTATAGGAACATTTCCTAATTCTTCTACCATAAGCCTAACCTTTCTATTTCTAGTATAAAATAACATATATCATACTAAAATAGTTTAAATGCATTTGTGAAAAATATGTGTATTTAAGGCGTGTCTTATTTAATTATAGGCTTATAAGTCGCAGAAATATCTATGGTTTTTTTATCACCGATTAATTCTGAATTTTCGAGCATTTTTTTAACAATTGCTTCTTTTTTAGAAATATTTTCATTTGAGCCCCAAATAATTGTTTTGCCAGTATTTAGTTTAGTGGTTATACTATCAAAAGTTTTAGCACTTATTTGAAAAATATTTTTTCTAAAATCGGCAGAAAATTCATCCAACGCTTTTAAAATAAAAGGCTGTGTTAATCTACTGTTGTCTGAAAAAACTATTTTTGGAAAATCTTTATAAGAGGATTTATTTATTTGAGTTATTTTGCCATCTTTATCAAGCAAAATAAACTGTTTATTAGACTCAATATATGCCAGAGGACTACTTTGAACCACTTTTATAGATAAACCATTTGTCCAAAGCCTTTCAATATCAACTGAAGCCACACCGTTTTGCTGAAAAATCTCTTTTTCTAAATCGCGAATATTTAAAACAGTTATAGGAATCCCTATATATTTGTTTAAAGAATTAATAACTGTTTGAGTTTCAATATATTTGCCAGTGCCGGTTATATTTATATTATTTTTTGACAAAGCAAAAACCGGTGAAACAAATATAATCCACAAAATAACCAAAGCTGCTAGAGCTGTTAAAACCGCCGTGATAAAAAAATGCAACCCTTTTTGACTAAAATAGCCTTTTCTTTTGTTTGGCGTTTTCTTTTTATTTTGTTTAGTCTTTTTAAAAGAGGTTTTTCTATATTGCGAATAAGAAACCGATTTTGATGCTAAAACTCTTTTAGTATTTTGGGGATTGGAATATATAGGACCCGGATGTCTTTTATCAGACATTAATAGCCCCCAATATTTCTTTATCTAAAATATTCAAATCTCCAGCACCAAGAGTCAGCAAAATATCATCTGACTGGGCTATTTGACCTAATTTTTTAGCCGCTTTATGTCTGTCTGGAATTGACCAGAAATCCATATTTCTAGTAATATGTTGCAAAATAGTTTCTGGCGTCACATTGGGGTCAATCGGTTCTCTAGCTGGATATACATCTGTCACAATTACAGCATCAGACAGCTCTAAAGCTTTAGCAAAGGAGGCGGCGAAATTCTTTGTTCTGGAAAAAAGGTGGCTTTGAAATAAAACTTTTATTTTCCCATTATTGCGCAACAAAGGCCTGGTTGCTAAAATGGTCGCCTCAATCTCTGAAGGCAAATGAGCATAATCATCAAATAAACGCACGCTTTTCACGCTGCCTTTAAATTCAAACCGCCTAGAAACACCTGGAAAAGTTTTTATAGCTTGAATAATTTGAGCATCATC
Organism: Candidatus Opitulatrix roisinitermitis; assembly: GCA_031288095.1. Lineage (GTDB taxonomy): Bacteria > Actinomycetota > Actinomycetes > Actinomycetales > Bifidobacteriaceae > Opitulatrix. The sequence continues at coordinate 2,621 of JAITSB010000056.1, read as the reverse complement.
TATTTTTTCACTATTATCTATTTTTACACTATTATCTATTTTTTCACTATTATTGTTTAAAACGGGTTTTTTGTTTAAAACGGCTTTTTCATTAAAAATATTTTTCACAGCCAAAAAAACAGCTAGAGAATTAAGTTTATTGTGCTCCCCTAACAGAGGCAAATTTCCTGACAGAGGCAAATTTTCTAATTTCCCTAATGGAGACAAACTGTCAGTCGAAAAATTATCAAGGCCCAAATCATTAAAAGCCGAAAAATTGTCAAGACTAAAATCATTATATTTTTCCGCCCCATAACTAATTAACTTTTTTTTATCTAAATTCATCAGAAACTCAAAAGTTTTTTTATCGTCCCCGCAAAATAAAACCAAATTCTTGGCTTTTTTGGCAAATTCGCCAAAAGCGGCCAAAAAAGCCTGCGGCGTTTTATAATGATCTAGATGATCTGGTTCAATATTTAAAATAATTGCTATATCTGAATCAAAATTCAAAAAAGAGCCGTCTGATTCATCTGCTTCTATAACAGCTATATTATCTTTTCCAATATAGCCTCCTGTGACAGATCTGTTATCACCAATTATATTTGCTCCAAAAGAATAAGAACAATCCACACCTAATTCTTGCAAAGTATGCGCTAATAAAGCGGCTGTGGTTGTTTTGCCGTGAGCTCCAGCAATGGAAATTAAATAAGCCGGGTTAACTAATTTTGCTAAGGCTTCAGACCTATGCAATATAGGAATATTTTTTTTCTTAGCCGCTTGCAATTCAGGATTATTATCCTTTATAGCACTGGTTATTACCGCTATATCAGCATCAACTATATTTTCTTTTTTATGACCAACAAAAACTTTTATACCTAATTTTTTCAGAACAGAAACATTATTATTCAAATCTGTCTGATCTGAGCCTTGCACTAAATAGCCAGCTTCTAAATACATTTGCGCCAAAGTGCCCATGCCAGCTCCGCCCACACCTATAAAATGTATTTTACAAATTTCAGACATTTTTAATATCATTTAGAATTGTTTTAACTATTATTTCACTAGCATTAGTTTTGATCGCTTTTTTAGCATTAGCCCTCATAAGCTGCATCTTTTTAGGATTTTTTAAAAGAGGAATAATAATATTTTCAATAAATTCAACACTAAATAATTTATCAGCGCAGACAATAGCTGCTTTTTTTTGAACTAGATAATCAGCATTAAGCGATTGCTCGCCATTGCCAAAAGGCAAAGGAACAAAACAAGCTGGCACAGCCAAACTAGCAATTTCTAAAACAGTACCCGCGCCAGCGCGAGCAATCGTAAAATCTGTTTTTTCTAAAAGTTCTGCCATATTGTTAGAATATTCTAATTGAGTATAAGAAAAATTTTCAGCATTTGTTTTGCTGAGTTTTTGTTTTTTGCCCGGCCCTGTAATATGTGTAATATTACATATTTTCAATAAATTAGGCAAAGCTTTAATAATTGTTTGATTAATAGATTTAGCGCCTTGTGAACCGCCAAAAACAAGTAAATTTACCTTTTTGTTTAGGTTATTTTTAGTTAATTTATTTTTATTTAGGTTATTTTTAGTTAGGCTATTTTTAGTTAGGCTATTTTTAGTTTTGCCAACGGCTAAAAATTCCTTCCTTAAAGGCAGTCCAACAAATTGAAATTTACTTTTATTATTTTTTGTGTTTAAATTAACAACAGCTGGAAAAGCTGTAAAAAATCTTTTAGCAAAAAAAGATGCAGCTTTATTAGCTAAGCCAACACATACATTAGCCTCATGTATATATATAGGTATTTTCAAAAAAATGCTAGCCAAATAAACAGGTGAAGCTATAAATCCGCCAAATCCTAAAACAGCATTGGCCTTTTTAGACTGCAATATTTTTCGGCATTTTCTTGTTTCCAATAAAAAAGCTATTGGAAAAATAAGCGTTTTTTTGAAAAAATTTATCACTAATAATAAATCTGATAAAGACAAAATATCCTTTTTATGAGGAATTCTAGGAAAAGGAACTTTTTTGATAAAAACCACATCATATTCTTTGTTGTTAATTAAATTCTGGTCTATATCAGTTTTTCCAGCAATCATTGTTATTGAAAAACCTTGTTGTTTAGCCTGTTGAGCAACTGCTAACATCGGATTTATATGACCAGCACTTCCTCCGCCAGCCAAGACCAATCTCATAAGCCTAGTTTAGCATAACAGATTTGCTCAATATCGTCCTATGGTAGACTTACTTTATGGAACGGAAATATTTAAAATATCAATTTTGCGTTCTCTTAGGCACTTATCTTTTATATACAACATACACATTAGTCAGAAATTCTTTTAACGCTTCCACAGCCTATTTAGATTTAAATGCCGACCAAGTCGGCAGTGTTTTAGCCGCAATAGCAATTTCCTACGGAATTTCTCGCCCTATAACAGGGCTTTTAGCAGATAAAATCTCTCCCCAAAAATTTGTGACTTTAGGGCTAGTTATATCATCTTTTATAACAGCTTGGTTTGCCTGGTCACAAAATATAATTGCTTTATATATTATTATTGCAGCCCTAACCGGCGTTTTTCAATCCATTGGTTCACCAGCTTGTCAAAAAATATTGGCTCAATGGTTTCCTAAAAATCGACG
>JAITSB010000010.1 GCA_031288095.1 Candidatus Opitulatrix roisinitermitis | reverse complement strand
TGTTTTAATCCAGCCGGCTTCAATGTTGTCAACAGCGGCTTTTTCAGGAATAGCCTTCATAGTTTAAGTATATCAAGACCTAAAATTTTGACTCTAACAATTCTATGATGGTCTGTTTTGGAAACAACTAATTTTATGCCATTATTGCCTTGTCGAAAAATTATTTCATCATTAACTTTGGCTAAACGACCTAATCTAAAAATTATATAGCCTGCCAAAGTTTCATATGGCCCATCTTCTAATTTAACGCCTGTTTTAGCAAAAAAATCTTCTATATCTATATGTCCGTCCAAAAAAACTGTGCCATCGGTTTTTCTGAATCTAGCATCAGAAGTGTTTTTATCATATTCATCATAAATTTCACCAACAAACTCTTCTAAAATATCTTCCAAGGTCACAATTCCGTCTGTGCCGCCATATTCGTCAACCACCAAAGCAATTTGTGAAGATGTGTTTTTAATAGAAGCCAAAGCATGCATAATAAAACTAGTCCCCGGAATGCGCAAAAATTGCCGCACAAAATCAATCACTTTTTTATTAGTTTTAGGATTTTTAGAATATTCCAAAAGCAAATCTCTTATATGAACAAAACCTTTAACATCATCTATATCATCGTCTATAACAGGATAACGAGTATACTGAGCATCTGACAGAGTTTTTATAATATCTATGATTTTATCATCCGCCTCCAAAAAAATCACATCGGTTCTGGGCTTCATAACTTGCTGGACAGTTTTTTCACTAGCCTCAAAAATGTCTGACAAAATCTCTTTTTCTTCATTAGGCAATTCATCATGTCCTAAAACCATAGTTTTTAATTCAGCAGTTGTTATTTCATCCTTAGTTATTTCTGGATTACCGCCTGATAATTTCACAAAAACATTAGTGGAATAAGACAAAAGCCAAACAATTGGTTTGACTATATACGAAAAAACGTCTATAAAAGGAACAGTGAATTTTGCCACAGAAACAGGATTCGCTAAGGCTAAGCGTTTAGGCACTAATTCGCCAAAAACCAGCGAAAGATAGGAAATAATTAAAGTCACTAAAACCAAAACAAGAGTGTAAATAGCTGACTGGGAAAAGGGCAGAAATTTAAAAAATGGTTCTAAAAACGGCACAATTGTGGCAGCTCCAAATGAAGCTGACAAAAATCCAGAAACCGTCACACCTATTTGCCCTGCCGAAAGAAAGCGATTAGGATTATTGGCTAGCTTCACAACTTTTAAAGATCTTTTATCACCGGCCTCTTTTAACTGATTTATCTGTGACGTCCGCAATGTCACAAAAGCCATTTCTATAGCCGAAAACAATCCGCCAATAAATGTAAAAAATAGAATAACCAAAATATCTATTGTTAAATCCATAATATTCAGCTTTTTTTTATATACTAGTTATCGTCAATTTTAGCTGCCAAAAAAGTCGGTTTTATTTTATTTTTGTCAAAAGTCCAATTTCTATCAGTCAAAATATGCGCCAAAATTAATCCTAAAGCCACAGCGCATAAAACACTTGTAGCTTGAAAAAGCCAAAAAATTCCCATATTTATATCCTTAATATTCATATAATATAACATATTATAAAGAGCTGTTCCAGGAACCATAATAACAGCTATAGAAACCGAAAAAGCTAAACGCGGAATATGCCTTTTAACAGTAAAATAATTGGAAAAAACCCCGGCTAACAAAGCAGCAAACAATGCTGCAGCCACTTGCGGCAAATTGATATATCTAATTTCCGCAAAATAAATAACATTAGCAACAGTTCCTAAAACTCCGCAAACTAGCGTTAAATAAATTGGACAGCGAAAAAGAAAAGCAAAACCAATTGTTCCAAAAAAAGAAGCAATTGCAAAAAAGACAATCTGCAAAGCCTCAGGCGAAGCAATGTCAATTGGCTGCAAAGGAGCAAAGCCTGTGACTCCTGCCACCACCCACATAGCAAAACCCGAAACAAATAAAACAGTTATAGCATATAAAATTCTTTGCAAACCTGATGAAAAATCTAATTTCGCTAAATCCAAAGCACCTGTCAACATTGGAAACCCCGGAATTATGAATATCATAGACGCCACATAACCGCTCATAGCCACTCCAGAATTTGGCATAAATATATCAAAAATTTTGCTACAAATTATATAAACAGCTCCTGCTAAAACCACGCTAGCGCCAATACTAGCAAATTGATTAATGTATTTTTTAGACATATACCATTTCAAAGTTTGTCCAAAAGCCCCGCCTATAAAAGCGCAAATAGCCGCTATCATATCTAAACCAATAATTAACGAAATTCCCGCACAGCCAAGAGCTGAAAGGGGTCCTATTATAGGGCTATTGTAAGGAATTGGGCGAGTTTCTATTTTTTCCATCTGACTATCAAACCATTCAAGCCGCTCATTTAATTGGGCAGTTTCAGAATTTTGTTTAGTTTTGACTTTATTTTTAATTTTTCTAATTATTGGCAGTTCTAATAAATTATCTTCTATTATAGGAGTGGATTTTTTTAAACCATAAACTGGCAAATTTGGCTCATCCTTTATTTTGTCAGCTAATTTTTCCAATTCGTAAATTTTATCAACATTAACATCGACTGTTGGAATTTCATGAACTCTTGTTAAAGAATAACTCTGTGAACGACAAGTTGAATTAATTTCTGTTAAAGTGACATGAGCTTGATTTTCAATACCTAAAAAAGACGCCACAGTTTTCATAAAATCCTTAACCCCATAGCCTCCGCAGCCAGAAGACAGCGCTAAAACGCCTATTCTCATAACTGCATAAGATTTTTTTTCTAGTTCTTCGATAGTTTCTTGCAAAGGTTGCATATTTTTAGTTTACAGTTTGGCAGCAAAATCCCAAAGTTTACCGTCTATAAAAAGCGAAGGGGTCCCTGGTATAAGATTATTTTGACGAATTATTTCAGCTTCTTTTTCCATAGATTTAGCTAAACTATCTGAATCAGAAATATTTTCTATTTCCTTTAAAACCTGTTTGCTAACTCCTTGGCCATCAGATCCTTCACTATCAGCTCCTTTGCCACCAGCTCCTTTGCCACCAGCTCCGAGCGAGGCTGCCAATTTAGCTAAATGCAAATTGCTGCCCTGTTCGGGGTCGTAATTGGCAGCCTCGCGAGGTTGAACACCTCTTTTTAAAAGAAGTTCTATAAAATCCCAAGCCAATTCGGGCTGATTGCGAAAAACAATTTCAGCGGCGCGCGCTGCTCTAATTGAATAATGATGTCCATTAGAATAAAAATCTATCCAGGCTAAAGGAATAATTTTTAAATTAATATACCCCTCAGCTAATCGCTT
>JAITSB010000050.1 GCA_031288095.1 Candidatus Opitulatrix roisinitermitis | reverse complement strand
TTAGCATTTGTTGTTGATAAAAGCCTTAAAGCGAAAGATCTAATTAATACTATTCTAAAGGCCGCTAAAAACTATGAAATAAATAATAGCAACAATTATAATAGCGACAATACCAATATCACCAAAGCAAACAATTTACAAAATTCAAATATTATTGAAAACATTGAGCTTTATGATATTTACAAAGGAAGCAATTTGCCCGAAAATAAAATATCATATACTTTTTCTATTCAATTTAGATCTAATTATAAAACTTTAAAAGATAATGATTTATTAGATTTACGCAAAATAATTATTTCAGCTGTAGAAAATATTGGCGGCAATTTAAGACAATAGATAATTTAGGGCAATAATATAGAATGATGTATAACAAAATTAGAATAATTTAGATAAATTGGGTGCTATATGAAATTATTAGATGAATTAAAATGGCGGGGACTAGTTTCTCATACAACTGACGAAAATAAACTGTCTAAGCTTTTAGAAGGCAAACCTATTAGTTTTTATTGCGGATTTGACCCAACCGCTCCTTCGCTACATCACGGCAATTTAGTCCAAATAATTCTTATGCGACATTTGCAATTAAAAGGTCATAAGCCTTATTTAGTTATTGGCGGCGCCACAGGTCTTATAGGAGACCCTAGACAATCAGGCGAAAGAATTATGCAAACAAAGGAGAAAATTGTTCAGTGGACAGAAATTTTGTCTGAACAGACTAAACAATTTTTTGATTTCACAGGATCTAATTCTGCCCAAATAGTTAATAATTTTGATTGGACAAAAAATATCACAGTTATAGATTTTTTGCGAGATATAGGCAAATATTTTAGAGTGGGCAATATGATTTCTAAAGAAACTGTTGCTAAAAGATTAAATTCACCAGATGGTATTAGTTATACAGAATTTTCCTATCAAGTTATGCAAGCTTTAGACTATTTATGTCTTTATAAAAAATATAATATTATTCTGCAAACAGGCGGTCAAGACCAATGGGGCAATTTAACGGCTGGTTTAGATTTAATAAAAAAATCTACTGGTCAGGAAGTTAGTGTTTTAACAACCCCTATTATAACTAAGGCTGATGGCTCAAAATTTGGTAAATCAGAAGATGGCCAAACTGTTTGGCTAGACCCTAATATGATGTCGCCGTATACTTTTTATCAGTTTTGGTTTAATGTTTCAGACCAAGATGCAGAAAAATTGTTAAAAATTTTCACCTTTTTATCAATCGATGAAATAAATAATATTATAGAACAAGCAAAATCTAATCCTGCTGAAAGATTAAGTCAAAGAATTTTAGCGGAAAATATCACAGAATTTGTTCATGGTAAAAAGGGGCTGAACGCTGCTAAAGCTGCCACAAATTTCTTTTTTGGAAAAATCAAAAATGATATAGATAAAACAGATATTGAAAAAAATATAGATGAAAAAACTTTTTATCAGGTCTTATTTTCTATAAAAAACCAAGAACTTACTAAAATTTCAAATGGTGAAAATATAATTGAGGTTTTTTTGCAATCAGGATTAATTCAATCGAAGTCTGATGGCAGACGTTCAATTAAAGAGGGAAGTTTATATCTAAATCACCAAAGAATAACTGATGAACTATATAAATTAAATTCTAATGACTTTTTTTATGGGAAATATGCGCTTTTAAAAAAAGGCAAAAAAAACACTGCAGGGATTGTGCTTGACAAAAACTAACTTAGCAATGTAGAATTAAAGTATGACTGAAAAATCTAAAACTCCCTTTAATAAAAGTCAAATTAATAAAAGTCAAACTAAAAACCCTAATAAATTTGAAGATTTTATAAAAAAAACGACCATTGAAGAGCCTGTTATTCCAGAAGGTTTAGAAATTTATATGCTAAATAAAGACGCTATTTCTAGGTTAAAAACACTCCCTAAAGATTTGGCTAAAAGAATTGGTTTACATATTGTGGCAGCCCAACATTTTATGGATATAGATATTAATCTAGCTTTTAAACATGCTTTATTTGCAGCTCATAAGGTTTCTAGAATTGACGTGACTCGTGAAACTTTAGGAATAATAGCTTATAGAAAAGGTGATTATTATTTAGCTCGTCGTGAATTAAAAACTGCTCAAAGAATTAACGGCAATAACGATTATGAGCCGATGATTCTAGATTGTGAAAGAGGTTTAGGGAATATAGACAATGTTGCTAAATCGTCAATTTATAATAGCGAAAAATTTGATGATCAGACTCGAATAGAATATATAATAGTTGTGGCAGCGGCTAAAGCAGACCAAGGATTTTATGAACCAGCCTTAGCTCTTTTGAATAGACAAATTAGACAAAAGGGCATTAGTATGGATGCAAAAGAAAGACTTCTAGAAGCTAAAACTTATGTCTATGAAAAAATGGGCAAAATTAAAGATATTGAAGATATAGAAAAGAAATTAGCCGAAATACAAGAAAAGAACGATGACGAAAACGCGCAAGAATATATTATCTATGATTTAGAAAATGAAAATACCTCCAAAAAATCCTCTGGAAAAGATCATTAAACCAAGAGTTCGTTTTTGTCCTTCTCCAACAGGAGTGCCGCATGTAGGCAATATAAGAACAGCTCTTTTTAACTGGGCCTGGGCTAGACATACAGGCGGAACATTTATATTTCGTATAGAAGACACTGATATTGAAAGAGATTCAGAGGCTTCTTATAAACTTTTATTAGAAGCTTTGCGTTGGTTAAATATTGACTGGGATGAAGGCGTAGAAGTGGGCGGACCTGATAGTCCGTATAGGCAGTCTGAACGCTATGATATTTATAAAGAAGTTGTTCAAAAATTATTAGATTCAAAACTAGCTTATGAAAGTTTTTCCACAGCAGAAGAAATAAAACAGCGCAATTTAGCAGCTGGACGTCCTGAGCAGTTTGGCTATGATGGATATGATAGAAATCTGACAGATAGCGAAAAACAAGCATTTTTAGAAGCTGGACGAAAGCCTGTTATAAGAGTTAAAATGCCTGATGAAGATATAACTTTCACAGATCTAATTCGAGGAGAAATAACTTTTCGGGCTGGTTCTGTGCCTGATTTTGTGATAGTTAGAGGAAATGGTCACCCTTTATATACTCTGGTTAATCCAGTGGATGATGCACTTATGGGTGTAAATTGCGTTTTGCGAGGTGAGGACATTTTGTCATCAACGCCTCGGCAAATAATACTTTATAAATATTTAAAAAAAATAGGTATAAATAAAAATCCTGATGACGGAGTGCCTCAATTCGGACATTTGCCTTATGTTATGGGGGAAGGCAATAAGAAATTGTCTAAAAGAGACCCTTCGTCAAATCTATTTTTATATAAAGATGAAGGTTTTTTGCCTGAGGCTTTTATAAATTATTTAGCACTTTTAGGCTGGGCAATAGCCCCTGATAGAGATATTTTTTCGCCAGAGGAATTTATAAAAAACTTTAATATAAAAAACGTCAACCCCAATGCTGCTCGATTTGATTATAAAAAAGCCATAGCAATAAATTCTGAACATATTAGAACTTTATCTGTTGAAAA
>JAITSB010000043.1 GCA_031288095.1 Candidatus Opitulatrix roisinitermitis | reverse complement strand
GCCTAAAACTGTTTGAGGAACAGAAGCACTAGCAGAAATTAAACCGTTTAAAAATAGAGCAATATTAAACAGACAAATTGTGCTCAAAATACCTAATTTTTTTAATTTCAAAAATTTCATAATATTATTCCACAGTTCTAAATAAAGACTCTAATTAAATTTTTACAAAAAAAAAAAAACGCTCACTGTTCTAAAAAATTATTACCGTAATGTTATTTTGGATTATATAATCTACACGATACGATTGCTAGGCGTTTTTAGATGATAGTTTGTTTTAGGGCAAGAGTTCTGCGAAGCCACATCTTTTAGTGTAAATAAGTTGGGGGGGTGTTGATGAAACTTTTAAAATTTGGAATTTAAGAACGTCTCAAGAAAAATCACTTTTTGAGTTTTCAACAGTTATTGTTTTTCAACAAATTAATATTATTATTTGACATCTAAAATTTTTGTTGCCATACTAAAAAAGCAATATAAATTTTAATGAAAGGAAAATATGAATATAAATATTTCGTATGAACAGCTGCAAATAGCTAGCGCAAATATAGGCAAAGGCCGAGATGCAATATATGGAGAATTAGATCTTCTCAAACAAAGAATTGAAGAATTAGTATCTGACGGTTTTGTGACAGACCAAGCATCAGGAGTTTTTCATGAGGCTTTTGGCCGTTTCACGACTGGCGCTAGATCAGCAATTCAAGGACTCGATGACGTTATAAGATTTTTGAAATCTGCTGAACAAACTTTGCGCGACACCGACGCTCAGCTGGCTGCTTCTTTAAAATAATTAGGATTTGCAAATAAGGTAATTGTGATCTTGGATTCTGAAGCAATAAGCATTAAAAGCCTTTATATAAAAAGTTTAGCTGATAGGCTCAGGACGGATGCTGATATAGTATATAAATCTTTGTCAAATGTTAAATGGAAAGGCGACGCTGGGTCAGCTTATCGCAATCAGTTAGGAATATATTATGGCGAATTAAAAGTTAACGCTGATGAACTTGATATGGCGGCGGACAAAGTCCGCCGCCATGCATACCAAATACTGAAAAATAATGAAAAACTGCTTTTGCAAAGTAGCAAAAATTCTAAATAATATAGTAAAATGACATATAGAATTGTTTGTGAAGCCTGGACAGAAAACGCCCGAAGAGAAATATCGGGAACTATAAATAATAATGGTGAAATAGATATATTTTTTTCAGCTTATGGAGAAGATTATGAAAAAGGTATATTGCGAAAAAAGTCAAATTCCTATGCTGAAACTATAAATTTTTATGAGGAAATGGTTAACAAAATTTTGCAGTCTGGTGAAATGAGTTTTAGCAAATTGTCAAACTCTGAACAAAAAGATGAATTAATTGATTTAAATACCGATTTTCCAATTGGGATGTTTTTGTCAATCACTGACTTGGATAATGACACGAAAAACACTAGTATAAAATGCTTTTTACAAACCAAAAGCGGCAAGTGGTATCAACTAATTTCTGAAAGCGGCAATAAACAATATTTAGCAAAGTCTTCTTTGGATGAATTAAAATTAATATTAAGTGCGGCTATATATAAAGGGAGATTCTTTGATGCGGTATGATGATAAAGTCATAATTTCGTATGTTGATCTAGATTTTGCTATTTCAAAAATTAATTCATTAGCTGTTTTGTGCGATGAAATAAGTAATGTAAGCAAAAATGTTTTTTCGGACACAATTATATCTTATTCACAGTTTATTTCCCCTTATTCATTTAATGAGATGGCTGAAAGCTTGCAAAATTGCTCGTTTCGGCTTAAAAACATTTCAAACAGTTTGTATAATTTTAGCAATACAATATTAAATGCCAATAAGAAATATAAAGCTTATGAAAAAAATATTTTACGAATTTTTCAGTTAAATTTGCCAGGAGTCGCAGTTAATTTAATGGCAGGTTTTTTGATTTCTGGCGCGGGAGCGGTGAATGCTTTAATTACTAATTTTAAAGAGATGTTTTTAGAAGGTGAAGGCTTGTCTGCTTGGGAAAATTTTAAATATGATATGCTTGATAAAGTTGGTCAAGCCGCTCAAAATTCGCCTGTGAACATTGAGCTATTATCTGGGTTTTTAGCATTAGTTTGTAAACTAAATGGGTTTTTAAATGATTCAATATTGTTGTTATCTCCTAAACATACAGATTTAGAAATAGAAAAACAAACAATAGATTATGATAAAACACTTCCTAAGGATATGTTTTTATATAAAAAACCTGCCACGTTGGAAGAATTAGCCTATAAATCAGGTTCGATAGATTCATACACTTTTGATGGCGTCACCAATATTCAGATTATGGTGAAGGAGGGTGTGCCACCCTCCTTCACAGTTCTTTTGCCGTGCACAACAAGATGGAAAGAGGTTAACGGCTGGCCTGAGGATTTTAATATTATGAGCGGAAATTCTAATCTTGCAAGTTTGGCTAAAACCGCGCTTGAAACAGAAATGCAAAAAAGAGGAATTTCTGATTTTTCCAAGCCGCCTGTTATGCTGGCTGGTTTTTCATTAGGGGGTTTAACTTCGGCATTTTTTGCGTCTAAATATAATGACATTTTTAATGTAAAACAAGTTGTTTCTTTTGCAGCGCCGATTGCCAGATTTAATATAAGTGACAAAACAAATGTTTTGGCTTATGAATTTGCTAATGATTATGTGACCCAAGCAGATTTAAAGAAAAATCCTGATATGAAAAATTGGGAAACTATTGTTTTGCCGCGCAATGACTTAAATTTGCAAGGAATAGCCAAGCCCAGGGATCTTTTATATGTCCATCAAATGCAAATATATGCTCCAGAAGTGAAGACACATTATCCAACAAAAGAACACAATTTTATGGATTTTCTGTCAACTAAAAATGATAGAACCGATATAGAAATAGTCAATTATGAAAGTCAGCTAATAAATAAATAATGCGAAAAAAATATTTTACTCCTTCACCTCATAATTTTGTTAGGTTTAGAACTATTGAAATAAAGTTGCCTAAATTAAATATTAATTTTGAAAAAACTCGGTTTCCTATAGTGGCTTCTTTTGCGCCGTTAGTTTTGGGGCTGAGCATGTTTTTGATAAATCCTAACACTATGTCAATATTATTTATGGCGCTTTCACCAGTAATAGTTGTGGCAAATTTTATTGACACGAAAGTTGGAATTAAGCGTAAGAAAAAAAATTCTAAAAAATTGTGGCAACAGAAAATGGATTTAATAAGCCATCAAATATTAGAATATAAAAGTCAAGAAGTTTTGATTAAAAACAAACAGTATCCGTCAGTTTCAGAAATTATTAATGCGGTTCTTTCTTTAAATTCGTTAATTTGGTCTCGCGATATGGAAGATGAAGAGTTTTTGTGTCTCCGTTTGGGATTAGGGCAAACGCCTAGTTCTATAAAACTTTTGAATTCAAACGAAAGCGATGTTTCTAGTTCAGAAAATTTAGAAGTTGCCACTAAAACAAAAATAGACAATTTGCTGAAAAATGGCAGCATTTTATCAAACGCTCCCTTAGTTCATTCTTTTAATAACGCTTTAACATCTGATATAACTAAAAAAAAATTAAATAAAGCAAATGATGCATTAGGTGTTATAGGGAATTTCACAACAGCTTATTCTTTTATTTGCTCCTTTGTTTTGCAACTTTGCGCTTTACACAGGCCCAGAGATTTAAAAATCTCGTATATTTCGGATGAATCTATTCAAAAACAATTATCATTTATAGAATATTTGCCCCATTATGTTTCGTTTGATAATTTGGAAAATATAGATAGAGAAATTTGTGTGATATTTTGTTTTAACAATTTTAAATCAAGCATTTCATTAGCTGAAAAAAATGAAAACATTTATTTATTGTGCTTTTCCGATTCTAAAAATAACTTACCCTCAATATGCAAAACTATTTTAGATTTGAATAATAATATAATAGCTTTCACGAAAAGTTCCCAGTTAGTGCATATAGATTCTTATGAATATTTTGATTACAATAATTATTCTCAGGCTTTGAAGGTTTTATGCAGTTTGGCAGATCCTATGGCTAAAAATATTTTCACAAATTTATCAAAAAATTTATTGTTTTCTCAATTTGAAAAAGATTATTTAAAAAATAAATATCTAAACGGTAAACATATTAATTATTCTCTTCTGAGCAGTCAAGAAAAGATAGATTATTTTCATAATTATAAATTGCAAGCCCCCATTGGCATATCATCAGCCGGGCCCGCATTTATTTCTTTAATAGAAAATGGACCGCACTGTTTGATTGGTGGAACAACAGGCTGCGGCAAGAGCGAATTTATAAAATCATGGATTTTGTCTTTGGCGCTAATTTCGCCAGTTTCAGATGTAAATTTTTTATTAATAGACTATAAGGGAGGGTCAGCTTTTGGGGCTATTAGCGAACTTCCTCATTGTGTTGGTTTAGTGACAGATTTGTCGCCAAAGCTTTTTTACAGGACTCAAATTTCTTTGAAGGCTGAGCTAAAAAGGCGTGAGAAAATTTTTTCAGAAGCTGGTGTAAAAGACTTAAAGGATATGCAAAAAAAATTTCCAGAAAAAGCGCCGAGTTCTTTAATAATTGTTGTCGACGAGTTAGCGGCTTTGGTAAGCGATATTCCAGATTTTTTAGACGGTCTTATAGATATAGCAGCCAGAGGAAGATCACTTGGGCTTCATTTGATTTTAGCGACTCAGAGGCCTTCAGGGATTATAAAAGATAATCTTAGGGCGAACACAAATTTAAGAATTGCTTTACGAGTGGCAGATGAAACAGATTCTAATGATATTATAGGGCAAAATCTAGCAGCTCATTTTAGTCCAGATATTCAGGGGCGCGGAGCGGTGAAATATACTAATAAAGACGTTATTCAATTTCAGAGTCCTTTTATAGATAATGACGACTTTTTGCTAGAAAAGATTTTATTTATAAAAAACGGTTATATCAAATCAGGTTTAAAAAAACCATATAGACCTTGGCTAGAGGAGCTGCCAGATATCATATTGTTGGAGGATTGTATTTTAGAAAATAAAGAGAAAATTGCTGATTTATGTTTGGTAGATAGGCCAGATAAACAAAGGCGTGATTTTTTCAAGTATTGTCCAGAAATTGACGGAAATTTAATAATTTATGGCAGTTTTGGAGCTGGGAAAACAACTCTTCTTGAAACATTTATATATGCGGAATCTTTAAATTTTTTAAATAATTTTTCTAATAAACCTACTTTTTATATATTTGGATCACAATCAAATTTTTTATATATTATAAATTTGCCAACAGTGGGGAATCTAGTTGATTTGTCAGATGAGGAGCTGGTGGAACGCGTTTTAGATTATCTAATAAATAAAACTAAAACGATAAATATAATTAAAATTAATCAAAGCAAAAATCAGGCGAAGTTTAAAAATAGTCAAATGGAAAATATTTATTTAATAGTAGATGATTGGCAGCTTTTTCGAGAAACTTATGATTCGGCATTTAATAATAATATAATGAAAAAATTTGAGCATTTAATTTCAGTTTCCCGCTCGGCTGGCATAGCAGTTGTAATAGCAACTGATAGAGCTAATTCAGTTCAATCTAAAATTTTAAGTTCTTTTGCAACAACTATTTTTATGAAATTAATTTCAGATCAAGACTGTCTATTATTAGGATTAGATAAAAATATTTTTGGCCTAAATTTTCCTCCTGGAAGATGTTTTTATAAAGGAAACGAAATGCAGACATTTGCTCTTGATATAATACCTGAAAAAAAGATAGAAAAAATTGACAAATTGTCAAATCAGTTAACAGAATTTTATAAGCAAAATAAAATTTTGGAAGCTTATAAATTGGAAAAATTGCCGGAAGAAATAAGTTATGAATTAATAGAAAAAATAGGAAAATCATCAGTTAATACATTGCGCAGTTCTTTGAATAAAATCATTTTAGGTTTAAAATATTCTGATTTATCTATTTTTGAAATAGAGGCCAAAGGGCTTATAGTCATATCTGGACCGGAAACTTCTGGAAAAACAAATTTGATAAATTTAATAAAAAACCAAGGCCAAAATATTGAAATTATTGAAAATGCTAACAGGCAAAATGATGAATCAAAAATTCAAGAACTAATAGAAAAAATAGAGTCTTACAAAAAAAAGAATATTCCTTTAATAGTGGAAATGTCGGAAAATAACAACCCCAATTTATGGCAATTAGTTAGTTTATTGAAAACAGCCGACACAGCAATAATTTTGCAGCCCGAAAGCGGAATTTCGGAAACTTTTAGTTATTTGCCTATGCCAAGATGCGTTAGATCTGATTTTTGCAAAGGCAGGGGCATAATTTTTTATAAAGGAAAAACTCAAATAGTTCAAATGGCTAAAATAGCTAATTGAAAAAAATTATGAGTTAAGAATATTTTCCACAAGTTGTCTTAATTTATAGCCGTCGTTAGCTGCTATTATTGGAATGCTTTTATAGCTAACTTTTTCTATAAAAGGCGCTTCAAAAGACACCGGAATAATATGATTCAAAAAAAGTTCAGTTCCTGTTAGCCGGCGGATAATTATGGCTTTAATTTTTTCGGGATAAAGATCTGTTATATCTCTATAAATAGATGGATCAATTTGACCATCATCGCCTATTAGAATCCATTGTGTTTCAGGAAAATCGCCAAATATTTGTTGTATAGCGTTCATTTTGTGTTCGCGGCCTGATAGATAAATTTTGTCACCAGTTGGCCCAAAATCGCGCAAAATAAATGGCGAATAAGGAAAATTATTAGCTTTTATAAAATTTTTAACAGTTTTAAAGACATTCCACGGTGATGTCGAAACATAAAAAAATGCTGGGTTGAAAAATTTTTCATTTAAAGTTTCAAAAAGTCTTTTCATACCGTAAACAGCTTGCCTTTTTTCAGGGCGCAAAAATAATGAATTATAAATAGCTAAAAATATTGAAGGAATTTTTGTGATAATTATAGTATCGTCAATGTCGCTTATTATCCCGTATTTAGTAGATTTGTCAATTATTAGTAAATCTCCTTTGGATTTATAAGTGCTGTCGTCGGCCCAAAATTCGACTTGATGACGCCCCACAGATAATTCTAAATTAACATATTCATCTATGTAGCCTCCGCGGTCAGTTTTTAGGGTTTTGGCTAATGGCTTGCCGTCAATGGCAGCATGAACATCTATTTTAGGAACCTGAGCGGCGGCTAGCGTTCTAAAGCCTCGGCGCAATTCATTTGGGTTTTGTTTGGAAGAAGCTAGAATAGCCCTGCCTAAAAGGCGAATTTTGTTTTGTGTGCCATAACTTATATATGTGTCAAAGGTTATTTTGCGTTTACGAGATAAAAAGGCTATATTGTGTTTGATATATGTGTCTTCAATAGATGAAATAATTTTCCCAAAATTTATTGGAACTTTAATTTTTGAATATTTATAAAAACAATATTGTTCTCCATTTCTGGAAAGCATCCAATCTGATTTGCTAACCTGTTTCCAAAAAAAAGATAATTTTGGTGCAGAAGTGTCAGCCACGACTTTTTTGCGGACTCTTGTTATATAGGCGTCGCTGGCGTATTTTGTGGCCGCTTTGTAAATTTTTTCTCCGCCAATTATCCAAATATTTTCAGTGTTAGATCTAGAAATTGCCTCTTTTAAAGAACTAAGTGCTAAAACATTATGATTTTTAATATTTTCCGGGTGGTTAGTTAAAATTATATTTTTTCTATTTGGCAAAGGTCTAACATTTTCTGGCAAGCTATCCCAAGTTTTCCGGCCCATAATAACGGTGCCGCCTTTTGTTAAATCAGAAAAATGTTTTAAATCTTCTGGTATATACCAAGGAATTTTTCCTTTATAACCTATGGCGCCAATTTTTCCATCTTTATGATAGGCTTCTGCCCATATAAGCGATATTTTTTTATTCACTATACAGAAACAGAACCTTTTATAAATGGATGATGTTGGTAGTTTAGCACTGTGAAATCATCAAATTCATAATCAAAAACGCTTGGTTTTTTATTTATTTTAATTTGGGGATATGGATATGGTTTGCGCGAAAGCTGGAGTTTAATCTGCTCTATATGGTTATTGTATATATGGCAATCTCCGCCTGTCCAGATAAAATCGCCGACTTCAAGGCCGCATTGAGCGGCTATTATATGAGTTAAAAGAGAATATGAAGCGATGTTAAAAGGCACTCCTAGAAATAGGTCAGCGCTTCTTTGATAAAGCTGACAAGACAGTTTTTGGTCATTAACATAAAATTGAAACATCATATGACATGGCGGTAAAGCCATTTCATCTATTAGAGCTACATTCCAGGCAGTCACTATTAACCGACGGGAAGCAGGATTAGTTTTTATTTGTTTTATAACTTCAGATATTTGGTCAATAGTTTTGCCGTTATATGTAGGCCATGAACGCCATTGTACACCATAGACAGGGCCAAGTTCTCCTTGTTCATTTGCCCAGGCATCCCAAATGCCGACCTTATTTTCTTTGAGATATTTTATATTCGATGAACCTTTTAAAAACCACAATAATTCGTAAACTATTGAACGAAATCGCACTTCTTTGGTGGTTATTAAAGGAAATCCATTTTGTAAATTATATCTTATTTGAGCACCAAAATAGCTTTTAGTTCCTGTTCCTGTGCGGTCTTTTTTATTAGATCCGTTCTTTAAAACAAAAGATAATAAATCTTCGTAGGGGGTAGGAATTTTATTTGAATTAGTGGATAAAGGTGTGCTGGTCTGCATTAAATATCCATCGTTCATTGTAATTAAAAGGTGCTAAATAATTCATTTCAGAAACCCTAATAGAATTATTTGCGCCAATTTCTTCAACAATGGCTACATGACCAAAACCGCCGGCACCATCTTGACCTGGTGCAAAAACTAATATATCTCCAACTCTAGGGCTGTTATTTACTGAATAGCCATCAGATTTTGCTGCATTTGACCATTCTATAGCGTTGCCCCAAAATGCACCTACCTTTAAACCTAATTGAACACGTCTATTGTAAGCATACCAAGTGCATTGACCAGGAACATATGTATTCCCGCCGACCACAGGCACATCTCTTCTGGCATTTTGAATTTGAACAAATCCGTTGCCGTTGTCTTCTGGAGACTTACCTTCTCCATTCACTGGCGAAAAAGGCACTCTTAGCGTTGTTAAAGCCCAAGATACTAAATTAGAAGTAATTATATTAGAAGTTTCTTGTCCAGCAGTAGAAATTTGTGGTTGAACAATAAATGTGCTAGAAACACTTGTTCCATTATCTGTTTGATTGTCAGCATAAGCTAAACCTGAAGCTGAAAATAAAACGCTTGATAAGACTATGCTGAATATCCCACTAATTAAACTTATCTTTTTGCAATATGAAAGCATAATAATATAAGTTTATCACAAAAAACACACAATTCAAAAAATTAGCCTATTTTCGGTGTGTTAAAATTACAAAAATGTCAAACTACAAAAACGGTAAAAACTATAATAAATGTCAAATTGAAAAATTATAGATTAAAATCTTTAATATTGCCAGACCGCAGAACTTTTATTTTATTATCATTTTTTTCGTTTTCAGTTATTTGCACAATTGTTGAACGTATATTAGCTTCATTTTCTGACATTTGCCCAGAGATATTTGAACTAGTGGAAGCTATGGGGCCAAATTTTTCTAAAATTTTTAATAAGGGCGCCCAATCAGGGCATCTTAAGGCCACAGTGTCTGTTGGATCACCTAAAACAGGTTTTTTTGATATTTCGTTAGAAAATTTTTTTATAATAGTTAAAGGTCCTGGCCAATATTTTTTAATTAGCTTTTTTTCCCAAGTATTCCATTGGTTTACTAGTGTTTTTTCGTTCCAGTTATTGGGAACAAATAGAGGCAGTTGCTTAGAACGAGGGCGCTTTTTTAAAGAAAAAATGCCTTCAACGGCTTTTATACTATATGGATCACAAATTAAAGCAGGCAAAGTATCTGTTTTGGTTTCTAAAACTTTTCCTTCTTTTAATAAATTAATAATGTCATAGGATGATATATTTTCGAGGTTAATGCTATATTTGATAGTCATTTTTTAAGTTTAGCTTTATCTTTTGAGAGTTTTAGCTTTATTTCTGGCCAATGCTGTGAATTTGTTGATGTTATATTTGTCAAAGCTGTTTTGCAAAGGTTTATAGCCTTTGTTTTTTAGGGCTGAAATAATTAAAAAATCCGTAATTGCTGGATTCTTTGGCAAAATAGATCCATGTAAATATGTGCCTAGACAATTTTTATATATACAGCCTTCATCAGAGCTATCCTCGTTATTGCCCACACCTAATGTCACTTTTTCGGCTAATGGAGCGGCGTTTTCTAAAAGATATGTTTGCCCGCTATGATTTTCATATCCTAAAAGGGTTCCGAATTTACGGGACTGAGCAATGACGTTTCCTATAAGCCTTCTATTTTTGCCGAAAGTTTCTATATTGAAAATATTTATTCCTTTCAAGGTTTCGCCTGTATGAGTTTTAAAAAACTTGCCAAATAGTTGATATAAGCCGCAAACCATCAGCATAGGAACCCCGTCATTGGCGGCGGCCTTTAATTTATCAGAAATTTTATATAAATCAGCAATGACCTTATTTTGTCCTGAGTCCTGTCCGCCGCCGCCAATTATTATGTCAACATCTTTTGGAAAAATGTCTCCTTGGTTATATTCAATAATTTCAGCTTTCAGGTCAAACTGCTCAATTTTGCGTTGTAGTGCTAATATATTCCCGCAGTCTCCATATATATTCATATCGTGTGAATATAATTGCATAACTTTTAATTTCATTTTTCGTATCCCGCCTCAACAATTTTGGTATATTTAGTTAATATTTTTCTGGCTTCTAGCATAGCAGTATAACTTGCAAAAATATTGTAGTTTGTTTCATTTTTAGAATTTAGCGATTTTTGAATGGCCAATTCAATATTTTCATCAGAATTTGAAACAATTATTTTATCATGGGCTAGTTTTAAAGCCATATCATAAGCTCGGCTGCCAGCTGTGGAAACATTTGTTTGAATTAAAGACGAAAAGTCCACATCCCATAGCCAGCTTATATCACGCGAATCAGCATAATTATCGTTTATAATTATCAAAGTTTTGGCTTTAGGAGAAAAACTTTTTAAAGCTAAACGAAAACCTGATGGATTTTTAACTAATATTAGTTCAATATTCTTTTTTAGTCCGTTTTGACTAAATTGTATGGTTTCGCCTCTGCCGAAGGCTGGTTCAACATTTTCAAGCGCTGTAATGAATTTATTTATTTTGATTTCTGGCAAAATTTGACTAACCAGCGCTAAAGCCCCTGTGGCGTTATATAAATTGTAAACTCCTTTTAATTTTGGAGAAAATTTGTATTTTTTTGATGTAGCATTTTTTACTTCAATTTCCGCAACCTCAATTTCTGCAAATTTATTATTTATGTTAAGCAATTTGCAAACAGTGTTGGGAAAAACCGGCAGACGGTCAGTTTTTTTAGTAGAACCATGTAGTTCGTTGTCATTTAAAAATAAATTTTGCAGCTTCTTTGTTATATCAAAATAAACTATTTTAGCAGAGCTTTTAAAATTTGAGATATGGCTGTCGTTGGCATTTAAAACAGCTGTTTGAGAAGTGTTTTCGGCCACCATTTGCAAAAAACTAGCAGTTTTGTCTATTTCACCAAAACGGTCTAATTGGTCACGGGCCACGTTTAGCAAAAGAGAATATTTAGGTTTGTAAATTTTAATAAACTGAGCAGCATACGCTTCATCTAATTCTAAAATTCCTATATCAAATTTTAGCTTTCCTGAAAGAGAGGTTTTTTCCAAAAGGGCTGAAATGACGCCTCTTATAAAATTAGAGCCTGTGGGATTTGTAAAAACTTTTAAGTTAGCCGATTGCAAAAGGTTTGTCACAATTTTAGTGGTCGTGGTTTTGCCATTTGTTCCTGAAATAATTGCCACTCCTAGTGGAAGTTGATCTAAACATTTAATTAAATACCTAGGATTTATTTTTTCAATAATATACCCAGGATATGCGCTGCCGCTAGATTTTAAACGAACAATTTTTCTAATTATTTTGCCAAGGATTGTTGTTAGAGTGTGAATAATCCAAGACATAACTTAATTGTAGCATTTTTTAGTGTTGGTTTTTTGTGATTAGATTTTGAAATTGTCTAAGAACCGCTGAGTCTTATCGGCCACCTCGCTGCCCTTTAGAGGAACTATTATATGCGAGGAATTAGAAATTTTTGCCATAGTGACAGGCGCTTTTTTGATTTGATCTCGCATCCATTTAGCTAATTTAGGAGTGAAGAGAGAGCCTGGTTCAGCGTAAACTATAAGGCAGGGAACATTTATTTTCGGCAGAACTTTTCGAGTGTCGTATTCAGTCGTGGCTTTCCAATATGTTTCTATAATATGCCTAAGCTGCTTTGTTGGGGTGGAAGCTAATCTTCTAAATTGCTTAGCGATTTCGGCTACTTTAATCTTGGTTTTCTCGTCAATAATTTTGGCAATTCCATAAAATTCCTCGTAGGATAAAGGGGGCCTTTTAGGATTAAATTTTGTGAAAGAACGATAAACAAAATAACTATAAAAAGCAATAAATTTTGTGTCTATTATTTCTAAGTCTCTATTATATTCTTTTTTAGTATATGTTCCATAATATAATCCATACGGCCAATTAGGTTCACTAAAAATATATGGCGTGGAATCCATTAAGATAACTCCTGACAGTTTTGCACAGCCATTGTAAGAAATATAATTTAAAATGGTAATACCCCCCATAGAATGTCCGGCTAAACAGAATTTTTCTTTGCCAAAAATATATTGTGTTAGTTCTTTTAAATCATCAACAGTGCGTTTTATAGTAATTTTATTAAAAACTTTTGATTTGCCGTGACCTCTTTGGTCAAAGCGCAAAACGGTGTGCTTTTTTTCTAATTTGCTAGCAACTTTGTCCCAATTTTTTGATTCACCTCCTAGTCCGTGCACTAGAACTATAGGTTTTCCTTGTCCGCTTATTTTAAAAGGAACTAATGCTCCGTCGCTAGCTCTAAAAAATAAATAATCTTTATCTTGATTGTTGGTTTGCAGAACTGATAAATTTAACAATTTTTCAAAAAAACTAAAAAGGGAGTTTAAAGTTATTTATAACTTATACTTCCTCCATCATTTTTAGGAACTAAAACAATCCAAGTGTTGCCCGGTGATAGCAAAACTTCTTTGCCATCAAGTGTTGTGAAGGATAAAAGCGTTTTAGCATCTTTCTTTTCCCATTTAATGTCTAATATTTTTCCGCCTACCATAATTTTTCCGTCGCCTTTGCCAACAGCTTCCATTTCCATTTCGGGGTGTCCGGCTGGATCAATTTCAGGTGTTCCTTTTGTTCCCATTTCAAGCGCTATGACGTTTTTGGCAGTTATTTGTTTATTAGTGAGTTTATCTATAAATGGAGAATCGTCTTGGAATCGTTTATATGTTTTATCTTTTGCGTCATATTCCCATTTAGTTGTGAACATTCCGCTCATAACATCAGTCATTTTTGTGGCGCTTACACCAACTAATTCAGCAGTGCTTGGCTGGTCTGTTTGGGTATATAGAAATTGTGAATTGGGGGCTTTTTTATGCTCATTATCTGCTTGGTCTAAGGCATCTTGCAAAGTGTAGTAGTCATTATGTGGAGCGTTAAGTCCTTCTCGGAAAAATCCTTTTGCTCCAGCATCTTCTTCTATGGTTTGGGTTCCAGCATCACGAGCGACTTGCTGAAATCTTTGTCCGTTTGAGCCTGAGAAAACTATTAGTCCATTCATAGGGCTCACTATTGGACCGTCGGCGATTCTTAAAGATCTGACAGGTCCAACAGTTTTTGGCATTTTAGAATTAAAAACTGCTATAAAACGAGTTACTCCGCCTTCAATCATTGTTTCCCAAACTATGTCGGCGTCTTGTAAACCTGTTTGAGGGCGAGCGTCTGGATCATTTTCAATTTTCACAGAAACAGCCGGTCTGTCGGCAACATCTGTGGCTAATATATGGGTTAGAGGCCAGAATTTTGGTGCATCAGGAGCAGCATTCTTGTCAGCGTCTCCTTGTCCGCAGCTTGATAAAGCTAGTGCTAAAATAAATGAACTTAGAGCAGCAAAAACGCCTAATATTTTCTTGTTTAGTAATTCCTTATTTGTTTTATTTAATAAATTTAACATACAAAAATGCTATCACGATAAAATCAATATTTTTGTAATTGAAATATATTTCGCTTGGGCAAAAAGTGATTAAGGGGTTTTTAGTAAATTATATATCTAAACTTATTGTTTTATTATGACTTTTATCGCCCCGTATAATGGCTATTTTGCTTTTTGGAACATTTAAATGTTTAGCAAAAATTTCTATAACTTTTTTATTTGCTAGGCCTTTATAAGGTTTTTCTCGCACATAAACTATGTAATTATCACCTTTATTGTCTTCATCACCTTCTGCGGGAGAGCATTTTTCAACCAAAGGACCTTTAGAAGAGCCTGTTTTAACAAGTATTGAAAATCTTTTTTGGGCTCTATCCATATATACGATTGTATCATATATATCTTATATTAATATATATTAAAACGGTTTTAGGTTCTTTCAAGCCTATTTAATTCTTCCCAATCTGTTACATTAGAAAAGAATATTCTTGATCCAGGACACGTCACAGTGCATGGTCCAATCGTTTGAAAAAAACCTTCAAGATTTACATTTCCCCCTTCGTTTCTGTTTGCAACAAAGTCTTTAATACGTAGTCCAACATAGTGATTTTCATTATACAGAAATGTTCCTAAATAAAAATTAGAAATGGCATCTATCGAGGTGTAGCTCCCTGAGTTTAATCTCATAGTAGTATGAGTTTTGTTATATAGTGGATTACCAAAACCTGGGGCGTTAGTTAAGTCAAATTGTAAAAGAATGTTTAGATAAAAACTTGGACATTTATAATTGCCTGCTAAACATCTAAAAAAATAAATGTTTCCGTCAAAGACTGTTCCTACAGATGTTGCAGCTGGTGTGTTTTCATCAGCAACTGAACCAAAAACTATTATTTCGTCATTATCGCCTACGTCCTCGTGAATGTTTAGTTGATATAGATTTCGTTGTCCTTTAGCTATAAGAAGCTGATCATAAACTGCTTTAGCGCTAGGAAATTGGTTGTTAGTTGAGCTAGCGCTTAGAGCATCAACTTTGCCTAAATTAGTGATAGCTTGGGCGGCGGTGTTAGCATTTGTGCCGCCGCGAGAAATTGGTAAGACCGTGCTTGATGAAGCTGCATAGGAATTTACGCTAAAACCGCTTATAAAAGCTGCTGTTCCAAAAAGAAATATTATTCCCCAGATCCCGACTTTTTTAAAGGCGTGTTTTTTAGGTGTTATAACGTTTTGCCACCATATTTTTTTGCTTTTAAACAACTCGTTTACAGTTTTAATATTAAACAATTCATTTTTATTAATACTCATAGTTAAATTTTTACAAAAAAAAAAAAACGCTCACTGTTCCAAAAAATTATTACCGTAATGTTAAATTAAATATTTCCAAATTACGCAAGAAAAATCACTTTTTGAGTATCGCTTGTTCCGCAAGCCTGGGGTTATGCGCAATAATGCGCAACCCCAGGCGCGAAAATACGCACTGTATGAAAAAATGCTTGTTTAATAGAGTCGATGTATATTTATATATATTTTTGTAAAAGCTGTTGAAACTCTGTTGAAAATACCCGCTCAGCTACTATACATTCTACTAAATAATGGAATTAGTAGTAAATGGAATTAGTAGTAAAATTTACTGGATTTATAAGAAAATTAAGGTGTTTCGGTTGGTGTAGGGGTTGGAGTTGGAGTCGGAACATCTGTTGGAGTAGGAGTTGGGAAAACAGTATTAGGTTGTTGAAAATAGTTCCATTGCTTATCTTTTAAATCACTTTTAAGTTCTTTGTCTAGTACTTGGGTAAGTAAGCCGTCGCCAGAGTTGGAGGATTGCCAAAACATATAACGACTACTGTCTTGGATTTTTGGAATTCTAAAATACCAATTGCCATTAGTGCAGCCAGGTTCGGTTGATCCTCTCATAAAATATGTTGGTGTAAATTTATGGCGATTCCCTGCTGCTAGAGGTTTATATAGGAGTTTTTTAACGAGTCCGTCTAGTAGAGTATTTGCTGAATTTTTAGCAGCAATTTCTACAATATAACCGGTATTTGTCGAAGCTTCTGGATTGTTCATAAATGTAAGATAACTTGTAAATCCGCCATATCCACTTGGAAAACTGTTCCCGTTTTGCTGACAAAATTTTAGATAAGAAAAATCTGGATCATCATCTGCGTCTATATCGCGGACTAGACGAAAATAATACCAGTTTGCACCTGTTTGTATGCTGGTTGTTCCGTCAAAAGGCACCCAATCTATTTCAACAGGATTTGCTAATTTATTGGCTGAGCCAACACCCATAACATTAGCTAAATTGTTTTGACCGGTTCCTCCTCGGGCAACGGACAAAACTGTGTTTGAAGAAGCAGCATAGGAATTTATATTGTAGCCACTTATAAAAGTGCATATTCCAAAAAGAAATATTATTCCTAAAACACCTAATTTTTTAAAGGCGTGTTTTTTAGGTGTTATAACGTTTTGCAACCATATTTTTTTGCTTTTAAACAATTCATTCATAGTTTTAATATTAAACAATTCATTTTTATTAATACTCATACTAAAATTTTTACAAAAAAAAAACGCTCACTGTTCCAAAAAATTATTACTCAAATGTTAAATTAAATATTTCCAAATTACGCAAGAAAAATCACTTTTTGAGTATCGCTTGTTTCGCAAGCCTGGGGTTATGCGCAATAACGCGCAACGCCAGGCGCGAACATACGCACTGTATGAAAAAATGCTTGTCTAATATAAACTACGCACATTTTTTCAGACTACTCAAAAAATATTTTTTCTTGGCATTGAAAATATTAGTTATCGTTGGTAATAATTTTTGGGAACAGTTCGCTTAGGCAAAGAGTGGCTCCGAGCGGTATCGATCCGCTGACCTCTCCCTTTTCAGGGGAGCGCTCTACCATCTGAGCTACAGAGCCAACAAAAATAGTTTATCAAATATTGTTTGGTGCCCAAGGTGGGACTCGAACCCACAAGCTTTCGCACACGAGTTTGAGTCGTGCGTGTCTACCAATTTCACCACTTGGGCCATATTCAGTTTTGTTAATTTTTTCAAAAGGCAAAATTTAAAAAGCGCGTATATTGCGAATACTAATATTTTTGTCTTTTGGCCATATTTAGTTTTTTGTGCCCAAGAAGGGACTTGAACCCCCACGCAGTTGCCTGCACAAGAACCTAAATCTTGCGTGTCTACCAATTTCACCACTTGGGCGTGGTCGCCCCAATGTTGAAATTGGTAGACACTTGCGTGAATTGTCTATTTTATTTACTTCGTAAATATTGCAATTCCACCACTTGGGCGTGGTCGCCCCAATGTTGAAATTGGTAGACACTTGCGTGAATTGTCTATTTTATTTACTTCGTAAATATCGCAATTCCACCACTTGGGCGTGGTCGCCCCAATGTTGAAATTGGTAGACACTTACGTGAATTGTCTATTTTATTTACTTCGTAAATATCGCAATTCCACCACTTGGGCTATATTCAGTTTTAGTCTATCCCAGGCAGAAAGTAGACCTGGATTTAGTTGGCTTTTTTTAAGCTTTACTTTATTAAGTTTGTTTTGAGGTACCTACCGGATTTGAACCGGTGTAGACGGTTTTGCAGACCGTTGCCTAACCGCTCGGCCAAGGCACCATACATATTTAGCACC
>JAITSB010000017.1 GCA_031288095.1 Candidatus Opitulatrix roisinitermitis | reverse complement strand
TATGGTATAGACAATCTTTTGAAGCAGTCAGCTTTAGAAGGTAAACCAATAACAGGAGTCTCTGCTGGCGCCATAGCGCCAATGGTTTGGGGGCATTCTGATTCTATGAGTTATAGAACGCCCGCCGAACAAGATTGGGAATATATAAAAGTATCCGGTTTAGGTATATTGCCTTTTTGCATAACTCCACATTATGATACAAAAATGCCGCCTAAAAACAGATCCAGATCTAAAGAGTTCAAAAAAATGTTTTTCGAAACGTATAATGACAAAACACCTAATAATTCAAAAACTCTTTTGACGGGCTATGGCATAAATAACTTTGCGGCAATTCTAGCATATTCAGGAAAATTAGAATTTGTTAATACACGTGAAAAAGCCCATATTCATAAATTGTTCTTGCGAGGCGGGCAAACAGCCACAGAAACTATTTTCCCTAAAACTATTTAATTGTTTTTTTAAAGAAATATCAACCCTTATTGAAGCAGTTCTATATCAGCCCCTAAGGCTAAAAGTTTATCAAAGAAGGACTCATAGCCCCTTTCAATAATTTCCACACCGCTAACCCGCGATTCCCCTTCTGCCGCTAAAGCAGCAATTAAATAGGAAAAACCGGCACGCAAATCTGGAACTTCTATATCAGCCCCTTTCAGATGAGTGGAGCCAAAAATAGCAGCTGAATGTTTATAATTCATTTGGCGAAAGCGACAAGGCACAGAACCTAAACACTCTCTATAAAGCTGTATTTTTGCACCCATTTTATTTAAAGCGTCGGTAAATCCAAAACGATTTTCATAAACTGTTTCGTGAATTATAGAAAGCCCATTAGCTTGGGTTAAACAAACCACTAAAGGCTGCATCCAATCAGTTAAAAACCCCGGATGAACGTTAGTTTCTATAGGGATTGAATTTAGCTCACCTCCTGGATGATAAAAACAAATGCCTGAATCGGTTATATCAAATTCGCCGCCAATTTTTCGGAAAACATTTAAAAAAGTTGTCATATCTTGTTGGTTAGCTCCCTCCACAAAAACTTTTCCGCCTGTGGAAAGTGCAGCATTAGCCCAGGAGGCTGCCTCCGCCCTATCTGGTAAAGAAGTATGCCTAAATCCGCGCAAATTCTTGACGCCTTCAATAGTGATAACTCGGTCCGTTGAAACTGATATAATTGCCCCCATTTTCTGCAAAACATTTATTAAATCAATTATTTCTGGCTCAACAGCAGCATTAGACAGCTGCGTTACACCGTCTGATATACAAGCAGTTAAAAGAACTTGTTCTGTGGCGCCCACCGAAGGATAAGGCAAATTTATCTTTGTGCCTTTGAGTCCATCAGGTGCAGTTATTTTAACGCCATTTTTAGCTTTCTCAATAATTGCGCCAAAAAGTCTAAGAGATTCTAAATGATAGTCAATTGGTCTATCGCCTATTTTGCAACCGCCTAAATTAGGTATAAAAGCTTCTCCTAATTTATGGAGTAAAGGTCCGCAAAATAAAATAGGAATTCTAGATGAGCCCACCAAAATATCTATATCAGCAATTTTAGGTGATAAAACGTTTGCCGGATTAATTTGCAAAACGCCTTCGGCTTTTTTATATTCAACACTGCAACCATGCAGCTCCAAAAGCCGGCTAACTGTCTCCACATCTTTTATATAAGGCACATTATATAAAGTGCTAGCACTATCTCCCAGAATAGCTGCCACCATCGCTTTGGTAACAAAATTTTTAGCACCGCGCAATTTAATTATTCCCTGCAGACTTTTGCCGCCTTTTATAATTAACTTTTCTGTCATTTTCTTATACACAACCTTTTTCTATACAAGCCAAGCTCCTTTAGCCTGCGTCCAGCGTATTTCCCCGCCGGCAAATTTTTGATAAATATATGATTTAGTCTTTATCTCATCAGATTTAGGATAACCTAAACGCCCGCTCCTTGAACCTAATGAATTATACAAATTACCTATACCCCCAGAAGTCACATAAGCGCCAAATTCGGCTGTCCAAAAAATTTTTCCATTATCAAAAATTTGCCCTACTCCGTGAGAATCTGGCATTTCATCAGATTTAGGAAATGACAAAAGACCATTTGTTCCATTAGCGGCATTATATTTGCTTTTTATAGCATCTTTCACTATATAGGTTTTATTAGTTTTTGAAATCCAATAAATTGTGCCGCCGTCAAAAGTTTGAGCAACGCCTTTTGAACGAAGCAATTCGTCAGATGTAGGATAACCCAAAAATGAAGCCCTGCCTAAAAGTGAAGAATACCTTTTTTTGACTGTTCCCCAAATAGCGTAAGTCTTTTCATCAGTTTTTCGCCAATAGATATTTCCTCCCTGAAAAGTCTGAGCGACGCCTTTTTCATCTGGTAATTCAGCCGAAGTAGGCGAACCCATACGGCCCGACATGCCGCCAAGAGAATACCATTTATTGCCTATTCCTCCATCAACCGTATAATCTATATCAACATCGCCTTTAATACGCGACATATCAGCATAAAGATTTTTGCCTGGACAAGCCGTTGCCCCCACATCACGATGTCCTAAAATAGTGGACAAATATTGAACTCCTTGTGATTCTGTTCCTATATAAGCTTTTCCATCAGGATTTATTCCTAAAGCGTTAAACTTCCAATTTATAATAGCAGAAATTGACTCTAATAATTCATTACTTGGAACAGCTGTTTCATAATTCCCCATGGCTGAAATTCCAAAAGTGTAAGCATTTGCGCCATACGCATGAGCTCCTTCCACTTGATGATAACGGCTTGGATAGCGCCCTTCAAATATTTGGCCATATTTATCAACTAAAAAATTATAACCTATATCACCCCAACCTAAAGTATTGGCATGATAAGAATATATTGATCTAACTATTCCAGCAGATTCGCTTTTTGTATAATCATTTGAACCGGCCGTGTGGTGTATAACAACGCCTTTATAATTTATAAAATTAGGCTGCCATTTCATCCAGCTTTCATTAGCGCCCCAACATGCTCTATCGCATAATTTTGGTTCTAAAGCATCGCCTTTATCAGCACCGACCTTGTTAGCATCACTTTTGTTAGTTGATAAATTTCCTGAATTGTTTTGTGTAAATGAACCAGTTGTTTGTAATTGAGTATTTTTATTATCATTATCAGCATTAATGTTATCAAGTTTATCTACATTTTCCAAATTTATTTTTAAATCGGCAATTTGTTTAGTGGAAACAATTTTTGCTTCAATTCTAGAAACTGTGCCAAACATAATAAATTCACTGGCTCCTTGTTTAGTTATTTGACCATTAACTAATTTTTCAATAGTTTTGTCAGTTGAATTTTCCACTTCAGCTGTCTGCCATATACCCCAATTATTATCTTTATAAACTCTATAATTTATATCTATTGCTGTGTTTGAATCCAAATATTGCCATGTTATTCCACCTGTAGAATAACCTTGCAAATTTTCAACTTGTACAGTTGTAGAAATTAATCCATTATCAAAGAACACTTGATTAGCGTTAACACTGCATGTTGTTGTGAAAAAAGAACAGATTATTAGAAAAATTGTTAATAAACAAACTTTTTTTATATTAACCATTAGTTTTATCCTTTAATTTAGCTAAACAATTATATTCAAATCGTTTTCTATCTAATTTTTAAAGCTTCTCCTTCATAGCATTTCAAAGCAATCATTTTAATATCTTCTAAAATTGGCACTCTTGGGTTAGCTGGAGTGCACTGATCTTCATAAGCTCTCATAGCAATAGCTTCTAAATTCTTTTCTAAATCAGCTTTTTTCACGCCAGCTTCTTTCAAAGAAGCGCTCATACCCAAACGTTTACGCAAATTTTCAATAGCCTTTGCTAATGATTCAGAAGCTTCTGCCGGAGTTTTGCCTGGCAAACCAAGCAATTTAGCAATATCTTGATAACGTTGAGCCGCCTTATAATAATCATATTTAGGCCAAGAAGTTGGTTTAACGTCTGTTGAAGCATTATATCTAATTATATTAGGCAATAATATAGAATTAGTTCTGCCATGGGCTATATGAAAAGTGGCGCCAATAGTATGAGCCATACCATGACATAAACCCAAAAAAGCCGAGCCAAAAGCCATACCTGCCAAAGTGGCAGCATTATGCATTTTTTCTCTAGCTTGAACAGCTTCCGGACCTTTTATAACCGCCTCTTCTAAATTATCCCAAATAAGCCTTATAGCGTGTAAAGCCAAACCGTCAGTAAAATCATTAGCATAAGTGGAAACATAGGCTTCTACAGAATGAGTTAAAGCATCAAAACCGCTGTCTGAAGCTAATGTTTTTGGCTGACTAACAGCTAACACAGGGTCAACGATTGCTACCGAAGGCGTTAGACAATAATCTGCCAAAGGATATTTATAGCCTGTTTTATGATCTGTTATAACAGCAAAAGGCGTTACTTCACTGCCTGTGCCTGAAGAAGTTGGGATACAAACCAATTTAGCTAAACGGCCTAAGGCTGGCAATGTAAAAGCCCTTTTTCGTATATCAAAAAATTTCTCTCTTATATCAGAAAAAGTGATATCTGGATTCTCATATAAAAGCCACATAACTTTAGCAGCATCCATAGGAGAACCTCCGCCTAAAGCAATAATTGTTTCTGGGCTGAACTGACGCATAATTTCAGCTCCGCGCTGAACCGTTTCTATTGAAGGTTCTGGCTCAATGAAATCTAGAACTCTAACATTAACCTTATTAGACCTAGCATTCAGCTCATCTATAATTTTCTGAACAACTCCTAAATCACTCATAACCTTATCAGTGACTATAACAGCTTTTGAGATACCTTCCATATCACGTAAATACTGGATTGAATTAGGCTCAATATATATTTTTGGTGGAATTTTAAACCATTGCATATTATTATTTCTCCGTCCTATTCTTTTTATATTAATTAGATTTATAGCTTGCACATTATTAGAAACAGAATTTTTGCCATAAGAGCCGCAGCCTAAAGTCAAAGACGGAATAATAGCATTATAAACATCTCCTATACCCCCTAAAGACGTTGGAGAATTTTCTAATATTCGGCAGGCTTTCATTCTAATTCCATATTCAATTATAATTTGACGATTATTAGAATGTATACAAGCTGAATGTCCTAATCCACCGTTAGCCAACATTGCTTCGGCTTTTTCAAAAGCGTCCTGCGTGCTATTAGCTTTAAGAACTGCTAAAACTGGCGAAAGTTTTTCAGCTGATAAAGGTTCTGAACAGCCGACTTCTTTTATTTCTGCCAAAATAACCGAGGTTTCGCTAGGCACCGAAAATCCAGCTTTTTTAGCAATCCATTCTGGCGACTGACCGACAATATCAGGGTTCAAACGGCGTAAAGAGCAGTTTTTTGAATAAGCTTTTACTCCAAAAATAAATTTTTCCAATTTAGTCTTTTCAGCCGGAGAACAAATATAAGCATTTAAGGCTTTCATTTTGCTCAAAAACTTGCTATACACCTCTTTATCTATAATAACTGCTTGTTCTGAAGCGCAAATCATACCATAATCAAAATTTTTAGAAATAACTATATCATTAGCCGCTTTATTCAAATCAGCTGTTTTTTCAACATATGAGGGAACATTTCCCGCACCCACTCCTAAAGCTGGTTTTCCACAAGAATAAGCTGCTTTTACCATAGCATTTCCGCCAGTAGCCAAAATAGTAGCCACTCCATCGCTGTTCATTAAAGCATTAGTTGCTTCAATTGAAGGTTTTTCAATCCACTGAATGCAATTTTTTGGAGCACCGGCTTCAACAGCCGCCTCTAACATAACTTTAGCCGCCGCCACAGAACAAGTCTGAGCATTAGGATGAAAACCAAAAATAATTGGATTTCTGGTCTTCACTGCCAAAATTGATTTAAAAATAGTCGTTGAAGTTGGATTAGTCACAGGGGTCACGCCAGCAATAACACCCACAGGATCGGCAATTTCTGTGATGCCAGATATAGGATCACTAGATATAACACCAACTGTTTTCTGTTTTTTTAAATAATGAGTTATATGTTCACAAGCAAATATATTTTTAACTGCTTTGTCTTCTATTCGGCCTCTTTTAGTTTCATCCACAGCAGCCTTTGCTAAACGTAAATGAGCATTAAGCCCAGCCACTGACATTTTATTTACTATATAATCTATCTGCTCTTGATCTAGTTTATAAAAGTCGTCAAGTGCTGTCAGAGCAGCTTTAACTTTTCTGTCAACCTCTGCAACCATTACTCTCCTTTATGGACCGCCTCATAATTTTATATTCATTTATGCTTTTTTTATTCAATTTTGTTGTTATAAAGCGTTTTTAACTCTAATATAATTTTATCATATCTAATTAAATCAAATTGATTTTTGTAATTTAGCAAAAATCTTTTACAAAAAAACTACAATTCAAATAAAATACCGATTTAAACAAATCTAAAATCGCCTAAAGGCCATATTACTGCTACAACTTTGCCAATAATATTTGCCTCAGGCACAAAACCGTTATATTGTTTATCTTTATTAAATCTTGAATCAGCCGAATTTGATCGGTTATCGCCTAAAACATAAGCCATATCTGGCGGCACAGTTATATCTATAACTTGAGTAGAAGGCATAGTTGAATCCATAAGATAAGGCTCTTGCAAAGCTTCTCCGTTAACAACAACTGGACCCCCTTTGCCGTCACAAGTTATATGATCTCCTGGCAAGCCTATAAGCCTTTTAGTTAAATAGTCATTATTGTCCGATTCTTGTAAGCCGATAAATTGTAAAAAAGCTGTCCAAGGTGAGCTATTAAACTGGCTAGCAGTTGTAGCCGAAGATAACCAATTTCCTGGGTCTTTAAAGACTATAACATCCTGTCTATTTGCCCCAAAAGGCTTGGGGTATAGTTTACTAACCAAAATTCTGTCGCCTATACCTAAAGTTGGCTTCATAGAGCCGCTAGGCACAATAAAAGGTTGAAATAAAAAAACTCTTATAAGTATAGAAATTATTAAAGCAAAGCCAAAAATAACCAATAACTGCA
Source organism: Candidatus Opitulatrix roisinitermitis (assembly GCA_031288095.1). Classification (GTDB taxonomy): domain Bacteria; phylum Actinomycetota; class Actinomycetes; order Actinomycetales; family Bifidobacteriaceae; genus Opitulatrix. Next base: position 4,973 of record JAITSB010000017.1, on the reverse strand, counting down.
TAGAAAAAGGCCATTTCTTTTTAGCTTCATCAGCTTGGCTTCTTTGCTTTTTCCAGTCAGAAATAGCTTCGCCTAACTTATCATCAGACATTTATTTATCTATCTTTTCTCGCGAACCTTAGATTTTTTGCCAACTAAATTTTTCAAATAATATAATTTAGCTCTATGAACATCGCCATGAGACAAAACTTCAATAGACTCCACCGAAGGCGAATGAACTGGAAAAATTCTTTCCACGCCAACACCAAAAGAAAGTTTTCTAACAGTTATAGAAACTCTAACTCCAGACCCGTTAATAGCGATTATAACGCCCTGAAAAACCTGAATACGTGAACGATTACCTTCCACGACCTTAACATTAACTTTCACGGTATCGCCTGTTCTTAATTTAGGCAAATTTTCTTTAAGATTCTTTTTATCTATATCGTCTAATTTTTGCATATCTAAACTCCTTTTTTTAATAAATTTCTATTTTAGAACTGACTAACATCTAAAATAATAGATGGACCCATAGTTGTTGAAATAACCAATTTTGTAATATAGCGCCCTTTCACGCTAGCAGGTTTCAAACGAATAACTTCACCTATTGCTGCTTTAAAATTTTCTTGCAAGGCTTTGCTATCAAAAGATTTTTTTCCAACAATAAACGCTAAATTAGAATTCTTATCAACTCTAAAATCTATTTTGCCGCCTTTTATATCAGCCACAGCTTTGGAAACATCTTGTGTTACAGTGCCTGTTTTAGGATTAGGCATAAGATTTCTAGGCCCCAAAACTCTGCCTAATTTGCCAACTTTTCCCATTAAATCAGGCGTGGCAACAGCCGCATCAAAATCTGTCCAGCCTTTAGATACTTTTTCAATCAGATCATCAGCGCCAACTTCATCAGCTCCAGCTGATTTAGCATCTTTGGCTTTATCGCCTTGAGCAAAAACTATTACTTTAGCAGTTTTTCCTGTGCCGTTTGGCAATGTCACAGTGCCTCTAACTAGCTGATCAGCTTTGCGAGAATCCACTGACAAACGAATAGACACATCCACCGTTTCATCAAATTTTTTTCCAGGCAAGGATTTCAATATTTCAAAAGCCTCATCTATTGTATAGCTTTTAGCTTTATCAAACTTGGATAAAGCTTGTTTATATATTTTTCCGCGGTTTGTCATCTGCTTCCTTTCTGTTGCTCATTAGTTATGCAGTTGTAGTTTGAAGCCGCTTTACTTCTACTACCTAAATATTTAGTTTTAATAAATATTTATTTTTCTTAATATTTATTTTACGTTTATTCCCATTGAACGAGCTGTGCCAGCAATTATTTTAGCCCCGGCTTCAACATCATTAGCATTTAAGTCCTTAGCCTTTTGCTCAGCAATTTTTCTACATTGGTCCCAAGTAATAACACCAACCTTAGTCGTTAAAGGATTCGCTGCTCCTTTTTTAATTTTAATTGCTTTTTTAATTAAATCAGCTGCCGGCGGTGTTTTAGTAACAAATGTGAAAGTTCTATCTTCATAAACAGTGATTTCCACAGGGATTATATTCCCCATTTCTGATTGAGTTGCCTCATTGTAAGCTTTGCAAAATTCCATAATATTAACACCATGTGAACTCAAAGCTGGGCCAATTGGCGGAGCTGGATTAGCCTGACCTGCCGAAATTTGCAATTTTATTATTCCTGCTATTTCTTTTGCCATAATTTTCCTTTATTTTTTAAAACTAACACTTTCTAAATATAGTCTAACTTCTTTTTGTAATTTGGTCAAATCCAAGTTCCACAGGAGTTTCTCTGCCAAATATTGAAACCAATACTTTAATTTTCTCTGATTCAGCGTTGACCTCTGTTATTGTAGCATCTAACGATTCAAAAGGCCCGTCTGTCACAATAACATATTCTCCGACTTCATAATCAACATTAACTTGACGCTTAATTTTAGTTACAGAATTTGTTTCCTCTTCAACAACTTCTTCATTTGATAAAATCATTGGCTCCAACATTGACATAACTTCTTTTAAAGTTAACGCCACAGGTTGACGGCCTAAACCGGCAAAACCAGTGACACCAGGCGTGTTTCTAACAAGCGTCCAAGAATCTTCATTTAAATCCATTCTAACCAAAACATAAGACGGTATTCTAACAGCCACCCGGGTTTTTTTTTGCCCACCTTTAACTGTTGTTTCAATATGCGTTGGAACAACCACTTCATAAACAGCGTCCGCACCAGCCCTGCCAGATGTAAGCAATTTTTCTAAATTAGCTTTAACAGTATTTTCAAAACCGACTTGTGAATGTATCACAAACCACTGTCCTTTATCAGTTTGGAGTTTTTTATAAAGTTCTTTTATTTTAGGATCTTGTTCTTTTTTAGGATCTTGTTCTTCTATTTGACTTTTTTGCTCAACTTGATCTTTTTGCTCAATTTGCTCTTTTTGTTCAACTTGATCTTTTTGCTCTATTTCATCTGCCATTTTTTTACTCACAAACCACTCTTTATTTAGTAAATATAGCCATAACGCCTTGACCTATTCCAAAATCAATAACCGTTATAAAAACCATCATAATTGTGACAAACACCAAAACAACTATAGAATTTTCAACTAATTCAGCTTTTGTTGGATATACCACTCTTTTTAATTCTGCTACAATTTCTAAAATAAATTTCCAAATAACTCTACCGGCAGATTTTAGACCTTTTCCAAAAGATTTAAAAGCCGAACCTATTTTAATAAAAAAGTTCAACAAAAATTTAAAAAAACCGACCTTTTCGGATGATTGTTTTTTAGCGGGTTCTTTTTTAGCCATAGTTATAGCCTATCACAATTTACTACAAAGAGAAAATTTGCAAAAAAGAACAATTAGGCTGTTTGACTTTTAAAAATACGGCTTGATTTTTGAGAAAAACTAGTCACATCTCTTGGCGATATAACACCAGGAGTTCTAGTCCAACTAGAATTTTCTATATCTATTCCCGTGTTTTTCCAAGCTGCCCAAGCCAATTCTGAACAATACCAAGATTTAGTTTTTGCAGAAGAAGAATAATTGAAATAGTCAATATTATATGGTTTACCCAACTGCCCAATTTCAAAATTCACAGCATTAATAATTTGAACTGGTGAAGCATTATTTACACGATAGATAGATGTTTTAGTGAAATCAGCCTTATCATCATCCAAAACACTGCGCACGACCCCATTAGCTATAACTTGTTTACCTTGTTTAAAAATATTTGATTCAATAACTCTTATATAATCAGTATTTAAATTTCCATCATGAAAAATACCTTCCACCATAGCAATATGTCCTGTTAAACCCCATAGTCCCGTGCCTTGGAAAATAATATCCCCGGCTTTTACTTTATGAATTAGATCATACTTTGTATAATTAGGGATTTGAGGCAGACTTGTGCCAGTATTGTCCCACCATTCCATAGAATCAGAACTTGATTGTTGCTGGGCCGTTGGAAATTCAGATGCCCAAACTTGTCCTGCTAATGAAAAGACTGACGTCCAGACCAACAATAAACTAATTGCTGCCAGACCTGCTGCCTTGACCAATTTTGAAATTTTATTTGTTATTATATTTGATATCATACTCTTAGTATAACAGATAAATTTCAAAAATACAACTTTTCTATAATATTTTCAATAGCTAAGAAAAAATATTTTTTGAGACGTTTTTAAATTTCAAATTTTGAAAGTTTCATCAACACCTCCCCAACTTATTTACAATAAAAAGATGTGGCTTCGCAGAACTCTTGCCTTAGAACAAACTATCATCTAAAAACGCCTAGCAATCGTATCGTGTAGATTATATAATCCAAAATAACATTACGGTAATAATTTTTTAGAACAGTGAGCGTTTTTTTTTTTTTTGTAAAAATTTAACTAGGTAGTATTATGAAAATTTTGAAATTGAAAAAACTAGCAACTGCTTTCAACATATTTATATTAGTTTCTTTAGGATTTATTAGTGGCAATTATATCCAAGTCAGCGCGGCTGATTCAAGCGCCGCTGTTTTGCCGATAACTCGTGGCGGGACGGGAGCAAATTCAGAAACTAGTGCAGCTGCAAATATTTTAAGCACTAATTTCGCTAATTATAATGGCGTTTTGCCTGTAGCCAAAGGCGGAACAGGAAGTAATATAAACGATACAAAATCACTATTTCAAGCTCAAATTAATTTAGGTTTGCCACCGACTTATATTTACCAAATAGAATATGCAAATAGAAATAAATCTGCCTATCAAAAATTTTATGAAGGAGCTTATGACTCAGGTAGCGATGTAGAATATAATCTAGTTTTAGAAATAACTGGCGGTAAAATAGTTACTACCTATAACAAAAAATACGATGTTTACATGGTTGGAAAAAAATATTCTTCTAATTTATTTTTTAACATAACAGGTTATGGTCCTGATTGCACCACCTCAGATGGTATCGGATTTTATACCAAAGACGAAAATAATATTTACAAATTCTATTATTTTTCTAACGCATGGTCAAGCTTTACTCGTTTAACCTGGCAGCAATATGGCTACGCTGAATCGCCATATAGTAAATTTAACTTTACTCCTGAAATTATTTATACCATCCCTAGTGGAGCAACGTATATAACCGCCAATAAATGCGTATAAGTAAAATTATTACCAACTAGTAAAACATAATTAGCTAAAACAATTTAACCACTTTTTACCCAAGCGAACTGCCCAAAAAATTATTACTAATTAGCAAAACATAATTAACTAAAAACAATTTAACCACTTTTTCCCAAGCGAACTGCCCAAAAAATTATTACCAGAAATAACTAATATTTTAAAAAACCGGCAATATGTTTTTCAAGAAATTATCTTGAAAATTTGTGCGGTAGTTATGCTTAAAACAAGAAAATTTTCAAAAGTGAGTGGGACTGCGGACTAATTTTTCAGGAGATTTATCTTCTGGGAAATTAGGCTTTGCAGAACGGTGCACGCTAATTTCG
>JAITSB010000035.1 GCA_031288095.1 Candidatus Opitulatrix roisinitermitis | reverse complement strand
ATAGCCGAAAAGTTGGAAGAAAATAATATAGAAGTTATTTTAGATGATAGAAAAATATCTCCAGGCATTAAATTTAAGGATGCTGAATTATTAGGCGCGCCCTATATTTTGACTATTGGGAAAGCTTTAGTAGAAAATGCTGTGGAAATAAAAAAAAGAAATGGTGAAGCTAAAAAAGTCGTAAAATTAGATAAAATAGTTGAATATTTCAAAAAAATCGGATAAAAAAAGGCGTAATTGGGGCGAAATACCCAGTAAATTGCCGTCAGGCATTATTGACACACACGCTCATATAGATATGATTTCTGATTGGGTGGACGATATAAATCAGAATAATCTAAAAAAGAACAGGCAGCCAATAGATAATCCAACAATTCAGACAATAGCTAGAAATAGTCTAAAGTCAAATGTAATTAATTTTATACAATGTGCTTGCGATTTGCCTAAAATAAATCAATTATCAAATACTCTAGACTCTATAGAAGAGGTTATAAATCTGCCATTAGGGGCCGTTGCTATACATCCTAATGAAGCAGCTTTGCATGACGGCTGGTCTGACACTTCTCCTGATGGGCTCATACCTGTTATGGGAGAAATTCATAAAACTAATAATTTAGAATCAGCGCTGGCGGCAGTGGTTGAAAAATTAGAAAATGATAAACGAATAAGAGTGGTGGGTGAAACAGGTTTGGACTTTTACAGAACTGCCGCCAGCGGATGGCCCGCCCAAATTAAGTCGTTTCGTGAACATATTTCTTTGGCTAAAAATTATAATAAAGCACTGCAAATTCACGACCGCCTGGCTCATAAAGAAATTTTAGAAATTCTGCAAGCAGACACACCTCCTGAAAGAGTTATATTTCATTCATTTTCGGGCGATAGCGCTATGGCTGAATTTTGCACTAAAAAAGGCTGGTTTTTATCATATTCTGGACCAATAACTTTTAGTAATAACGAAAAATCTCAAAAAGCCTTAAAATCAACCGATTTGAATTATCTTTTATTAGAAACAGATTGTCCTTTTCTAGCTCCCGCACCTAACCGCGGGACGCCTAACGCGCCGGTTTACACTGCTAATATAGCTTATTTTATTGCGGAATTTTTAAATTTAAATTTAGACCAATTTTGTCAAAAAACCCTATCCAACACTTTTAAAGTTTTAGACATTAATATTTAAAAAACTTAATGAAAACAAAAATTCCGCAAAGCAAAATTTATCTAGCTTCTCCTAGAGGTTTTTGCGCTGGGGTGACTAGGGCAGTAGAAGCAGTTGATAATTTACTAAAATTAGATACAAATAAATCCGATAATTTATATATATATCATGAAATTGTTCATAACCAATATATAATCAAAAATTTCAAAAAAAAAGGTGTTCGTTTTATAAATTCACTTCATGAAATACCCGCTGGAACTGAAAAAATAGTTATATCTGCACATGGCGCAGGTCCAGAGATATTCGCTCAGGCAAAATCAAAAGAAATGCAAATAATTGACGCCACTTGTCCTATAGTTGATTCTATTCATAAAATAATACAACACCTATCTTCAAAGGGTTATACAATTCTCTTAATAGGCCATCCTAAACATGATGAAATAATCGGCTCGCAAGGCTGGTCGCGAGAAAATATAAAAATAATTGACAGTTTAGAAACTGCTAAAACCGTTGAAATAGAGGCAAATACAAAGTTAGCCTGGCTTTCCCAAACCACGCTTAGCATTAGCGATACAAAAAAAATAGTTGACATTTTAAATCTAAGGTTTCCCAATATCGTAAATCCTAAAAAATCTTGTATTTGTTACGCTACGCAAAATCGTCAAAACGCTGTGCAGGCTTTAGTAGATAAAGTCGATAAAATAATTGTTATAGGATCTAAAAATTCATCAAATACACAAAGACTCTATGAAATAGCTAGCTCTTTGGCCCCTTCTTATCAAATAGACAACGAAAAACAAATTAAAGAAAATATGTTAGCTGAAAATATAGGCATTACTGCCGGAGCATCTGTGCCTAATATTTTAATAGAAAAAGTTATTAATAAAATTAGCCAAAAAGTCCATATTGTCCAAATATTTGAAAATGTCACAGTTGCAGAAACATTAAAATTTCCGCCAGTGAAATTCTAATATTTTTTATTTAAATTTCTAACAAGACATTTTTTAGATTTAATATATAATATTAATAGAAGGATTTTTTAATATAAAAAAAAGGAGAATTAAATGAGCGCAAAAACGTTGAATATAAAACCGTTAGAGGATAGAGTAGTAATTGAGGTAGGGGAGGACAAAAAAGAAGTTACAACCGGGTTTATAATTCCTGAAGACGCTAAAGAAAAGCCTCAAGAAGGTCAAATTGCGGCAGTTGGTCCTGGAAAAACTCTTGAAAACGGTAAATTGGCTCCTATTGGCCTAAAAGTGGGTCAAAGAGTTATATATTCTAAATACGCTGGAACTGAAATAAAATATAACTCAAAAGAGTATTTAATTATTTCTGCTAAAGATATATTGGCAACTGTATAATTAATTTAAGCTTTTTGCTTGTTTAATTTATTATTTGAATCACCTAATTTATATAGGTCTTTTATAATAATTATATAAAGCCATACCACTAGAATATTTCTAATAGATAAAATAAAGACGCTTAGAGCATGCCAATTAGAATAATTTAGCAACATATCATATGTCGCTGGAAAAACCAGCTGAGTAAAAATTGCTATAAATATAGCTATTGCCGACGGAAATATCCATTTCGCCTTTGTTTTTAGTGATAATGCATAAGCAAAAAAAGGCAATAATGCTGTATAGTATTGAGGTGAACCCACCTTATTAAAAACTATTAGAGATAGAAAAATAGCTAAACCGCCTGTTAATACTAATTCGTCTATATTGGTTTTTCTAGCTCTAAAAATAAGATAGAGCATAAATAATACCACTAGTATAAGCAAATAATTCAGAATATTTGAAATAATATTGCAAACAGGAGTGATTATTTCATTTGTGAAAATAAGGCTATTATAAGTTATTTTATGTGCTTGAAAAATAGTATCCCATATCATTGAAGGAGTTGCTAAAATAGACTCTATTTGCAGATTTCTGCCTGTTTGATAAACTAAAAAACTTATTACACTAACTGGATTTTGACAAAAAAGCGCCAAAACTAAAACAGGAATTGTCACAATAAGCGCTATTGCTAAAATTGGCTTTATTTTTTTTCTAGCAGCAAATAATAAAGGTATAAAATTAGCTCCTATAAAAACTTTTACCCAAGCAGCCACTGTAAACCAAGCAGATGAAATAGCTGGATTTTTGCGCAATGATATAAGCCCATAAAGCCCAAAAACTGCTGCCACACAATCTATTCTTGAAGAAAAAACTGGGCCTAAAGCTAACATAAACAAAGGAATAAAAAAACAGCCTCCATAACCTAGATCTATAATATCTTTTATATTGTTAGAAACAATATTTTTTTTAGATTTATCCACCTCTAACCATAAAAGCCTTATAGCTATAGCCCAAAAAAGAGCCATTAATAAATACCACGACAATTTAAAAAGAAACAGATTCTGATAGGTTGGCAATCCTGCTATAAGCATTGGCACAAAAGCATAAGGCGGATATACGCTGTTTTCATTAATAATAGGCCATATATTAAACTGCGTGCCTCGATCAATCCAAAAATGATATAATTTTAAGTCGCCAGAAGCAGTGTAGGTGTTTGAACCAAAAGGTTCATTGGTAAAATATAAATAAATTTGAACTAATATAAAAAACACCCAAAGAGTTTTATATCTATTATTGCAACATGAAATATAAAAGCTTTTTAGCTTTGAAAGGGCAGGTTTAGACTTATTTTGCAAGGCAATACCAAATCTGACATAATATTCCTTATCGGCTTTTTTCATAAAAGTCTTTATTTGCTAATTATTTATAAACCCTTGATTTTTTTGCCCGTTTCTAGGAGTTTTAATCTTTCATTGAGAACATCTTTTAGTTCTTTCTCTGAACGGCGGTCAATTAACATTTCCCAATGAGATTTAGATCTATTATGCTTTTTTTTGCCTTCATAATTTATATTTCCTTTAACATGAGCTATTTTTCCACAATAGCATTCCCAAACAGGCGGAACTTCTGCTTCGGCTGAAAATGGCAAAATGGTGATATGTTTATTAGGACATATATATTCCACTTCATATCTTGCAGCAAAATTTACAGCTTCATCCGTTTCTAATGATTTTCCACCAATTGCTAAACCTTTAAAAGAATTGTCTGCCATTTTTTATTCTCCTTTTCCATAAAATAAATGTTTTAACTGAATTAAACGATGTTTAATGCCGGTTTTTGTTGTCATAAATATAGCTTCAATAATTATACTATTATCCATTTTAGATTCCCCTAGTTCTCTTTCAACAAATGTTATAGGCACTTCAACAATTTTTCCGCCTTTATATATTATTTTTGCTGTGTTATCTATTTGAAAACCGAAACCTTTTGTAGTGATATTATTCAAATTAATATATTTTTCAAACACTCTTCTACGATAAATTCTAAAACCTGCTGTAGGATCATTCACCCCAAGCCCCATAATAAAATTTGACCATAAAGAGCCTCCGCGCGACAAAATAATACGCGATTTTGGCCAATTAACTGTTTCTCCGCCTTGCACCCAACGGCTGCCAATAACTAAATCAATATCAGGGTCAGATTCAATAACGTCAACTAACTTTGGCAAATCGCACGGCCTATGAGATCCGTCTACGTCCATTTGTATAAGCAAATCATAGCCTTTGTTCAAACCCCACTTAAAAGCTTCTGTATAAGCTGCACCTAAGCCATTTTTAGTTTCACGGTGCAATATATGAATGTCTTTATTTTTTTTAGCAAGCTCATCGGCTATTTTACCTGTGCCATCAGGGCTATTATCATCAACAACTAAAATAGAAGTGTTTTTATCTACATATTCTTTGATTTCTTCAATTATAACAGGCAAATTTTGAGCTTCATTATATGTTGGAAATATTATTAGCTTTTTTTCCATATATATATTCTACCACAAACACCTAAAACGGTTAGACAAATAGTTAAGATTAAAATCAGCTTTTCTAAGGCGGGCTCTATATCTAAATATGGAGGTTTTTGACTGTTTAAAGGCAAATCTGCTATAAAAGAATCAGAGGTATAAAGTGATGTTTTATGCTCCACTACCCCGTTTGGATTTATAGTGGCGCTTATGCCAGATAAAGATGATATAATTGCTGATTTTCTGTTTTCCACAGCTCTAAATTGTGAAATTTGCAATTGACCAGCACTTTGAGAGGTAAAACCAAAATTAGAGTTATTTGATGGAAAAAAGAATATATTAGCATTAGATTTAACAGCTTCAGAAATTAGTGATGAATCAAATATTTCAAAACATATTTTTACTCCTATATTAGCATTTTCTAGTTGTAAATTATTTTTAGCTAAACCTGTGGAAAAATCAACAATTCTATTTATATCCTTATTATCAAACAAACTCCAAAAATCGCGCTGAGGAATATATTCTCCAAACGGCACTAAATGCTGCTTATCATATCTATTTACTATACCTTTATTATTTGGTTCAATAATAAATACACTATTATATTGCTGTTTTGCACCGTCTTTTACATTATAATTATTTGCTCCTATTATAAACGGTTTGCTGACTTCATTAACAAAAGATTGCAATTGGGCCATTTTGTTTTTATTATTCAAAGGATCAAAACCTATTGCAGAT
>JAITSB010000040.1 GCA_031288095.1 Candidatus Opitulatrix roisinitermitis | reverse complement strand
AATTAGTCCGCAGTCCTACTCACTTTTGAAAATTTTCTTGCTTTAAGCATAACTACCGCAAAAATTTTCAAGATAATTTCTTGAAAAACATATTGACGCTTTATCAAAATATTAGTTATCTCTGGTAATAATTTTTTGGAACAGTTCGCTTGGGAAAAAATAAATAAAAGCTGGCGCGCCCCCTGTTTGCAATGCAAACTAAATGACACTGTGATTCATCCCTTCGGGCGTGCAAGCGAGAGCTGGCGCGCCCGAAGGGATTCGAACCCCCAACCTTTTGATCCGTAGTCAAACGCTCTATCCATTGAGCCACGGGCGCATTTTAATTGTTATTCATTTCTTTGTCTATTTACTTGGATATCTTTGTCTATTTACTTGGATATTTGACAATTAAACATTTATTGAGTCTTTCATTCAAGTATCCTCTATTATCATTCAAGTATTCTCTATTAGTTTAGCATGATAAAAATTTTGGTTTATGAGATATTCTCCAATCTTTTTTAAGGCTTTTATACCCAAAAATACACTAAAAAAATGGTAAACTAATATTATGTCTAGTGAAGATAGTGATAAGCAAAATTTAGAATATGGATCTGATGATATAACAGTTTTAGAAGGTCTGGAAGCTGTTAGAAAACGCCCAGGGATGTATATAGGTTCTACTGGCGAAAAAGGTTTACATCATTTAGTTTATGAAGTGGTTGATAATTCTGTGGACGAAGCTTTGGCGGGATATGCCACATTTGTGGATATAACTATTTTGCAAGACGGCGCAGTTAGAGTTATAGATGACGGCAGAGGAATACCAGTTGATGTTATAGAAACAGAAGGGGTGTCTGCCTTAGAAGTGGTTTTAACTCAACTTCATGCTGGAGGCAAATTTGGCGGCGGAGGATATACTGTTTCAGGAGGGTTGCACGGTGTGGGCATTTCGGTGGTTAATGCTTTATCAACTTATGTGAAGGTTGTTTCTTCACGTCAAGGCTATGAATGGACTCAAGAATATGAATATGGCATTCCTAAGGCTCCTATTGCAAAAGGTGAGGCTACTCAACAAACAGGCACAACTGTTATATTTTATCCTAATGCGGAAATTTTTGAAACAGTAGATTTTTCTTTTGAAACTTTAAGAGCTAGATTAGAGCAGATGGCTTTTTTGAATAAAGGCTTGAAATTAACTTTAACAGATCAAAGAATTCCTTCTGATTCAGATGATGAAATAACAGGTGAAAGCAAAGTTCAAGGCAAAAACACTGTCACATATGTTTATCAAGATGGATTGAAAGATTATGTAAAGCATATTAATCAACATAAAAAAAGTGAAGTTATCCATGACGAGATTATCTATATTGAAAAAGAAGACAATTCTCAGTCTTTAGAATTGGCTATGCAATGGACAGCAGCTTATTCAGAATCCATTTATACTTTTGCTAATACTATTTCCACCACGGAAGGCGGGACTCACGAAGAAGGTTTTAGAACAGCTTTAACATCGTTAATAAATAAATATGCCAGAGATAAACAATATTTAAAAGAAAAAGATGAAAATTTAACAGGAGACGACGTTAGGGAAGGGCTTTCAGCTGTTATAAGCGTTAAATTGACGGAACCGCAATTTGAAGGACAGACTAAAACAAAATTAGGGAATACAGAAATTCGCACATTTGTTCAAAAAGTTATGGGAGAGGTTTTTAAAGATTGGCTTGATTCTCATCCTAAAGAGGCAAAGACTATTGTTCAAAGATCTATGGCAGCTTCACAAGCTAGAATTGCGGCCAGAAAAGCCCGAGAAGCCACTAGAAAAAAATCTGTTTTTGAATCAAATTCTTTGCCAGATAAATTAAAAGATTGTAAATCTAATAGTCCTGAAGACTGCGAAATTTTTATTGTGGAGGGTGATTCGGCTGGCGGTTCTGCTATACAAGGACGCAATCCTGACAATCAAGCAATTTTGGCGCTTAGAGGAAAAATTTTAAATGTTGAGAAAGTTAGAATAGATAGAATGCTTTCATCTGAAACCATTCAGAATTTAATTTCAGCTGTGGGAACAGGAATAGGACAAGATTTTGATCCAGAAAAGGTGCGTTATCATAAAATAATTTTGATGTCAGATGCTGATGTAGATGGAGCTCATATAGCAACATTATTATTAACATTCTTTTTTAGACATATGCAGCAACTTATAAGTTTAGGCTATATATATTTAGCTCAACCTCCGCTTTATAGAATTAAATGGTCTAATATGGATCACGATTTTGTTTATTCTGATTATCAAAGAGATCAAGCTATATCGAAAGGTCAGTCTGAGGGGCGTAAATTGCCGAAAGAAGGAGTTCAAAGATATAAAGGTTTGGGAGAAATGAGTCATGAAGAACTAAGAGACACCACTATGGATCCTGATAAAAGAGTTTTAATTAAAATAACAATGGAAGATGCTGCTTCGGCTGATGAAATATTCACAACTCTTATGGGCGAAGATGTTTTATCACGACGTCAATTTATACAGCGTAATGCCAAAGATGTTAGATTTTTGGATATTTAATTTTAACTCAGATTTTCTAAATTAGCTCAGATTTTCTAAACTATACTGACCAGTTATTATATAAATATATTGCCGACCAACTGCTATAGCATGGTCACCGAATCTTTCGTAGAATCGTGCAATTAATGCTAAATCAACGGCGTTTTTAGTGGAGCCTTTAAATTTATCATCTCTGACCTGTTTATTTATTTTGGCATAAATTGCGTTGGTCATATTATCAGTTTCTACTATTTTATCCAACAGTTCCACATCTTTACTATTATATAATTTTAAAACTTGTTGACAAATAGTATTAGAATTTTGAGAAAGTTCAGTTATTTTATCAGCGAATTCTTCGGTAAAAACTTTTTCAGGATAGGCTGACAAAGTATATTCTGAAATATGAACAGCAAAGTCGGCCATTCTTTCTAGAGAATCGCAAATATGCAAAATTCCCACCAATAATCTTAAATCACTTGCCACAGGCTGCTGCAGTGCTAGAGATTGAATACAGGCTTCGGAAATGGAGTTATCTAATTCATTTATTATTTTGTCATTTTCAATAACTTTTTGGGCTTTTGCGGCATCAGCTTCAAGCAATGAAGTGCTAGCTTGGTTAATCGCAATGTTTACCATCTCCATAAGGCGGAAAATATTACTTCTTATTTCATTTAATTCGTTCTCGAAAATTTGCCGCATATAATAATTATACATTATAATTACACGTTATTTTGTTTGATAAATTCTTGGCGCATATTATTTATAATATTATTTATAATACAATATAAGGTTTTTGTGATTAATTATTTGGTAGTTTTGAATTTTTTTTGTCTATAATTTAAATATGGCTATTAAAAATGCCCTATTTTTTAGAAACAAGCGTTTACAAAGGTCAAATGATGAAGTAGACGATGCTGTGATTTCTATAATTTCAGCGTTAAAACAAGGTGCTATATTTTTAAATTCTGATGGAGAAATCATTAGAGCTTCTTCAAAGGCCTATAAATTAGGTGTTATAAATGATGATGAAATTAGTGAAAAATCTCTTTTTGAGCTATTTTCTAAAACTGTTAAAACTAATAAATCGCAAGAAGGCGAAATTGAAATAAATAGGCATACAGCAGTCGGGCTGCCCCAAAAGGCTTTTTTATCTGTTAGATGTATTAGAATTACTCAAAGTCAATACATTATTTTAATAACCGATATAACAGAAGCTAAGCAATTAGAAGAAGCTAGGCAAACATTAATTGATGCTATCACTCTATTTGTTAAAAAGCCTATTAAAAAAATTCGTAAAAATTTTAAAGAATTATCTGGAGATTTGGCTTGTTCTGTGGAGAAAAGCAAAGAATGTGAATTAATATATGATTTAGAAAGCCAAACTCAGAATTTATATCATACTTTAAATTCAATTATTCAGTTTACTAAATCTCTAGGAGGACCTAAACTTTCAAAGTCAGAAATTATTAGAGTAGCTGATATAGTGAATTCAGCAGTCAGCGAGAACTCTTTTGCTTCTCAGCGTTTCGGGGTTAAAATAAAAATTGTTAAAAACTCGTCTGTTAAAATAGTCGGTGTTTTGGATCATATTGCTTCGGCTTTATCTAATATTATAAATAACGCTATTATATATTCTGAACCTAATTCAAAAGTTTATATTGAGAGCAAATGTTCTGAGGAAAAGGTTGAAATTATTGTTTCGGACAAGGGAAGCGGCATAGACGATAAGGATTTACCTCATATTTTTGAAAGATTTTATAAAGGGCAATCTGACAATTTTGATAATAGTAAATCTATTGGTCTAGGATTGGCCATTGCTAAGCATATTATTCAGAATTATGGAGGGCAGATTCAAGTTTATTCTCAGAAGAATAAAGGCAGTGTTTTTGTGGTCAGTTTTCCAATCGCTGAGGAGGGTTGATCAGTTATGCAGTATAAGTTATATATGATAATCTGGATATAGCCGGAAATATTAAATTAGATTAAAAAATCAGGTTAAAAGAATTAAATAAATAAAATATTTGAGATGTATATTCGGGGTGTAGCGCAGGTTGGTAGCGCATCTGTTTTGGGAACAGAGGGTCGCAGGTTCAAATCCTGTCACCCCGACAAAATAAAAAAATCAAAATTGTTATGCTAGAATTTATATATAAAACTTGTCTATTCTATACGAAAGGATTTTTATGGAAATACCTAATTTTTCATCTGCTATAAGAGGTTATGATAAAAACGAAGTTGATGAATTGCTCAGAAATTATCAGGAATCTTTTGCTGAAAAAGAAAGACAACTTGCAGCCCAAAATGCAGAGTTAAAGAGAATAAAAAGCGATCTATCCTCCACTCAAAAAATATTGGCTGAAACAGAACAGCCCACTTATGAAGGGCTTGGAGCTAGAGCTCAACAAATTTTGCGGTCAGCCGAGACAGCTTCAAGTGATATGCTTGCTAGAGCTAAAGAAGAAACTGATTTTTTGATGGAAAATACTAAACAAAAAGCAGAATCTATGATTTCTAAGGCAAAATTAGATGCTAAAACAACTTTAGAAAAGGCTGATAACAAAGCTAAATCATCGGTTAATAATGCAGAAAGCGAAGCCATACAAATTATGTCAATAGCTAAGGCTCAATCTCGGCAGCTTTTAGAATCGACCGAAAAAGAGAATGCAAACCGCATTTCGTCTTATCAACAAGAAGAAAGAAATTTGAAATCAAGTTTGGCCAAGGAATTAGCTCTTGAAAAAACCAAAGCCGAAAATCAAGCTCAACAAATTCTGCAAGATGCTCAAAATGGGGCTGATAAGTTGGTTGTTAAAGCTCAAAATGCTGCTGAACAGGTAGTTAGAAATTCTTCACAAACCTCTAAGGCCGCAATAGAAACAGCTAATAGAAAAATTGCTGACACTAAAAATCAGGCTGAAAGAATATTAGCTGAGGCTGCTATAAATAGCGAAAATATTTTGGCTGATGCTAAAAGAAAAGCCAATAGTTTAGAGCAAAAAGCTGATGATAAATTATTTGAAGTTAATAAAAAAATAGATATTGCTTTGCAAGAGGCTCATTCTCAAATTGCTAAAAATAAAGAACAGGCTGCAGCAGAATTTTCAAAAAAGACTAAGGAGACTCAAACTAAGGCTGAAACTGCTTTAAAAACAGCCCGTGAGACTTTAGCAGAAGCTAATCAACAATCAGCGACAATTGTTGCCAAAGCACAAAGTCTGCATACAAAACTTATTAAAGAGGGCAAGGCTTTCAAGGTTGCTGCCCAAAAAGAGGCTGAAAGAATTTTAGAAGACGGCAAATCTAAATTAGTTCGTATTGAAAAAGAATTTGAAAAAGACGCTTCCCAAAGAATAGACGCTTTGAAAAAACGCGTTGAGAAGCTCTCGGCTCACGAATATGCTGTGACGGCTAGAATAAAAGAACTTCAAGGTCTAACATCTATATCTTTGGACTCAATCAGAGCTAATGAGCCAGGCGCTTATGATATTGATTTAATTGATCGCCAGCAAGAAAAAACTAGAAAATACCCAGTTAAAGCAAAAGAAAAGTCAACTAGTTTCAAAGGTAATGTAAAAACTAAAGGTTCAAAAACTAAAGGTAAAGCAAAAAAGTTTAAAAAAAGCCCTAAGAAAGCTGCTCAAAAATAAATGGAGGCATCTAAACGTAAACAAAGCGGCTCTTTTACAAGACTCTCAACTTCGTTTGTAAATGATTTACACACTAAATTTATTAAAAATGATAATTATATAAGATCGCGCAATGCGGTTTGTAAAGTGGGGGTGGATGAAAGCTGTTATAATCATTATCGTTCTATGACATTAGACCCGGCGGTTTCTTTAAGGCTGGACGATTGGAATGCCACATCACAAGGGCAATCTGGCAGATGTTGGATTTTTGCAATAACTAATTTATTTAGAAGCGAAATTAGAAAGACTATTGACGTTAAGAATTTTGAAATTTCGCAAAATTTTATAATGTTTTATGATAAATTAGAGCGAGTCAATTATTTTTTAGAAGCTATGGAAATGAACGCTCATTTGCCAGAAAATGACCGAGTTGTGGCTTATCTTTTAGATAAAATTATGCAAGACGGCGGTCAATGGCATATGGCAATAAATATTTGTGAAAAATACGGTGTTGTGCCAAAAGTGAATATGCCTGAAACTTTTACTTCTATGAATACTGATAAAATGAACCGTATTTTAAAAAAGGTTTTGCGCGGTGCAGCCATGAATATTAGAAATATTATGGCCGGAAATGCTAGTTCTGAGAAAATAGTTGAGTTTAAAAGAGATTGTGTTATAAAAGTTCATAGAATTTTGTCAATGCATTTAGGTTCACCCCCCGATACTATTGAATTTAAATGGAAAGACGATAATGGTAAATTTCATAATCATGGAGTTATGACACCTAAAGAATTTTTTAAAAAATACGTCACAGTGCCTCTGGATGATTTTGTTTGTTTAGTGGATGATCCTAGAAAAGAACACCCTAAAGGTCAGCTTATAACTGTTGATTATTTAGGAAATGTGGTTGGGGCTAGTCAAACAGAATATTTGAATGCGCCAATTCAAGAAATTAAACAGTCAGTTTTGCGGAGTTTGCAAGCTGGACATCCTGTGTGGTTTGGCTGTGATGTTCGTCCGCAGCTTGATAAAATGTCCGGTAAATGGGCAGTCGACCTTTTTGAATATTCCGATATTTACGATATGGATTTTGAATTATCAAAGGAACAAAGAGTGCGTTTTGCCGATTCTAAAATGACTCATGCTATGCTCTTTACAGGTGTTGATGTAAATGAAAAAGGTGAGCCGACTCGCTGGCGAGTGGAAAATTCTTGGGGCGTGGATAGAGGTGAAAATGGTTTTTTTATTATGCAAGATGAGTGGTTTGAGAATTATGTTTTTGAAGTGGCTGTTCATAAAAGAAATTTATCAAAGGAAATTTTAAAAGGTTTAGAAACAGAACCGCTTGTTTTGCCGCCTTGGGATCCGATGGGCGCTTTGGCAAAATAATTTCAATAAATTGAATTATGTTTGATAATTTTTCAGATAAACTAAATTCTGCTTTTGATTCTTTAAAAGGCAAAGGAACACTCAGAATATCTGATGTTGACAAAGCCTTAGAATCTATTAAAGAAGCTTTAATAGAGGGAGATGTCGCTCTTGAAGTTGTTAATTCATTTATTGGCGATATAAAATCAAAGGCTTATGAAATAACCAAATCCAAATCTCTAAATCCTGCCCAACAGGTTGTTAGATTAGTTAATGAAGAATTAATTAAAATATTAGGCGGGCAGGTTTCTAGACCTATATCTTTTGCTAAAAAAGGTCCAACAGTTATTTTATTGGCGGGTTTGCAGGGTTCTGGCAAAACGACTTTTGCAGGGAAATTAGCTAAATGGCTAAAAAATGATGGACATACACCTGTTTTGGTGGCGGCTGATTTACAAAGACCTAACGCTGTTGGTCAGCTGCAAACAGTGGGTGAAGCGGCCGGAGTTAGTGTATATGCACCAGCTAAAGGAGTAACTAGCGAAGATGAAGCTAATTCTAAAAAAAGTTTGCTTTCTCGTATAGGCATAGGATCTAAAGATAATCCTATAGAAGTTGCTCAAAATGGTGTGAAAATGGCTGCCGAAAAGCATTATGACACAGTTATTATAGACACTGCGGGCCGTTTAGCCGTAGATGTTGAACTTATGAAACAGGTCTCTGATATTAGCCAAGCAATTCAGCCAAATGAAATTTTATTTGTTATAGATTCCATGTTAGGACAGGATGCTGCTCTTTCAGCAAAGGCTTTTTCATCTAGTTTAGATTTGACAGGCATTGTTTTAACAAAAATAGATGGTGATGCCCGAGGAGGCGCAGCTTTAAGCGTTGTAAGTGTCACAGGTAAACCAATTATTTTTGCTTCCACCGGTGAAAAATTAGATGACATTGAATTATTTCATCCAGATAGAATAGCTTCGCGCATTTTAAATATGGGAGACATTTTGTCACTTATTGAAAAAGCGGAAAAGACCATTTCTGAGGAAAAAGCTGAAGAACTAGCGGCTAAAATCACTTCCGGAAAAGGTTTTGATTTTAACGATTTTTTAGTTCAAATGAATCAAATAAAGAAAATGGGTTCTATTCGCCAAATAGCTTCTATGATTCCTGGTTTGGCGCAAAATAAGCAGGCGTTATCGCAAGTGGATGATTCACAAATAACAATTTTCACCTCTATTGTTCAGTCTATGACACCCTTTGAAAGGGCTAATCCTAAGGAAATAAGCGGCACTAGAAGAACCCGTATTGCTAAAGGGTCGGGCAGATCATCCAGAGAAGTTAATCTTTTGCTAGAAAGATTTAAGGCTATGTCTAAAATGATGCAGAAGTTTGGCGGACAATTAGGCGGTAAAGCAAGCAAACAATCAGATAAACAATTAGAGGATGTTTCTGCCGATGACTCCCAATTTGACAATTTTGCAAACAAATCTTTGCCTAATATGCCTTTATCACCTCAGGAAATGACAGGTTTGCCGAATTTTGGTATGCCGCGGAGCTCATCTAAAAAAACTAAAAAAGGCAAAAAAAAGAAATTTGGTAATCCAGCAAAACAAGCAGCCTGGGAAGCTAAATTTAAATAGCTGAAATTTTTAAAATTTCAATTTTTATTTGTTTGCCGCTAGGTGCTGTATATTTGACAATTTGACCTTTTTTTGCATTTATAACAGCTTGACCGATAGGCGATGTTGGAGAATAAACGTCTATTGTGCTGTCGTTTAGAGTTGATTTTATTTCTCTGGAGCCTAAAACAAATTTGCTGTTTTGACTGTCAATTTTCGCTGTGATTAAAGATCCTGCCTGAACAGTCTCAGTTGATGAGACCAAAGTTATTTTGGAATTAGCTAATTTATATTCAATTTCTCTAATACGGCCTTCATTTTTGCCCTGTTCTTCTCTGGCAGCATGATATCCGCCGTTTTCTTTGAGGTCCCCTTCTGAACGAGCCTGAGCAATTTTTTGTTTTATTTCATCTCTTTTGGCAGTGCTAAGAAATTTGAGTTCATCTTCTAGTTTATTATAGGCTTCTTGTGATAGCCATATTTTTTTTTCTATATCTTCTTTCATTTCCGTATTTTCTTTCATATAACTAACGCTTCTTTCATACAACTAACAGTTTATCATAAGATTATTTTTGTGCTATTATAAGAGTATTATTGAAAAATATTTTTTTCTAAAAAAAATAATAAAATAAAAGCACATGTGGCGGAATGGTAGACGCGCAGCGTTGAGGTCGCTGTGGCCGGTTTTAGGCCGTGCTGGTTCAAGTCCAGTCATGTGCACGTTTAGTTGAGGCTTTATGAAAGAGTGATTTAATGAAAGATATAAGTTTTAGAATTGAAGGCATGCATTGTGTAAGCTGCGCTCGTTCTATTGAAAAAGAGGTTAGCAAAATTAGCGGCTTGAAAAATAAAGTTAGAGTCAATTTTCCGACAAAAATGCTATTTATTAATTTAGATAGCAGCTATGCCAATAATAGCGAATTTTCTAAATTACAAATTATTAAATCACAAATTATAGAAACTGTGACTCAGGCAGGATATAAAGCAACTTTTATTAACGATGTTAAAGATTTGCAAAATCATGAATCTAAGGCAGTTAAAATATGGCAAAAAAGAATAATTATAGCTATTATATGTTGCTGCCCTATTTTGTTCTATATGATTTTAGATATTTATAAAACAAAAGCAGCGCCTGATTTAGCACTTAACTTGTCATATATTATGCCATATATGGGGTTGGTCTCTTTGATAATTGGCACTTTTTGTCAATTTTATTTGGCTATTCCATTTTATAAAGGCGCTTGGAGAGCTCTGAGGGGGAGAACATCTAATATGAACACCCTTATTGCGTTAGGGACTAGTGTCGCCTATTTATATAGTTTATATAACTATGTTTTTTATATATATAATCATAAAACTTTTTGGCTTGCCGCTCATTTTTCTCATAATTTATATTTTGAAACTTCAATTTTTCTAATATCATTTGTTATTTTTGGAAAATATTTAGAAGCTAAAACTTTAGCAAAAACTGCTTCTTCAATTTCTAAATTGGCTGAGCTAAAACCTAGAGTTGCTCATATTTTTAAGAATAATAAATGGTTAACTATTCCAGCGGAAAATATTAAGGCGGGCAATAGACTTAAAGTTTTGGCAGGGGAGCAAATACCTCAAGATGGGGTTATTGTGAGGGGTGAAACTTTTCTAGATGAATCTATGATAACAGGCGAAAGCAGTCTAATAAAAAAGTCAGTTGATAGTAAAGTTATTGCTGGAACTATAAATACTAAAAATGATATAGAAATAGTTGTTGAGGCGGTGGGTGAAGGCACTTTGTTGTCCCAAATTATTAGATTAGTTGAGCAAGCTCAAAATGCCAAATCCCCTATAGAAGATTTCACTGATAAAGTGGCAAGTAAATTTGTGCCGACGGTCTTAGTTATTGCCACAATCACCTTTTTAGTTTGGTATTTTATTTTGGGGGCAGGTTTGTCTTTAAGTTTAGAATTTTTTGTGACTGTTTTGATAATTGCTTGCCCTTGTGCCTTAGGATTAGCTACGCCAACTGCTGTTATGGTGGGGATTGGACAGGGCGCTAAAATGGGAATTTTAATTCGAGGGGGCGCCGTTTTGCAGAAGTTGAATAATATTAGTTGGGCAGTTTTTGACAAAACGGGCACTCTAACAGATTTAAAAAACCTCATTAGAGAAGATTCAAAACAAGCAATAGAACTTTTGCAATCTAAAAATATCAAAACATATCTTATTTCAGGAGATAAATTATCTAAAGTGCAGAAAGTGTCTGAAGAGCTGGGTATAAATAATTTTCAAGCCGAAGTTATGCCTGAGGATAAACTGCGTCTTGTGGAAAATTTACAATCACAAAACCAAAAAGTGGCCATGATTGGCGATGGTATAAACGATGCTCCAGCCTTAGCCAAAGCTGATGTGGGAATTTCTTTAGCAGCGGGAACAGATATAGCAAACGAAACTTCAGATGTTATTTTGGCTTATAATAATCTTTCTTTGGTGCCCCGGACAATTTTTTTGGCTCGGGCAACAATCAGAAAAATTTATCAGAATTTATTTTTTTCATTATTCTACAATTTTGTTGGCATTCCAATCGCAGCTGGCGTTTTGACAAGTTGGAATATCTTTTTGCGTCCAGAATTTGCTGGTTTGGCTATGGCTTTGAGTTCTGTGACAGTTGTGTTAAATTCTTTGAGTCTGAAATTAAAGAAAATTTAAGTTGTTGTTTTTATATATCGTATAGCAAGTTTAGTTAAGCCTAATCCACTTGTATTCTCTATAAATTCTGCTTGTGGCGGATTTGTTGTTGAATTATAAGGTCCGGGGAGTAAATAATAAACCACATTTTCTCGGGAATTGTATTGATCTGTTGAAAAATAAAGAATAAAATTAGTGGTTTGATCATCGTATGAATAATAAAAGTTGATCGCATTAAAATTCACTTGGGCTGTGGAGTATATTTCGGGAATGGGGTGATTTAATGATTTATCAGGCAAATATGTTATATCAAAGTAAATCAACATATCAGGTGCGTCATATCGGGCATAGCTAGGTCCAGTAATTTCTATTAAAAGACTTCTTTGAGAAGGGTCATTTGCGTCAATTTCGTTTAGTTTATATTCGGCTATTTTTTTTACTCCGTTTTTATTTTGCCGCATATAAACTAATTGAAGATAATTATTAGGGTTTTCTTGATTTAGATTTAGTAAAGCATTTTTAGCAGCTGTGGCATCGGTGCCGCCTTTGGCGATAGGTAAAATTCCTGAATAATTGGCAAAATTGGTTCCTAAAATATTTGTGGCTGCTCCAGATGCTGTATTAGCATTTGTGCCGCCTTTGGCGATAGGCAAAATATTTGTATTTTGACTGGCCCAAGCGTTGTTAAATTCAAATAGTGAAATAATAATTAAAAAATTGACAAATAAAAAAGAAACTTTGGCAGCTTTTGATTTGGTCATTTTAACTCCATTGAATTGCTTTGCTATCAGTGATTATGCCAGTGCTAGTTATATTTGCGCTAGTTTCGGCTATGGGCAAATTGCTTTCTAAATATTTTCCTAAATGAATATAGTAAATAGAGATTTGAAAAGGCACGGCATTGTCAGCTCTTCCCCAAATAGACAGCATTTTAGCAGTTTTATCATAATACCAATAATATGCTGGAGAGATGGAATTGGGGCTATATTTTTCAATAGAGGCAGAACCGTTTAAAAAGCCGCTTGAAGATATATAATCATTGAATGGCGGCAGACCTGTTTGATTGCTAATACTTGTGCCAACAACTTGGATTAAACATGAGTTGGCAACGTCAGATGCTGCAGAGCTTTTTTGCCCTGGTTGACCATCAACAGCTATTGAAGCAATTTTAAAATAAAAAGAATTGCTGGAATTTTTGCCAGTATATTGGATAGAATGTGTTCCGCCAAGTTTAACATTAGCGTCTAAATTGTTAGCGCTATTTGTGCCGCCGCGAGAAATTGGCAAAACGCCAGAATGGTTGGCAAAATTGGAGCCTAAAATATTTGCGGCAGCTTGGGCTGCTGTGTTAGCGTTTGTGCCGCCGCGAGCTATTGGCAAAACAGTCGATGAACTAGCTGCAAAAACGTTGGCAGTCCAGCCAAAAATAAACATAGATATAAATAAACATATATATAAATAAAATACAATAATTTTACGAAATGATAGCATTTTGCACGTCAGTTATTTCTGTTGGGGATTCTAAATTGGTGGTCATTTCTGCCCGAGGGGGATTAGACATTAAATATGAACCTCTTAATAAATATTGGACAGTTATATAAGCGTTGGTTGTAGTGGAGCTAAATTTTCCATAAACATTTAACAATGCGCTGTTTGCATCGTAGGTGTAAAAATATTTCATTTGTTTGGCGCGGGTGTTATGGTGGGTGATTTTTGTCCAGCCATTATAGCCGTTTAAGCTAACTAAATCACTGAAAACAGCATTATCTGAAATATCAGCCATGCCAGCTACGCGAGCTAAGGCGGTATTTGGTTCCGTTTTTGTTGAGCCTAGTGAAGTTGTGTATACTGGCGCAACTGCTACGTTAATTGTGTAAATTTTAAAATATGTTTCGCTGGAGCCTGGCTGAGTGTAAGTCAAAGACATAGTGCCTCCTAAATTTAATATACTTTTAGGAGAAAAATTTGTTCCTGTTCCGCCTTTAGCAATAGGCAAAACCCCAGAATAGTTTTCCCAATTATTTCCTAAAATATTGTTAGAAGCTGAGCCAGGAGTTGTTGAATTTGTGCCGCCTTTTGATATCGGTAAAATAGTTGTAGGTGTAGAAGCATAAGCTTCAAAAAAACCTTTTATCTGCCAGCCTGATGAAAAACCCAAAACTGCCCAGAAGAAGATTATTCCTTGAATTCCGAATTTTTTAAATTTTATAGTTTTCATAATACTACCTAGTTAAATTTTTACAAAAAAAAAAAAACGCTCACTGTTCCAAAAAATTATTACTCAAATGTTAAATTTAAATATTTTCAAATTACGCAAGAAAAATCACTTTTTAAGTATCGCTTGTTCCGCAAGCCTGGGGTTATGCGCAATAATGCGCAACCCCAGGCGCGAACATACGCACTGTATGAAAAAATGCTTGTCTAATATAAACTACGCACATTTTTTCAGACTACTCAAAAAATATTTTTTCTTAGGCTTCAAAATATTAGTTATTTTTGGTAATAATTTTTTGGAACAGTTCGCTCCTGAAAAATGAACTGAATTGTTATTCACTCATTTTTGTGTAATCGCTGACGTCAGAAAATGGCAAAATTTTTCCTATACAAACATCATCGTCTGTTTGACAATTTATTTTTAGAGAGCTTGAACTAAAGCCCCATATTCCGCCTCCACCTAGCGACCAACCATAATTTGGAATTCTCATAATTAGCCCAACATAGCGTTGTTCTTTATATAAAAAAGTGCCTAATTCAGAAGAGGTGCTAACACTTGACTGACAAGCGTCCATATATTTGGTGATTTTTATAGTCTTACTATTTTCAGTTGTAGGAGAAATGCCCATGGTTATATTGATTCTTGAATTAAATATGCAGCCCCAGGAATTCCAATGAGAAATTCTATATGTTAAAAAATCGACGGATAAATTAGTATAGTGATAGTCAGCATTTTCCATAGGAACTTCTCCCAGAAAATAAACAGTGTCTTCAATTTTAGCTTGCCCAAGTGTTTTATAAAAATTATTAGGGCCTTTGGCAGAAAGAATAGAATCATAAGCAGCTTTAGCACTTGGAAATTGGTCATTAGTGGAAGATGAACTGATGGTGTTGACTTTGCCTAAATTAGTTAAAGCCTCAGCCGCTTGATTAGCGCCTGTGCCTCCGCGAGCAATCGGCAAAACTGTGCTTGAAGAAGCGGCATAGGAATTTATGCTAAAACCGCTTATAAAAGTCGCTGTTCCAAAAAGAAATATTATTCCTAAAACACCGATCTTTTTAAAGACGTGTTTTTTAGGTGTTATAACGTTTTGCAACCATATTTTTTTATTTTTAAACAATTCATTCATAGTAATATTCATAGTTAAATTTTTACAAAAAAAAAAAAACGCTCACTGTTCTAAAAAATTATTACCTAATTGTTAAATTTAAATATTTTCTTCAACCGACAATATATTTTCCCGAAATTAGCGTGCACCGTTCTGCAAAGCCTAATTTCTCAGAAGATAAATCTTCCGAAAAATTAGTCCGCAGTCC
>JAITSB010000070.1 GCA_031288095.1 Candidatus Opitulatrix roisinitermitis | reverse complement strand
TATAGAAGTGGCTAGAGAAATATTTCCTAATATTGCCCATATAGCCGTTTTTGATACATCTTTTTTCCATAAATTGCCCAAAGAGGTGTCTACTTATGCTATAGATAAAGATGTGGCTGGAAAATATCTTATAAAAAGATATGGAGCACACGGAACTTCGCATGAATATGTTGGTGGAGTAGCCCAAGAAATTGTAGCCCAGATTATGTCCAAGAAGGGTCAACCTGCTGAAAAAATAAAACAAATAGTTTTACATTTAGGAAATGGAGCTTCTGCTTCGGCTCAGATAGACAACATTGCTGCAGAAACTTCTATGGGAATAACTCCTTTAGAAGGTTTAGTTATGGGCACACGTAGCGGAGATATTGATCCAGCAGTGGTCTTTTTATTAGCCAGAGAAGCCAATATGTCAATTGACGAAATTGAGAATTTCTTAAATAAACAGTCTGGTATAAAAGGGCTTTCCACTTATTCTGATATGAGAGATATAAGACAAGCAGCTGAAAATGGAGATAAACAGTCTATTTTAGCCCTAAAAGTTTATATACATCGTTTACTAAAATACGTTGGTTCATATACTGCGGTTTTAGGAGGACTAGATATTTTATCTTTTACGGCAGGTGTTGGCGAAAATGATGCTCAAACGAGGGCAGAGTTGTTAGATAAACTAAAACCTTTTGGAATAAAATATGATAAAGCTAAAAATTTGGAACGTTCCAAAAATGCCAGAATTATTTCAGCGCCTGATTCAGCTGTTCAAGTGGCAGTAATTCCCACTAATGAAGAATTAGCAATTGCTAAATTTGCTTTGAAGTTAATTTAATTAGATTTTTAGGTGTGAACAATATTATACCACATATATGTTTGGCCAGGGGTTTGAACAGCTTGTGTCCAATCGGTTGTTTTAGAACAGCCGTTGTTTCCTTTACAAATAGATATTAAACCACTTGCTCCTGAAACTAAAAATTGGTTTTTAAAAGTGGTGCTGCCTCTAATTTCACCCATACCTTGAGCTTGAACTGCTGATGACCAATTAGAGCTTTGAGAACAGCCGGTTGCAATAGAGCAAGTGGAAATTAAACCACCGTTTCCACTAGCCAAAGCTGTTGTATTGTTGGTCACTATTTCGATCCAATAAGATGATTGTCCAGATATAGAAACGCCTAACCAATTAGAGGCTATGGAACAATCGGTTGATAATAAACAATGAGCAATTTTGCCTGCTCCGCCAACTGAAAAAATGCTGTTATTAACTTTGCTAGACTTGTGCAAATAAGAGCTTTCCAAACCGGGAGCTTGTATGACGGGAGTCCAATTAGAGGCTAAAGAACAATTAAGAGTGTCTAAACAGCTGCTGATAGTGCCTGGGTTGCCAGTGGCTATAAATGTTCCGCTATTACCGTTGCTAATATGTTTTACTCCATAAAAATAACCATTAGCTACGCTATTAGGCGGTGTTATAGGAGCTGACCAGTTGCTGCCTTGTGAACAATCGACAGTGTCCAAGCAGCGGGATATTTTGTTTTGTGTTCCTACAACAATAAATTGTTCATTTCCATAAGTAGCGCCATACCATATAGATGGAGCATTGCTAATACTGCTAGAGGGAGTCCAATTGCTTGATGTAGAGCAGCCAGAGCTTTTTTCACATTTGCTAATTAATCCATTAGCTCCAGCTACAATAAATTGACTGCTTGAAACAGCGGTTTCCATCCAATCGCCTGATTGACCAGAGATTTGAACAGCTGTCGTCCATGAACTTGAAATAGAACAATCTTTGTTGGTTGAACATTTTGATATTTTACCCCTAGATCCTGCCAATAGAAAATAAGGTGTGCACCCATTATTTTGGATGCAATAGTTTATAAAATTATAAACTGCTTTGGAGCTAGGAAAATTACTATCTGTTGAATCAGAAGAAACAATATCTATGAGTCCAAGATTTTTTTGGGCACTTTTGACAGTGTTAGCATTAGTGCCGCCTTTGGCAATTCCTAAAACAGATTGGGATGAAGCATTGGCGGAAACTAAACCGTTTAAAATACAAGTTGTTCCAAAAAGAAATACGCCTGATAAAATTCCCATTTTTCTGAAAATTTTCTTTTTAGTAATAAATAATCTAATCATTATATTTTGTTCTTTCTACAATATTTAAGATTTACAATATTCTTATATTTATAGTTTTTCATAAGAGTATAATTTTTCAAATTAAATTTCGCCAGATTTTGCATTTGGCGGGAGTGTAGAAAAATCTAGATGGACAACTTGACACATATGTTAAACTAAATATGTGATTGAGGTCGCAAATATATCTGATAAAAAAAGTCTTATTCCCGAAAAACCAGGTGTTTACAAGTATTTAAATTTGCAAGGAAAAGTTATATATGTTGGTAAGGCAAAAAATCTAAAAAAAAGAATTTTATCTTATTTTTCATCATCTAAAAAACTGGATAATAAAACTTGTTCAATGATAAATAAAGCAGATATTGTGGAATGGACAATTGTGTCTTCTGAAATAGAGGCTTTAACCTTAGAATATTCCTATATTCAGAAATTCAAACCAAAATATAATATTTTATATACTGATGACAAATCATATCCTTATTTGGCTATTGACTATAATGATAAATTTCCCAGAGTTTTTATAACTCGTTCTAAAAGAAAAACTAATATAAAATATTTTGGGCCTTTCACTCAGATATGGGCTATTAGACAAACAATAAATAATATAACTGATATTTTTCCTCTGCGAACTTGCACAAAAGGGGTTTTTCAGGGCGCAAAAATATCTAACAGACCGTGTCTTTTGGGCTTTATAGGCAAATGTTTGGCTCCGTGTGTTGACAAGATCTCTCAAAGTCAATATAAGCAAATTATAGAAGAATTTTCCCAATTTATGTTTGGCAATACTCATGGCATAAAGCAAAAATTAAAAAAACAAATGCTAAAAGCTTCTGATGGTCAAAATTATGAATTAGCCAACCTATATAAAAAAAGGCTAGATGCTTTAAATTGCGTATTGACTAAAAATTCGGCAGAAATATCAGATAGCGTCACAGCTGATTTTTTTGCAATAATATCAGATGAATTAGAAGCGGTAGTCTATGCTTTTTATGTTGCGAAAGGTTCTATAATCGGTGAACAAAAATGGTTAGTAACTAAAAATTTAATAAATTCAGATGTCAAAATTATAGAAAATATTTTGTTTGATTTATATAGTAAAGATAAACAAATTCCTAGTAAAATCTTTTTAAATATAGATCAAAACATTGACTTTTTTGCAGTTTTGGAAGAATATTTGTCAGGTCTGGCCGATAAAAAAGTTAAAATATATGAACCGCAAAAAGGCAAAACGGCGGCCCTTTTAGACAAAACTTCTCAGAACGCTAAACAATCTTTAGAGACTAATAAATTGGCTAGAATGCAAAATATTGAAGCCAGAACTAAAGCGCTAGAAGAAATTTCATCAGCTTTAAATATGTTAGAGCCGCCTTTTAGAATAGAATGTTATGATGTGTCTCATACAGCAGGAAATTATAGAACTGGTTCAATGGTTGTGTTTGTCGATGGTGAACCAATTAAAAAGTTTTATAGACAATTTAATATTAAAAATAATTTTTCAGGTGCAAAAGATGACACTCATGCTATTGCCGAAATTATTGCTAGGCGTTTATCTAATATAGGCAATTCAAAAGATGAGTCATTAAATTCAAAACCAGATT
Source organism: Candidatus Opitulatrix roisinitermitis (assembly GCA_031288095.1). Classification (GTDB taxonomy): domain Bacteria; phylum Actinomycetota; class Actinomycetes; order Actinomycetales; family Bifidobacteriaceae; genus Opitulatrix. The sequence continues at coordinate 10,415 of JAITSB010000070.1, read as the reverse complement.
TAATGGTTATAGATGGCGGCATTCCGCAAGTTAAAGCAGCCGCTAGAGCATTAAAAAATTCTGCAATAAAAGATATAACTTTATGTTCTTTGGCTAAAAGATTGGAAGAAATATATATACCTGATCAAAATATGCCAATTATATTATCTAGATCATCAGCTGGGTTATATTTATTACAAAGGTTGAGAGATGAGTCTCATAGGTTTGCTATAAATAAACATCGCGCCAGAAGAACTAAAGGTATGTTAAGTGGATAGCAAAGAAGCAGAAAGAGTTTTGCTTGATTTAGATTTAGAACAAAGAAAAGCTGCTAGAATACTTGACGGTCCTTTATATATATTAGCCGGAGCCGGTGCTGGCAAAACTAGAACAATTACGCATAGGATAGCTTACGCTGTTAAATCAAAATATTGGTCGCCTACAGCTATAATAGCTACTACATTTACCACTAAGGCGGCTAGAGAGATGAAAGATAGATTAGAGCGTTTAGGCATTGTTGGGGTGACAGTTAACACATTTCATGGAACTAGTTTAGGGCTTTTGAAAAAATACTGGCATTATATTACAACTTATCCTTTTCCAGAAATTTTAAATAATAAATTTAGTTTGCTTGAAAATATTTGTAAACAAGTTGGTTTTAGTTTTTCGTCATATCAAGTTTCGTCCATAGCTGAAGAAATTAGTTGGGTAAAAACTTCACTTTTGCCTATAGAAAATTATAAAGATAATATCAATTGGAAAAATCGCGACGCCTTAGAATTTATGACCTCTGAACAATTTGGGCAAATTTATAAAATATATGAAGAGTGTAAAGCCAAAATAAATCAAATTGATTTTGAAGATATTTTATTAATTATGGTTCATATAATTGATCAGTATCCTCAAATTGCAGCCAAAATAAGACAAAATTATAGATATTTTATAGTTGACGAATTTCAAGATATTTCACCTTTGCAATATTATGTTTTGCGAATGTGGATGGGGCAAAATTTAGATATATGTGTTGTAGGTGATCCTAGCCAAACTATTTATTCTTTTGCTGGGGCATCTTGTTATTATCTAAATAATTTTGATAAGCTATTTCCCGGTGCCAAACATATAAAAATTGTCAAAAATTACCGTTCTAGTGAGCAAATTGTTCAATTAGCAAATAAAATACTTCTGCATAAAAGAAATAAGAATTATGAACAGTTAAAATTAAAATCAAATAAATCAGTTAGAGACGATAAAAATATTAATTCTTTAAATTTTGATATTTATAAAAATGAAAAGCAGGAAGCAGAAAAAGTTGTTGTTAAAATTGAAGAATTGTTAAACAAAGGCTATAAATTATCTGATATAGCAATTCTATATAGGGCAAAATTCCAAGCCAGAAACATTTTGCAATTTGTTGAAAAAAAGAATTTGCCTTTTATAGAAAAAGGATCAGAGAAATTTTTTGAAAATCCAGTAATTAATTTAATTCTAGAGGATATTAAAAAAAATAAAGTTTTTTATACCCAAGAATATTCATCTTTTGAAGAGTGTATCAGCAATTTTCGAAAGCGTATAAATAAAACAGTCGATAGGGCAATTCAACTAAGAGGAAAAAAGGAATTTTCTAAAAATGCTATTTTGGGCAAAGCTTTTAATCATTTGGTGGATAATTTTTTTCAAATTGTTCAAACCACTAAACAAAACTATTCAATAGATGATTTTTTGCAATATATTTATGAGTTAATAGAACAGGAATTTGAACCAGAATTAAATTGCATAACATTAGCCTCAATTCATAGTTCTAAAGGTTTAGAATTTACTTGTGTTTTTTTAATTGGAGTCTCAGACGGTAATATCCCTATATCCTTAGCAAATAGCAAAGAGGAGATAGAAGAAGAACGCAGGCTTTTGTATGTCGCTATAACCAGAGCTAAACAAATATTATTTATCTCATTTTCAGCGTTTTCTAATAGTAGAAAAACGTCTTTAAGTAGATTTTTGGAAAGAATTTGGCCAGTCAAAAAAATTTAATATAAAGCGCATAAACATTTAGTATCTTTATTTATTTTGTCTATTTTTATATTAGAACCTAAATTAGTAAAAAGAATACAAGAATTTTCTATATTAGGACTTATGCCGCTGAATAACATTTTAATTTGAGAAACTATAAAACCTGATAATGTATAAATTTTTTCAGTGCATAAATAAACGCTGTCACAATAGCGATAGTCTATTTTTTCTTTAAATAAAGAATTTTTATAAAATGATGGAATATGGCATTTTAAACATAGATTATTTTCTGATGATAGAATAGGGCTAATTATTGAATCGCAATCCTTTAAATTTATAACAATATGGTCTATATTATTTTGTTTTAATTCGGTGCTAAAATCATAATTGAATTTAAACCTGTCAATAACTATAAATAGGTCAATATAGCCTTTATATTGCTCATGTAATTTTATATTTTTATATCTTGCTCTAAGATATTTGCTAATTGCTTTTAGTCTTGGCAAACCGACATTATTCTCAGAATAAACAGGTCCTATATCAGTTACTAGAACATTATTTTTGTCATAGATAATTATATTTTTTACTCCGGCGTCAATTAGTCCAACAATAATTGAGGCGCCAAACCTATCAGCCGAATTTATAGCAATAGTTTTTCCTGTAAGGCTAGTTTTTCTTTCATCTAAGCCGCTATTTTTTTCCAAGTAGGAAAATTTATTTAAAATTTTTTCGATATGCCTAAAACGGTCTTCATCTATTCTTTTTAGCAATTTTCGCTTAGCTGAACTGGCGCAACTATTATAAAATAGACTTTTTATATATTCTTGCTCTGTAAATGATAAATCTTTTATTTCAAGACCGGTTTTTGGGCTATATCCAACTGAAATACTGCTCTTGTTGACTCTAAAAACAGATATTTCTGGTTTTAGAGTTATATTATATAGTTTTTCTTGATTAATTATTTCACTAGTCAGATAAGCCATATTTTTAGTTTAATCTTTAACAATTCTAAAAGTCAAATAACTTATTTTAAAATGTTGAAAAAAATAGTTTTAGGCTTTATTTACGATAATTGCTTAAATTAATTATTTAAATATTTAGTTATCTAAATTTAATTATTTAATAAATCGCTAAATTCATTATCCCAGTCGGGTGATCCTTGTTTTTTGGTCTTTTTTAGTTTGCCGTTTATATAGTCTAGCGGATTTTCTAAAGCTTCTCGAGTTGGCAACATATCTGGATGAGACCATATAGCATCTCGGCCTAGCGAGCCTTTTTGTGATAATATAAGTTTAATTAACTTGTAGGCTTTATTATAAATTCCAGGAGAGACTTTTATGCCAATTGTTGAAGTTAAGGGTTGCAGAGTTTTTCCTTCAGTAAACTCCCTTTTGGACATTTCTAGAAGTTTCATAATATCTGGAATATGAGCTATACCAGCTTGTTCTGTAACAATATTTGCCCAAGACTCTATAAGCGCTAAAACTAATTCAATTTTGTCTAATTCTTCTGTTTGTTTATCATTTTTTGTTAAATCAAAAACACTATTAGCTAAAGTAGGATTCATAAAAGGGGAGATTTTTTGCGATTGCATTTTATCTATTTGCTCTTCAACAAGGTCTGTATTAATGGTTATAGATTTAGCATAATTAGCTATAACTGATTGGAGATATGTTTTTAGCCATTTAGATGAATTAAATAATCTAACTTTAGCATTCTCTTTTAGAACAAAATATTGAGCAACATTCTCTTCTGGCATATCTATTGACCGAGCATAATTTTTAATGTTATTAGGCAAAAATCCTAGTTGATTATCCTTTAACAGACATAAACTCAAATCAGTGCTAGTATTAGCATTTAAAGCCAAATTTCCTATAACTTGACCAATTTGCATAGTGAATGCTACAATTCCTATAGAGCGAACAATTTTGGCAGGATCTGAATTATTGCCTGAAATAATAGATGAAAAATTTCCGCTAGTAATGCCGAAATCGGGCATATGATCTTCACCAAAGCGGTCTTTGGTAATCCTGATTAATTCATCAGAAAATTTATTAGCAATGGGATAAACCAAAGAAACAGCTGTTGGAGTTGCTAGATTTATAAATTGTATACGGCTGAAAATATTTGATTCTAGAGAATTTTTAGGTATAATATCGCTAATAGAATCTATCCACAGTGAAGTTGCTCTATAATAATTCAAGTATTTGTTTTTATCAGTGTCAATTAAGGGGGCTACAGGACTATTTGAATTTTGAACCACTGATTTAGCAATTTGGATAACAGTCTCAGAGTCAATTGTCACATTTTTGCCAGAAGACATAATTTTGCTCACCACAGCTAACATTTGCTGAACTTGTTCAGGTATAAAAGGGTTTTCCTCGGGCTTATTTGAATCGTTGTTTTGATTGTCTGATGTCATATTTTAAGTATATCACTTTATATACTGGCGTGATAGACTGGGAATATGGCAAATGGGGTATTTTATTATTCAAAATTAAAGGCGTTAGACGTTTTGGAAAAGCTAAATTCCTCATTTAATGGCTTAGCCGACGAACAAATAGAATTGGCTCGTGAGACTGGCGGAGATAATAAAATTTCTAAAGGTAAAAAAAGTTGGATTATTTTAAGACTTTTTAATGCTTTTATTAATCCTTTTACAGTAATTTTAATAATTTTAGCTAGTGTTTCTTTCGTGACAGATATAATTCTAGCCCCTCCTAGTGAAATTAATCCTTCAACAGTTATTATTATTGTAACTATGGTATTTATCAGCGGGATTTTGCGATTTATTCAAGAGACTAGAAGCGGGAATGCAGCTGAAAGATTATCCCAGGCTGTCGAAACAACCTGCGCTGTTCAAAGATTGGGTATAGGAAAAGAGGAAATACCTTTAGAGGAAGTGGTGGTTGGAGATATAGTATATTTAGCAGCCGGCGATATTGTGCCAGCCGATGTTCGCATAATAAGAGAAAAAGATTTATTTATAAATGAAAGTTCTTTAACAGGCGAAAGCGAGCCGCGAGAAAAAACTGCTACAACATTAAAAAATTTGAGTTCTAAAAATTTAACAGATTTGGATAATATGGCCTTTTTAGGAACGACTGTTGTATCTGGTTCAGCTATCTGTATAGTGGTTTCGGTGGGAGATAATACTATTTTTGGCAAAATTTCTTCGTCTATAAACCAAAGACCTGAGCCAACAAGTTTTGAAAAGGGCGTAAATTCAGTTTCTTGGGTTTTAATACGTTTTATGCTCGTTATGGTGCCTTTGGTTTTATTTATAAATGGTTTCACAAAAGGCGATTGGTTGCAAGCTTTATTATTTGCTATATCGGTGGCAGTTGGATTAACCCCAGAGATGTTGCCGATGATTGTCACGACAGCTTTGTCACGCGGGGCGGTGGCTATGAGCAAAAAAGACACTATTATTAAATCTTTGAATGCTATTCAAAATTTAGGATCTATGGATATTTTATGCACTGATAAAACAGGCACTCTTACTCAGGATAAAGTGGTGCTAGAATATCATTTAGATATTGAAGGTAAAGAAAATAATCGAGTTTTGCGGCATGCTTTTTTAAATAGTTATTATCAAACTGGTTTAAAAAATTTAATGGATTTATCCATTATAGAAACAACTGAAAAATTATCGGCTAAGGATAATAGTCTTAAAGATTTGCCTTCAGCTTTCCAAAAAGTCGATGAAATACCTTTTGATTTTGAACGTCGCAGAATGAGCGTAGTGGTTCAAGGGCCAACAGGCAAAACGAAGCTTATAACCAAAGGCGCTGTTGAAGAAATGTTGTCTATTTCAAAATATGTAGAATATGGCGGAAAAGTCCAAAAATTAACTGAAAATCTGAAAAAAATTATAATAAAAAATGTGGAAGATTTAAATGACGACGGTATGCGAGTTGTAGCTATAGCTCAAAAAAATAATCCGCCGGAAGTTGAATCATTTTCAGTAAAAGACGAATCAGATATGGTGTTAATTGGCATTTTAGCTTTTTTAGATCCTCCGAAAGAGTCGGCTAAGGAAGCTATTGGTGCATTAGATGTGCATGGTGTTGGAATAAAAATTTTAACGGGCGACAACGAAAGAGTGACTGCTAACATATGCGCCAAAATAGGAATTGATATTAGCGATTTAGTTTTAGGTTCAGATATAGATAAAATGACTGATGAGCAATTAGTCCAGGAAGTAGAAAAAATAAATATTTTTGCTAAACTTTCTCCTTTGCAAAAGAAAAGAATAGTTTTAGCTTTGCGCAAAGGAGGGCATATTGTTGGGTATATGGGTGATGGGATTAATGATGCACCAGCTATGAAAGTTTCAGATGCTGGAATAAGTGTTGACACAGCAGTTGATGTTGCTAAAGAATCGGCTGAAATTATTTTATTAAAAAAGGATTTAGGAGTTTTAGAGGACGGCATAATAGAAGGTCGCAAAACTTATGGAAATATGATTAAATACATTAAAATGACAGCATCGTCAAATTTTGGTAATATATTTTCTGTTTTGATAGCTTCAGCTTTTTTGCCTTTTTTGCCAATGTCTTCAATTCAGCTTTTATTATTAAATTTGATTTACGATATAACCTGCACAGCAATTCCTTGGGATAATGTTGATAAAAGCTTTTTGGCAAGACCCCGACCTTGGGATTCTAAAAATATTGCCCGTTTTATGATTAGAATAGGGCCTATAAGTTCAATATTTGATATTGTCACTTTTGTTTTGCTTTATTTCTATATATGTCCACTTTTCACAAATGGTCAACTTTTTTTCAATTTAGGTAATCCACAAGAGCAATTTTTATATATTGCCATATTTCAAACAGGCTGGTTTATAGAATCTATGTGGAGCCAAACTTTTATAATACATCTTATAAGAACTAGTCAAATTCTGCCATTTGTTAAATCCAGAGCTTCGTTTGTGGTCACTGTTATAACTTTTTTTAGTATAATTTTTACAACACTTATACCTTTTACATATTTAGGACATGCTATAGGGCTTATTCCCTTAGAAACTAATTATTTTATATATTTGTTAGCAGTTATTATTTTATATTGTTTTTCAATTAGTTTAGCTAAAAAGATATATATAAAAAAATATAATGACTGGCTATAAAACAATATTTTATCTAACAAAAAGACTTAAAGCAATATAGACTAATAGCCCTGAAAGCAATATAGGAAAAATGCTTTTTGCCAATATTGAATTTTTTACATAAATATCAGAAAATAAAACCATTTTAACAATAAATATTATGAATATAATAGCTGTTATAATTAAACAAAGTTTCCAGGATAAAACAGCCCCAGATATTGCGTTAATAGATAAATAGCCCACTAATCCGCCGCAGATATTCAAAAGTGCTAAAATGCTAAATCTAGCATAATTGAATTGTTGGTAAAGTAATTTGTTTAAAAGTAAACTTTCAAATACAGAAATAAATCCGCAAATAAATAAACTTATCAAAGAATATATAGCGTATAGTTTGGTTGATTGGCTAAGTTGATTTAATGAAATCCAGCCAACTGATGACACTGCAACCAGAGACCCGAAAAATGAATAAGCTAGTGATGACATAGGCTCTTTGTTTTTTGAAATAAACAATTCGTCAATAACACATACTATAAAACATAAGGTGAATATATATATTTGATATGTTAGACTTCCTAAGAGCGTAAAAAAAGCTTGTAAAATAATTGCTCCACTTGATATAAAAGCGGTTATTATAAAAATAGAAATAGGATGTTCTAAAACTAAAAGCCTAGGCCAAGCAAAGCAAAAAAGCAAGCTAAGTATAAGAGCTGATATAGGCAAAAGAAAATTGTTAGATAAAATAGATATAATTAAACCTAATACACAAATGCAGCTAATTAGCGTTTCTAAAAGTTTAGTTTTGTTAATAACTTGGAAACTTGCCATAAAAATATTATACTATATATGTGATTGCTAACTGTATTTATATATTTGGAAAAATTATATCATTTGCAGTTATAATTATATTGGCGATTTTTGGAATTTCTAATTTAGATTTAATTTTTCCTAAATATAATTCATCTGATGCAAAAGATATGGCTCAAGGACAAGCGCAAGATGCTCAAAACTATTATAAACAAATAATTAATTGGCAAACTTGTTTAGAAAACGGTTTTTTTAACACTAAATATAGTGATAACTCTTATATATGGTTTGGATTTAGGTGCGCGAAAATTTCTGTTCCTAAAAATTGGCAAAAGCCAAATGAAGGAAATATAGAGTTGGCTTTAAATATTCATTTAGCAAAAAATGCCACTCAAAAAACTATAATTGTAAATCCTGGGGGGCCCGGTGCTAGCGGTGTTAAATTTCTAGCTTCGGCTATAAATAATCTTTTGCCTTCTCAAATTACTGACAATTTCAATATTTTATCATTTGACCCGCGAGGGGTTGGTTTATCAAACCCAATAGAGTGTTTTGCAAACTCTTCTCAAAAGGACGAATTTATATATAAAACAAATTATAAATTACCTCAACAAGTTGATTCTTTAATAAACGATCAAACCCAAATGGCTAAAAACTGCCAAAGGCTCTCCGGCGATATTGTAAATTTTGTTGACACACAGTCCACGGCTAGAGATTTAGATCTAATTAGGGCTTTAACCGGAGAGCCTTTGTTAAATTATATAGGATTTTCTTATGGAAGTTCAATAGGGGAGGTTTATGCTGCGCTATTCCCTAAAACTATTGGCAAAGTGGTTTTAGACGGCATAACAGCACCTAACACAAAAGAAAATGCTGATAAATATATTTTTTCTCAAGCTAGAGGCTTTTCCGCTAGTTTAGAACAATTTATAAAATACTGTTCAGACAAAATTTCTAATTGCCCTTTGGATGCGAATATAGATCAAGCCAAAAATCAGATTAGCATTTTTTTTGACCAATTATCAGCCAATCCTTTAGATTCAAAAAATGGACAAAAGCTAACAGATACAGCCGCTTTTTATGGAATCGCAGCAGCTCTATATTCAAAAGATTTATGGGATTATTTAGGTCAAAGCTTGTATAATGCAATGAATAAAAAAGACCCATATTTGTTAATGCAGGCCGCAAATCTATATAATGACCGCGAGGATGATTTTTATAAAAATAATACTATTGAAGCAAATTTAGTTATTTCATGTTTAGATAATAAATCAGATATTGATTTGGCTAAGGAGCAAAACAGAATTAACGAATATAAAAAGCAAGCTCCGGTTTTCTATAAATTTTTAATATATCAGAATTTAGCCTGTTCAGGTTTTTCTAAATCAAAAACTTCGCAAGAATTAAAATTTTGGCAACCGACCAATAATAAAATAATTTTAATAGCTTCTACTGGTGATCCAGCCACACCTTACGAAGAAGCGTTATCCGCTGTTAAGGAAATGGGCAATAATACTGTTCTAATTACCAACAACAGCTTTGACCACACTTCTTATAATAAGAATAATAAATGTATTGCTAAATATGTTAATGACTATATTTTAGAAAATAAGCTTCCAGAAAATAAAGCTACTTGTTTTGATTCGTGAAAAAAGCCTGAATTTTCAACACACCCTATAAATAAGGTAAATGGGCTAATGTATGATAAATTTTAAGTAGGTCTTTTTTATAAGACTTGCAATAGATGGATGTTGAAATAGAAAGGAAATAATATGACAACATTAACAAAAAGTGATCTCGTTACCGAGGTAGCAAAAAAATCAGGATTAACAGTTGCAGATGCTCAAAGAGCATTAAATGCTGTTGAAAACGTTCTTGTTTCTTCTATGAAGAGTGGGAATGAAGTAAACTGGACAGGGTATCTAAAAGCCTATGTAGCAAATCGTGCTGCACGTAATGGCAGAAACCCTGCAACTGGCGCAGCAATAAAAATACCTGCTGGCAAAGTTGCTAAAATTAAAGCTGGCGCTAAATTGAAAGCAGCAGCTAAATAATTTTTGAATATATTTAAAAATTTTTCTAAAGGCCGAGTCGTTCTTTTCTAGAATTGGCTCGGTTTTTTAGTTTAATTTGTTTTTTTAATTTTTTTTTTTAGTCTAACTTGTTTTTTTAATCTATTTTTTTTAGAATTTATTTTTAATTTATTTTTTTATTTTTTTTTAAAATTTATTTGGTTTATATTTTTTAATTTATTTGGTTAGTTGCCAGATAAACTGGATCTTATTTTTTCGCCCTGTCCAGAAAGGTCAGCATAATATAAAAATCTCTTTTTAGCAAAAGACACTGTTTTGTCAAATAATTCATCAGCTTTGTCGCCATGAATTGCTTTAAGAGATGAAAAACGATTTTGTTTTAGCATAAAATCTTTCATAATGGAAAAATCGGGCTTTTTATAATCTAACGTCATAGCTGGTTTGCTTAATTCGGCATTGTCGGGATTATATCTATAAAGCGA
>JAITSB010000062.1 GCA_031288095.1 Candidatus Opitulatrix roisinitermitis | reverse complement strand
CAAATATAGTAGATAATAATGATAATGTTGTAGCCAAATTTTTGACCTTCATAATTTTTTTCATATATTCGACCTTTCAAATTTCTTATACAATCATAAAACCAGAAGTTAGTTAAATTTATTAATATAAGACTATCATACTTTTTTAACATTTGAGTAATAATTTTTTGGAACAGTGAGCGTTTTTTTTTTTTTGTAAAAATTTAATTAGGTAGTATTAATGAAATTTTTAAAATTTAGAAAACTAGGCATTTTAGGAATAGTATTTCTTCTCTGCACAACTTGCTTTTTAAGTGGCAGAATATCTGTTGCTAAGGCTGATGGTTCAAGCACCGTTTTGCCAATTATTCGCGGCGGCACAGGAGGAAATTCTGCGGCAGAAGCTAGAACTAATTTAAACGCTCAAGAAATATTAGTTAGCAACACCAATATTAAAACTGTTTTTGATCAATCTTTATTAGGGACTGGGAATGTTACTAATACAGGCAGAAATTTAACAACTTTATTTCCAGGACAAAGCACAGCCATTGAAACCGGCTATGGAGATTTTACAATAAATGATAATTTAGCACTCACTATGCCAGACTGGCCAAACAGAAAAACCGAGTGGGGAATTCGTATTAAAGGAAATAGCTGGAATAGTAGTCGTTGTTTTCGAAAAGGAGAATCAGATACTACTCCTACTTTTGTGTCTGCAGGAGGTGTGGATCAATTTATTCCAACTGGAGGCACAAGTGCTCTCCTCTCCTGCTCAGTTGCGGCAGCAGGTGGCAATTATTTTGTTAATATCACATTTGATGGAGATCAAGGTATAATCGGTCAAATAACTAGGTTTATATAATTTGCTTTAGTAATCGTATTGTGTAGATTGCATAATCCAAAATAACATTTGAGTAATAATTTTTTGGAACAGTGAGTGTTTTTTTTTTTTGGGAAAATTTAACTATGGATTGTTTGAAAATATTGGTGAATTATTCTAATAATATAAAGGGTTATTAATGAAATTTTTAAAATTTAGAAAACTAGGTATTTTAAGTATTATTTGCCTTTTTAGCGCAGCTTTATTTCTAAACGGTTTAATTTCTGCCAACGCCTCTATTTCCCAATCTGTTTTAGGCATTGTCAAGGGCGGCACAAATGCTAACACTGTTGAAGAAGCTCAAACTAATTTGGGAAAAATAAATGATATTGTTGAAAATAATTCAGATACAAAATTTCCTAGTTCCAAAGCAGTTTACGATTTTGTGGATTTTGCGCTTAATGAAAAATTTATTGCGCTAGGAGGAACTGGTGCTAGCTCCTATCTAGCCTATTCAAAAGACGGAATAGTTTGGTCACAAATTGCTAACCAAAATGACTTTATATGCGCTAATGTATCCGATACTTGTGGATTAGAATTTGGCGACAATAAATATGTAATAATCGGTCCATCAGGCACTAAAATATCAAAAGCTGGAATGTTTTGGTCAGGACTTTTTCCTATGGAAGACAGCCTCAATTTTGCCACTATGAAATATGGCGAAAATAAATTTGTCGCCATTACAACAGCCGGCATTCCTTATATTTCATCAGACGGACAAACTTGGTCTCAAGGAAATACGACTGGTGTTGGCGCAGCACAAGGACTTGTTTTTGGAGACGGAAAATTTGTGGTTGTGGGATCTAATTCTAGAATAAATTGGTCCAATGACGGTTACAATTGGCAAACCCCTATTACTATAGGCAGCGGATCCACATGGCGAGAAATTGCTTACGCGAATGGAAAATTTGTGGTTGTAGGTCTAAACTCATATATAAGCACGTCAACTGATTGCATAACATGGACTCAACCTATACAACCAGCAGATTTTACACAAGGCAATTTAATTTCCATAACTTATGGAAACGGAAAATTTGTAGCTGTGGGCGGAGGAGGTCCTTCAACTTCTGGTTTGCTTTATTATTCTGAAGACGGCGAAATTTGGAATCCCTCTCCAAATAATAAAAACTACGTACAAACAAATTGGAACGAAGTGGTTTATGATGGTGAAAAATATGTAGTTGTTGGTTATTATGGCAAAACTAGTTATTCTTACGACGGTATCACTTGGGCAGCCCCACAGCAAATAACCGCAAATAACAATAACTTTCGCAAAATTATTTTTAACTAAAAGCACTCACTGTCCAAAAAATTATTACCAATTAGCAAAATCCAATTAACTCAAAACAATTTAACCACTTTTTTTAGGAGCGAACTGTTCCAAAAAATTATTACCAGAAATAACTAATATTTTAGAAACCTAATATTTTCAATGCCACGGAAAAATATTTTTTGAGTAGTCTGAAAAAATGTGCGTAGTTTATATTAGACAAGCATTTTTTCATACAGTACGTATGTTCGCGCCTAGGGTTGCGCATTATTGCGCATAACACCAGGCTTGCGGAACAAGCGATACTCAAAAAGTGATTTTTCTTGCGTAATTTTGAAATATTCAAATTTAACAATCCGGTAATAATTTTTTGGAACAGTGAGTGTTTTTTCTTTTTTTGGAAAACTAAAATTATAGGTATTAGGTAGTATTGATGAAATTTTTAAAATTAAGAAAATATGGATTTATCATTATCACATTCTTAATATTCACATCAGGATTCATCAGCGGTTCGTTTGCTCCTGTTAACGCCAGTTCTAGTTCATCGGTTTTGCCGATTACTAAAGGCGGAACAGGAAGTAATTTTGCTAGCGGAGCAGCTGAAAATATTCTAGGAGAAAATTTTGCTAATTATTCAGGAGATTTGCCAGCCTCCCAATTAAATGGAACTGTGTCAATAGGCGCTGGCGGAACAGGAGCTGATAATATTAGCGCTGCTCAAAGAAATCTGCAAATTCCGCAATCCTATACATATGATATTAACAGCTATTCAGCTTTAGATTATGTTAGGGTTGGCATGATAAAGATTGATAACAGTACAATGGGCAGAGCAAATCAAGCAGTTATAATTAGCGGATTATATAACCTTGCTGGAACAGGAGCAATTGCTGCATTAGAAATGTCTGGTCGTTCAAATCAAACTCGTATAACTATGTTATCTAGCGGGACTTGTGATGTTTGGATATACTACTATGACAAAGACGAAATAAGATATTATTATGCTACAAGTAAACAGTCCTATCGGCAAACCACAAGCGTAAACATTATACAAAATAATCTTACAAATCCAGCTTTTGTGCCTGATATTTTAACAACTATGCCCGAAAATAGCGTTGAAGTTGGTCAAGCTGCTTGCCGCAATTAAAAAGTTAACAAACTAATATTTCAATTAAATTAATAAAAGCTTATTAAACAAAAACAATTTAATCACTTTTTTTCAGGAGATTTACCTTCTGAGAAATTAGGCTTTACAGAACGGTGCACGCTAATTTCGGAGAAATATATTGTCGGTTGAAGAAAATATTTAAATTTAACATTATGGTAATAATTTTTTGGAACAGTGAGCGTTTTTTTTTTTTTGTAAAAATTTTAATAGAATGTCTAATATAAATTGTGATAAAAATAAAAGGAATTGTTAATGAAATTTTTAAAATTTAGAAGACTTGGTAGTTTAAGCACAATTTGTCTATTTAGCATTGTCTTATTTCTAAACGGTTCAATTTCTGCCAATGCTTCTGGTTCACAAACAGCTTTAAGCATATCACGCGGCGGCACAAATGCTAACACTGTTGAGGATGCTCAAACCAATTTAGGCAAAGTAAATCAAATAATAAATAACACCAATGACACCACTTTTCCCAGCGCCAAAGCGGTCTATGATTTAGCAGACGACTATGTATCGCCAGGAAAATTTGTTGTAACTAATGTGGGTAAAATATATATTTCCAACAACAACCTAGTTTTTAAAAAAATCTTGGATTCTGATGTATCTATTTTAAGAGGTTTAGCTTTTGGGAATAAAAAATTTGTAGCAACTGGAACTCTAGGCAGAATTTTATATTCCTACGACGGAATAAATTGGCAAGATTCTAATGTGGCTAGTGAAGTGTCATCAACTTATATAACTAATATAGCCTATGGACAAAACAAATTTATAGCTTTAGCTGAAACGGGACAAAAAATATTAATTTCTGATGATGGAATAAATTTCACAACAGTCGTGAGTACCGGCATAAACTATGCATATAATATTATTTACGCAAACAATAAATGGGTTCTTGTCGGAGCTGGGCATATTGCCGTTTCTGATGATGGTCTAAATTGGACAACAACTTTTTCCGCAGGCAATACACTTCGAGGAATTACCTTTGGGCAGGGTAAATTTATTGTTGGCGGCCAGAAACAACTTCTATACTCCTATGATGGGATAACTTGGCATAATGCATCAACGTCAAGTGCTATCAGCAACATTGTTCATGGATTAGCTTATTCAAACGCTTTGAAAATTTATGTTGGGGCAGTGTATCAATCCAATCAAAGCCTTTTCTCTTCTGACGGCATTAATTGGCAAACTGGACAATTACCAGATTCTGTCACTTGGAATAATGTCACTTACGGAGCTGGCAAATTTGTGGCAACGGGTGGCAAAGGGCATATAATTTATAGTTATGATGGAATAAATTGGGCGGAAGCTACTCCTAATATAGACGATTCTAGTACTAGTTTTGGAGCTATTGTCTATGTCAAGGACCGCGAATTATAATTTAAACAAACCTGAACATAAACAAACCTGAACATAAACAAACCTAAACAAATCTTAAACAAACTTAAACAAATCTCTGGTCTAACAAATCTAGAATCTACCAAATCTAGGGTCTAAATAGGGCAACGTTCAAGACTCAGGAGGTTTGGGGGTGGCGCCCCCATAAAATTATGAACGTGCGGGCTGAGAGCACGGGCGAATCGTGGCGCCCCCGACACTCAGGGGGTTTGGGAGTGATGCCCCCATAAAATTATGAACGTGCGGGCTGAGAGCACGTTCGAATCGTGGCGCCCCCGACACTCAGGGGGTTTGGGGGTGATCCCCCCATAAAATTATGAACGTGCGACCAAAGGATTAGAAGTCCTCTACTCTATCCACTGAGCTACGGGGGCAAACTATTTAATTAACTAATTAAAAAACCAAAAATAAGGCAAAAGGCTTAATCTTTATATTCTAAATATCCTTCAACATTCATAAAGCTATCATCCAGTTCATCCTCCAAATCAACCTTAATTAACCAACCTTCACCATAAGGATCCTCATTCAAAACACCGGCGTCCTCTATAACTTCTTCGTTCAAAGCCACAACTGTGCCAGCCACAGGACTTTTAACAATAAAATGATCATTAGGACCGCGAACTTTGCCTATTTCATCGCCCACTCTCAAACTTGTTCCCATATCAACAGTTCCAACATATTGAACTTCTCCCACAGTATCAACAGCGTATTCTGTAATACCAATACGAGTTGTATCATGTTCTAAAATCCAAACGTCGTCCTTAGTAAATAATAAATTTTTTGGAATGTCCATATAAATATTCTAGCAAATAAAAAAATTTTAATGCAAAAATTATTACCATAAAAACTAAAACTTTTCTTACACAATTTGAAAATTTCTAAAAAGAATTTAATCATTTTTTCAGAAGCGAACTGTCCCAAAAAATTATTACCAGAAATAACTAATATTTACAAAAAGCGGGAAAAAATATTTTTTGAGTAGTCTGAAAAAATGTGCGTAGTTTATATTAGACAAGCATTTTTTCATACAGTGCGTATGTTCGCGCCTGGGGTTGTGAGTTCTTTTTTTCCAAGCGAGCTGTTTTCAAAAATTAGTACCAAGAGGAATTAAAATTCTACGACGGAGTCAAAAAATTAATTTTGAAGAGTATGACTCGGCCAAGCGGCCCGGAGCGCTCGAAAAATTACTATTTTTTGCGAAGGCTGGAGAATTTTTAAATTTAACATTATGGTAATAATTTTTTGGAACAGTGAGCGTTTTTTTTTTTTTGTAAAAATTTTAATAGAGCTTTTATATAAAAAATATAAAAGTATTTTAGAAATATAAAGAAAATATAAGGAATATAAAGATTTTGAAAAAACTAAGTAAAAAACTAAGTATATTAATAACAATCTTTTCTTTATGTTTTGTCAGTTTTTTATATGGATTATCTCGCAATTCCCAAGCCAGCTCTCCAACCACAATTTTGCCAATTTCTCAAGGGGGGACCGGAGCTAACACAGCATCCGAAGCAGCCGCCAATATTTTAGGAACAAATTTTGACAATTATGACGGCGTTTTGCCTGTTGCTCAAGGCGGAACAGGAGCAAAAACAGGCGTTTTAGCCAGCTACAATTTAACTAAACGTCCAGAACTTCAATTGAGATATCCTGGCTGGGTTGTGACACCCTATTGGATAAAAGTGCTTGACACGAATTTGCATAACGGCGAATATGGTTCTCACACACTTAGGGTTTTCGGCACAGGAAGTTTTTCAACCTATAAAAGAAATATCTATATTTCTCTCAAACAGCTAACTTGGGATAAAGGGAATGATTATAATTTCAAACTTTATGTTCGAGGAGTTTACAGAAATTGCGAAAATGATCCTCTAAAAATTGTCTATATAGTTGACGAAGCTGATCCAGAAAATCCTCACGTGAAAGTCTATATGCTGCGAACCGATTGGGGAGCAAATACTAAATTAGAAGTCCTAAATTACAGATCTTCCACTAACAACGATATAGGAGCCAGCAGAACAGGTATAACTGATTTTACTCAGGAATATTTAACTAAAGCTCCAGAAAACGCTATAAACCTAGATATTTACTGTGCTGTTTATGAATAATAAAATATATAAACTAGGTATAGGGGGGCTGGCTTTTACATTAATTTTAATTTCTTTCACAGCCGGCAGTTTTCTAGATCTAAATTCAGTTAACGCTGCCTCATCAGCCACTGTTTTGCCAATTTCTCGCGGAGGGACCAACTCTAGCACGGCTAGCGGAGCAGCCGCCAATATTTTAGGAACTAATTTTGCTAATTACTCTGCCGGAGCTCTGCCTATTGCCAATGGGGGAACAGGAACCGATAGCGGCAACCATAGAACTATGGCTTATAATTTAGGAATGAATCCAGGAATAAAAATAGATTATAACGGTGCTTGGACATCCACGCCTTATTGGGTGAAAATTTTTGACGTTGTAAGAACAACATCCGACTATTCAGATTACACTAATCAATCTATGAGAATAACAGGGCTAACTGACATATATAGCACCAGAGATATTAAAGACTATTATTTTCTTGTTATGAGCCCTCACAGGCTTGAACCAAATTATAATTTTGCTCAATACACAAATTTACTGGGACAGCATAAAGACTGCGATAATTCAGAAACTGTGGCAATGTGGACAACAGATGTTATTTCAAGCACTCAATATAGATGGCGCCTTTATATAAAGCGTGAAGAAAACGGCGCACCTGGACATATAGAATGGCTGACCGATGAGCGAAACATAGGCCTTGTTACTCCAGGAATTATCGGCCTACAACTAGAATATTTTGATTCCACACCAACTGGAGATTATACAGGAAATCTAAAACTAAGATGTGTAAAATATACCGAAAAATAGCTCAAAAAATGGCGAATTTGTTAATATTTGTTTGTTTAGCGCTAACTTTATTTTTCAGCAATTTTTTAAATTCACAAGCTAGTTCACAGAGTTATCCTCTGCCAATAAACAAAGGGGGGACCGGAGCAAACACTGCAGCTAGCGCTGCTGGAAATCTGTTAGGCAAAGATTTTGCCAATTATAGCGGAGTTCTGCCTATTGCCAAAGGAGGAACACAAACTGCAAATGGGACTATTGCTGTTGACAATATGGAAGGCAATCCTGGAATTTTTTTGGATTATAATAAAGCTTGGAATAGTACTACTTTTTGGGTTAAAGTGCTTGATGTTCAAATTGACGGTACGCAAGAAAACACCAAAGGAAGCCAAATGCTTGAAATAAATGGACTAAGAAGTATTCTAAACTCCACAGAAGCATTGGCTGACACCAAAACATATATTTTAACTTACAAAGGCGGAACAGGCGACACAAGTTTTTCGAATCACATAATCCTCAAAGCCTTATCAACTAATTGCAGTGTGACAGAAGAAGCAGGTTATTGGATAGTTGATGGCACGGACGCTTCCAATATAAGACTAAAAATATATATGAGAAAAACAGGTTGGGGAATACAAACTTCTTTAAAATGGCTCCAATATTTTAATTTTGCCAAAGCTGGAATCAGCAATTTCACTCCAGAATATATTTACACTAAACCCACTAATGCCACAAATATATATGCTAGCTGCATGAACTACCAATTAAAAACTTCTGAATAGCAGCCCAAACAGCAACTTAATTTAAAATCTTTTGCAAAAATTGGCCGGTATACGATTCTTTAATTTTCGCTAAATTCTCTGGACTTTGAGCAGCCACAATTTCTCCGCCTTTATCTCCGCCTTCAGGGCCTAAATC
>JAITSB010000054.1 GCA_031288095.1 Candidatus Opitulatrix roisinitermitis | reverse complement strand
TCGTCCACATAAACAATAGACAATCGTCCGCAGAAATTTTTTGCATATCTAATGTTTTCAAATCGTTCAATTTAACTGTTGGATACTTAAAAGACGCAGAACTTATAAAAACATTTTTTTTAAAACCCACATTTACATCCTTTTTACTTGACTTATCATATTGCATTTTTCCGCCATAATCTCATGGCGGGTCAGCATAAATAATATCGTATTTCTTATCTGGTAGTTCAGGGAAAAGGTCGGCAAGCACATTGCACTTAGTTCTTTTTCTTTGCTCATTATTATAAATTGAATAGCCTGTTTTTACCATTTAACTAAAGCTCCTCAAAAGTATTATCAGCTATTAACCAATATCTTTTTATGAAGTCAAATGGACTGCCTGTGCGATTCAGTCTACCACTTGCTTGCTCCATAGTAGCCCCTAATCTACCATCGGCTATATTGGCTATTATTTCGGTATTACAGACATCTTTAAATGTATCTAAGCCTTCTGAGCCTGCTGTGTAAACAATGGCTAATACGGCATTGTGAGTGCTTATAAACCAGTTTTCTAACTGTTGCGACTGTTTAGCTGTCATTCCACCTGTAAAAGCCCTTATTCGGCGATGTTTATTTTCACACATTCGGGCAAATTGCTTGCTATCTGTCCAAATTATCAACCTATTAGGTTCATTTTTCAAAATACGCTTTATTTCATCAAATTTACTGCTTTTTGAGTTCTCATCAAAATAGACTTCATCTTTTAGTGAATTTTGCCATTCTAACTGTGGTTCGGCTAATAATATTTGTCTTAGTCTAATTCTTAGTGTTATTGGAAGTGTTGCTAAAAGTTCACCGTGTCCGCCCCTTGCCTGTGTAAAAGACTGTGCTATAAGCTCATCATACATTCTACGCTGTGTAGGCGATATATCAACTCTTATTATAATATTTTCATAAGGTAATTTTTTATTTTGAATATCTATAACGCATTCTGCCCTATTCAATAGTAATTCTTTACCATTATCAGCCCAACCATCTACTACATAGTCCTTCACGAAAGTTTGTCCTTGCTTTGATTTAAAACTGAATAATTGTTTTTGCTTTATTCTTTGATAATCATAACTTTGAGCAGGTCTGGTTATTTCTTTTAATTCCACACAATTTTTCTCAAACCAATTATAAGGAATTTCTAAATTAAAAAATGATGTTAGTTGTTTATATAAATTTAGGGGATTATTGAACTCAGGAGTAGCTGACAATAATATTTTATGGTTAATAGGTAAATTACTAAATCTTTTAAATGATATGGACTTTCTGCTTTGTCTATGTGATTCGTCAACTACAAAAGTATTATATTGCTTAGCAAAATGGTTTACTGTGGCTTTCTTTTGTCTGTTATCGTTTAATTTTTTAGCGAAATATTCTTTACCTATTATAAGATTACTATTTGCTTGCCAATCCAGACTTATATTTAATTTATTCTTTATGGCATCGTAAATGACAGCATTGTCAAAATAAGTATTCCACTGTTTAGTTATATTTTTAGGGCTAGCAATAATTGAATTGCCTGTGTAATTTTGTAATATTTTAGCTGTTGTTAAAGTTTTACCTGTTCCAACAGCAGAAACATTTATTATATTTTTAGGATTAAGTTGTTTTATTTGTTCTATAATTGAATTTTGAATAAAAGTTAACTTTTCAAAATAATCTTTATCACCTATAAACAAATCGTCTTTATTATTTGTATAATACATTATTTCTTTCTGGGAAATCATAATAACAATCCCCACCAAATTTTTTATTATTTGTTATTCTCAATCTTTTAGGGTCAAAAATATAACCCCTGTGTGCTAAATTCATTATTGACGCAGACGATAAAATACATTTCTCATCTTTTATAAATCTTTTCAAGTTTATTGTTTTATCATATTCTAATTTATTCTCAGGTCTTATGTAGAAATTATATTTTATTTCGGTAAATAAATTAGAAAATAAAGCAACAGCTATTCTTTTATCATATGGATTTTCAACATATGAATTATCAAACGGAATACGCCCCAAGATGTCATAACAAATTTTGAAATTATTATAAAATATCAATCCCATCATAGCATTTCCAAATAGTATAAAATCAATAGCAGGATGTGAATAAAATAAAGAATTATTGGTGTCTAAAAACTTTACAATTTTTGTAAATTTGCTAAATGGTGGATTGTCAAAAACCAAAACTTTATATTTGTTTACTATATTCAATATATCGCTTTCATTATTATGAAAGGCATCAAAGAAATCGCCTTTTGTAGCAATCACTTTTTCACCATAATATTTTTTCATAACCTTATACATAGGCTTATCAAATGAATTGAACGGCAACCAGATATAGTCATATTTATCAAATATATTTTTATATGATAGAACTAATCGCTCAACTATAAAAGCAGGTGTGTAAAATTCATCGCCACTTCTTTTATGTTTGTCCGCGTGCATTGACATTTTATTCCGACAGCCCCCTTACAACATCTGCCACAACAGGCACTGATACCGCATTTCCCGCCTGTTTGTATAGTTGTGTTTCGGATACTCCACTAGTCTTTGCTTTTTCAAACTGGCTATCAGTAAAGCCTTGTAGTCGCCAGCATTCTTTGGGAGTCAATCGCCTAATTTCCGAGTTCTGTAAAACTTCGTGCCTGTCCTGTGCTGTCAAAACAGGCTTTACAATATAATTGGTGTCCCGATAGCCTGAACTAGACCTCAAAGCTGGCACATTGTCACTACTTTGCCTTTTAATATTACGGCTATAGTCAGTTCTAATGGCATATAATCCAGTCTTTCCACCACCACCACCAGCATTTGCCGCTAGTGTTTGCGATATGCCATCAGCATTATATACTCTTTCTGCTTGCGACCCGTCTTTTAATTTATCTAGTTTGTCTACTATCGCGGGAACATTTCCCCCTGATGTCCCAGCGGCTGATTGAATTGTAGGGGCTATCTTATTTTTATCGTAAATAGCCCTTGATTGTCTCACCTTTCCGTTTTTGTCATAAGTCCCAATTACACGGCTAGAACTCTGTCTTTCAGTTTCTGGCTCAGATAATATTTTCTGTCCACTTGTGGCTCCAATAAATCTTTTAATTTCATCGTATTTTTGCAAGTTTGCTCTGGCATCGGTAGAACGAACATCGTTATTTTCGGGTTCGCCAAACAAAACGCCCTGACTCTGTCTATCTGATTCATAATTTATTATCCTTTCTTTTGGTATTGTTTCTATTTTTTGCCCTATAATATAAATTCTTTCTCGGTTTTGCGGTAAATAATTTTTGGTATTTAGAATATCAAAATCAACGGCATACCCCAATTCGCAAAATGTCTCTAAAATAATTTCAAAAGTTTTACCCTTGTCATCAGACAACAAGCCCCTAACATTTTCGGCTATGAAATATTTAGGTCTAGTGTATTTTATGCATCTCGCCATATCATAAAATAGTGTTCCCCTAGTGTCATCTAATCCTTTTCTTTTTCCTGCTAAACTGAATGACTGGCAAGGAAATCCTCCGACTACAAGGTCTGTTTTCGGTTCTAATTCCAGCCACTGCTGTTTGCTAATTTTAGTTATGTCGTGATGTTCCTGTTCCCCTGTTGTATTGAAAATTGCCTGATAGGATTGTCTGGCGTATTTATCTATTTCACAATACGCCAAACATTTATGCCCTAATGGTTCTAAAGCAGCCCTAAAACCACCAATACCAGCAAATAATTCAATATAATTCATCTGTTATTTATTTTGTCCTTTTCTATTTCTTCTTCAAAAATTACTGCTTCAACGTAATCTACTTTTACACCATTTTTATATTTAGGAAACTGTTTTACTTTTCCTTGACTTTCTAAATTACTCACAATCACAGGCACAGGATTTATACCTCTTTCGTCAATAAAATAATTAAATTCTCTATTCAGCTCTTGCAATTTAACTTGTCTGTGTGTTTTCAAATAATTATAAATTTTATCTGTTTTTATCTGAAAACCTGTTTTTTGTAATCTATTGTAAAACATCAACATTGAATCAAACCAAAACTGAGCTACTTCTAATACTTCCAAAACAGTTTCTAACGATATTTCAGACTCGTTTTTGTATCTACCTAATAAAATGCAACACTTTATGACAGATGCCTTAAATTTGTCAATACTTGATGTCTTATTATTATCATTTGCAAACAAATCTAAAGAATATTCAACGTCATTTATTTTTTGTCTCGCATCATCTGTTGCCCCGATTTCTTCATTTGAGTCCATTATTGCAACATATCTATTTGTGATTAATTCAGTAAGTGTTTTTATATTAGTGATATATTGGTTTCTAACAACCGCATTTTCTTCCTTGCTCTTCATTATGTTATTTCTTTTGACTTCCAATTTTACTTCATCATCTAAATAAACAATCAAAAACCTTTCTATGAAACCTGTTCCTAAAACAGAATCGTTTATACTATCTGCTAATTTTGAACCAACTCCTGTGACATATAATGAAAATCTGGAATCTACTCTTTTTATATCGTTAGTTCCTGTCTTTATATCTAGTTTTGTAGCATTTAAAGTATATTTTTCCTCATATGCTTTATTTAGTTCAGCAGAAAATCCTGCCTTATATTTTTTAGCACTATTCTCTCTAAAATACTCTTGAAATTCATCTATAAAAGCAAGAGTAGACCTACCGTTTGCTTGTTTCAATAATTCTTGTAGACCCTCAGAAGAAGCCAAACTATTTTCAATAACTTCAGGTCTAATTCTTTCCAAAATAGTAACCATTCTATTATAGGTGCTACTTTTTCTGGAACTAGAAGCCCCTAGAATCATACAATAAAGGTTAGGATAAATAAAACCAAAATGAAATTGAAATTTTGCTTTATCTGCCAATAAAGAACTCAGCAACATAAAAAAAGAAGTTTTTATATATTTGTGGTCTGCATCAGATAAAATGTATTTCATAAAGCTATAATATTCATATATTAAATTTGATTTTCTATTTTCTCGTAAATATTTTTGTTCTTTCTTTGATAAAAACTTTACAGGGCTGTTTTCATTTATAGGTTCTTCTTCAAGCTTATAATTAACTTTCTCAACACCTGAGAAATACACAGCCCTTTCTAAATTAATAGGAGTAGAACAATATCTTTTAGCCCATAAATCACATTTTTTTTGATTATCATGTAATTTATTTTTTTCTACTCTCAAATATAAAAAATAACCATTTAAATCTAAAACATAATCAAACTGGACTAAATCATCACTTGTTATTGGTGAGCTAGTTTTTACTCCCCATCCGAACGAAATTTTGCCACCATATAAACTTAATTGACCACTCTTTACTTTTTCTAATATTGAATTTTCATGCAAAGCAAGACCTAATTCATCGTTGTCAAATCGTAATATTTGAATTTGTTGCTTTACATACAAATCTTCAAATAAGAGTTCGTATGCGTCTTTTGTGGACATAATATTACAACTTCTTAAAATTTAACTTTATTTTATTATCTTCATTTATTTTATTTTCTACCTTTGTCTCTATATGTTTTATCCTTTCTATTTTTTCTTCATATGTTATATTTTTCGGTATTTTTATATTTCTAAATAATTCTAATTCTCTGACCTTGTTATCTATTATTTGTATATCGTTTTTACTGTAATTATTTATTATCACATCACAGCAAACATTACAAGTGCAATCCCAAGAATGACCAATAGCATTTTCAGCAGGCTTTTTATAAAGATGCCTTAGCTCATTATCTAATAGTTCTTGCGTCAACATTATTATTCAACCACCTCAATAGGCTCTAATAAATTTTCTAAATCCTCAATATCAAATCTAAGTGAATTTTTATATTTTATATGATAGGCTCTCAGTATTCCATCTTTTACATAACTCAAAAGCGTAGGGCGACTAAATCCTAATATTTTACACGCGTCACTTGTGCTAATAAATCTTCTATTTCTAAAATTTTCCATTATTTCAACTCACCTAATTTTTCGGAATCAAATCCATGCGAAAAATAAACATCATCAACAGTAATAATTGGTAGAACATCTGCTTTATCTTTATATAACTCAATTACTTCATCTGTTATTGGTAATTCATCAAACTTAATATCTTTTTTCAATAAATAAGTTTTTACTGCAACACAGGATAAACATTTTTGTCTAGTGTAAATTTTTATCATTTCGTATATGCTCCTTTACTATTCGGCATGGATAATTTATTACTTGTTTTGCAAGTTTGGAACAATAAACACATGCATATCTATTGCCCCAAACTTTTTTCGGAATATGTAATTCTAATTGACCCATTTATTTAGATGGTTCAATAATTACTTTTTCCGTAAATGGATTGTCTATTTTTTCTTGTGAATCAACAACAGCATAGAAATTAACAAACCTCGTATAAAATGTTTTATTACCGTATTTGTCTGCTTCTTCTCTATTAGGCTCAGGCATATTTTGTATTTTATTGTTTGTAAGAGCCTGTTCATATTTATTATTATTAAAATTACCTGTGATTTTAATATTTACTAAATTGCCTATAATTTTGTCAGATAATTTTAAATTACTTTTATCATCTTCTTCTATAAAATCAATATTCAATTCATTTGTTCCATTGTCTATTGACTCACGATATGCTTTTGCATATGTCCCTGCAGGCTTGCCAGCAAAAACATCAAAAGATTTCAAAATAAAAGCGTTAACTTTTGGTCTATCAACAGACAAAGAAATATTTAAAAATTCCTGTGTAATTTTACCTTTATTTTCACCCTCTACTATTTCAAAATTCACAGGTAATGAACCATTAGATGTTAGTGGTCCATTTCCAATAATTTTTGTTTTAAAAGTCCCATATGGAAGTTTTACAAAATCCACAGGCTCTTCATATGGTGCGTTTTCAGTTGAAATAATCATATTTTTTCCTTTCGTTCTACTTATATTTCATTGAATATACACACCAACTATGCAGTCTCAACAGAGTTGTAAAAAATTACACTGACGATGGTAACGCTATTATCACCACATAGCTAGTGTGTATCGGTGGTAGCGTGGGTATTGCACCCACTAATAAATAATATAAAGAAAGAAAAGAACCGATTTTCAGTTAGGAGGTCAAAAACTAAAAAAAGGAAAAATAATTATTTATTAATTCTACTTACTACCATATTTTTTATTTAGTTCTATCTTTCAAAATTTTCATAGCTTGCC
Source organism: Candidatus Opitulatrix roisinitermitis (assembly GCA_031288095.1). GTDB lineage: Bacteria > Actinomycetota > Actinomycetes > Actinomycetales > Bifidobacteriaceae > Opitulatrix. The sequence continues at coordinate 1,456 of JAITSB010000054.1, read as the reverse complement.
AGTTTTTTTTAGTGTTTCTGGTGGTATGTTTTTATTTTTTGCTACTACTGTATACCTGACATCACTATCCTCATCCTTAGCCAACTTAGCCAGCGTCTCAGGTGGTGTTTTTGTGTTATAGGCTACCCCACACCTAACCTTCCAGTCCTCATCCTGAGCCAACTTTTTTAGTGTTTCAGCAGGAGTATTTTTGTTCATGGCTACTGTTTCTCTCACTTCACAATATTCATCCTCATCTTCATAATCTATAAAGTCGTCATAATCAGCCAATATTGCTAATACCTCAGCAGGAGTGTTTTTATCTCTGGCTAATTCATTATTATTTTTTATTATATTATTACTTATTTCCATTATTTATTTTCCTTTTCTATTTTCTTTGCTTCTATTTTTACAGGATTGACTATTTTCGGTTTCATATCCATATCTAAAACTTCTTCTTTGGTATACAGTCCTACTGAACCTAAAAGATAAAAATTAGCAAATTCAGACACACAGCGCCATTGCAGCATTCTAATAGGGTCTTTCGTCCAATTTTTTTTACCAGCTAGTCCTTGCTGCGCTGCCCATTTCAAAGTTTTAGATACAATTTTAGTTTTACCGTCTTTCTCACCTGTCATCAAAACTTCCAATGTGCCATCTTTTATTTCACCTTTTACTTCAAAATCAACATCCCATCCTGCTTGTAAAATTTGCTGTTGCAAATATTTACCTGAAATAGACGGAACACCATCAACTATATAAATTTCAAATAAAGATTTAATAGGCGATAAACCTAATTCTTTACCATATTCTTGCGCAATTATAATGTCTGATGGCTTATTTCTAAAAGCAGCAGGAATAAGGTCACTTTTTGATAACATTGTTGCGTATTCCATTTGTGCAGCAAACGGAGACTGTTTAGGTGTAATTTGTAAATCAACCATTTTTATAACCTTTCTGCCCATGCAGGCAATTGAACTTGTTTGTCAGAATTATCAAATTGTTTAGCAAGTTGTATCTCTTTGTCTTGCTTTTCTTTTTTCAAATTCTCTAATACTTCTTCTAAATTTTTATTTTGTAAATCTTGAGCCACTATTAAAGCATCTTGTAAGCATTTTGTGCCATAATCTTCATATTCTTTTGATAGTGTATATGCACAGCAAAGCGGCTTATCTAAACCGTCTCTTAAAGTGTTTTCAGCCACTAAAAAAGTAAAGTCAATATTTTCAATAGCTATACCTTGGTCTAATGAAACTAATAATTTATAAGATGGAACTTGGAAATAATAGCCCATATTCCAAACAGCCTTATCAAAACCTTGTAATGAGCCATAACCATCACCTAAAATGTCTTTACTCGTCTTTATATCTATTATGTGGGCTTTTTTCACACCATCTTCTTCATAAATATATACAGCATCTGGCTTAGCAGCAACTTTTACACCGTTCAACTCACCATATACAGCACATTCTTTATA
>JAITSB010000032.1 GCA_031288095.1 Candidatus Opitulatrix roisinitermitis | reverse complement strand
TTAGTCGTTTGAGACATAATTTAAGTTTATCAGGTATGATTTTAACTAGTTAAGCAAAATATTTGTGAATTGCTAATTTGCACAGCGTCGCTAGGCAGTGTGTCTAGCAAATCTTTTGTTAGGACTTTTGGCTCATAAGCGCTGGTAGATAAGCGCCAAATAGTAACAGATGTGGGGTTTGGCACAGGTGAAGCATAATAGTTTCTTACATTGCCAACATTCACATAATATAAATTATAAAGATTTTGAATTTGACATTGGCTGCTCATAAAAAACAAATTAGTCCCTTTGCGAGAATTGCCATATAAATAAGCTGTCACAGAAAATCCGCCGTCATTTGCTAAACCAGAAATTTGATATACTGCGGACACATTTGATAAAGAGCTAGGCAAATTGGGGATCATAGCAATTTTGACGTATTTATTTGCAGCTTCCTCGGCAGAGTATTGAATAGTTTCTGGAAAATCTAGATTTTTTTGAGCAGCCATAATATCGTTTGTCCCAGATCCGCCTTTGGCGATAGGCAAAGCACCTGTGTAATTAGCAAAATTAGTGCCTAGAATATTTGTGGCTGCGCCATTTGCGGTGCTAGAATTAGTTCCGCCCCGAGCAATTGGCAAAATGGCGCTTGAATTGGTAGCATAACTTGAAAGAGGATTAAAACAAATAATAAATATTAGCAAGCCGAAACAGCCTTTTGAAAAATGGGAGTTTTTATAAAATTGTTTCATAGTTTAGCCATATTTTTCAGGGGTTGTTATTGTAAGATTTATTCTAGTTGGGGTAAAAGTTGTGTAGCCGGTTGGCATAGCATTGTTTTGATAACGTGTAAAAGGAATATTTTTTATAGAACTTTGCATAAACCCTATTTTTATTTGGTGCATAAAAGTTTGGCCGCGTAAATAATAATCGCGGACATCTATAATTTGCCCACTTACTGAATCCGTTTCTTGTCTTTCCGCATAGCCTGCCTCAGCAGCTAGGTAATTAGCAGTGGAAACATATTTGACAGATTTAGAAATGTCTTGAGTGGCTGTAATATACATAATCACTTCATAGGAACCTGATCCCCAAGAGTTCATTCCTGTTATATTGATTATTTGATTAGTGTCATCAGCCGGAGCTTCTTTTTCTTCGTCGTAAATTCGCAAAGTTGCTACTTTTATATAGGCTTTATTTCCGTCCCAGGATGAATAAGGATAGAATCGGGAGAGCTGAAGATTATCTTGAGCATTTTCATAATTATTGGCTGCTGTTCCGCCTTTGTTAACTGGCAAAATGCCAGAATAATTAGTAAAATTAGCTCCGAAAATATTTGTCAAGGCTCCGGCAGCTGTGTTAGCGTTTGTGCCGCCTTTGGAAACTGGCAAAATTATCGCTTGATTAGCTTGAACAAAAAAAGTATTGTTTAGACTAAACATAATGACGCTGATAAAGCATAAAATTATTAAGGAAAATATTTTTTTCATTTTAGTTAACTAACAGCGTTAGACTTATAGCAGCGTGGCTGCACTTCAATATAGTTTTCGTCAAGTTCAGATAGTTCATTTTTTGTAAATAATCCTCTAACTTGAGCATTTTGCGAGTCGTTTTCTAAGAATATAATGCTGGTTTGGACGGCCCAGCGATCAATTCTAATATAATAATCTCGGCCTATAATTGTGTCATCAGAATTTTTTAGATCTATATAATAAGCTGGAAAATTGTCGCCAGTAGAGCAATTAGCTGATAAGGAGTATAATGCTTGTGATAAATCTCGGCCAGAAGTAATAAGTATTCCAGCAGTTGGCAATTTGTCGCTTGCTCTGACTCCAGAAATTAAAACTACTTGATGACCTTTTCCGCCTGCATTAGTTTGGTAATTAACTGAACTAACTTTTATATATCTAACGCCGTCTGTTGATCCGCCGCTATATGTCACTTTCTGAGGATAGTTTAAATTAGTTTGAGCTTGAAATGTGTTATTAGCTCCTGCTCCGCCTTGAGCAACAGAAAAAATTCCTTCAAAGTTGTCAAAATTTTCTCCTAAAATATTTGCGGCTGCTTGAGCTTCAGTGTTAGCATTAGTTCCGCCACGACTGATAGATAGAGTATTTGTTGAAGCTGCTGAATAGGAATTAGAATACAAAAAAACTGAGCCACCTAAAAAACTAATAGTGATAGAAAGAATTATTATTCCTAAAACACCTAGTTTTCTTAATTTCACAACTTTTATCAACATCTTTTTAGAATTTATCTTTTTACAATTTATCTTTTTCCAATTTAATTTCCAATTTAATTTCCATATAAAATAACATTTCCTTATATTAAAATTTTTACAAAAAAAAAAAAACGCTCACTGTTCTAAAAAATTATTACCTAATTGTTAAATTTAATATTTCCAAATTACACGAGAAAAATCACTTTTTGAGTATCGCTTGTTCCGCAAGCCTGAGGTTATGCGCAATAATGCGCAACCCCAGGCGCGAACATACGCACTGTATGAAAAAATGCTTATCTAATATAAACTACGCACATTTTTTCAGACTACTCAAAAAATATTTTTTCTTGTTCCATGAAAATATTAGTTTTCTTGGTAATAATTTTTTAGAACAGTTCGCTAGGGTAAAAAGTGGTTAAATTGTTTTTAGTTAATTATGTTTTACTAGTTGGGGCACCCCGCCAAATCTTGCATTTGGTGGGGAGATTTGGTGGGGAGTTTAGAAAGTGGTTAAGGGGGTTTCAACAGTAAAAAGTAAGATGTGGATTTAGCGGAATAAAAATTATAGACTATATAAATGGTGTCTGAAAAAATATTTATTATACCTGAAAATCCAAAAGGTAAACTAATGAAAAGAAGCAATAAAGTTATAAGTATTTTAAAGGATTATGAAAAAGTGGCTAAAGGCGGGGTAGGGAAAATAGTTGCTGAAAAGGGAGCAAAGATCAATTTCCGCGAAAAAGAAGTAACAGAGCTTTTGCATAAAATTTACGGAGGAAATTTTATTTATAGAAATGAAAAACGTGGAATTGGATTAAGAACAAGTGATATATTGTGGAATAAAACAGAATATGAAATAAAAAATTATTCTGGAGTAAGCAAAAACGGTATAGATAATACATTAAGAAAAACAAAAGGTCAAGCAAAAAGATTTATTATTGATATAAGTGATAGTAAATTAACTAGCAATGACGTTATAAATCAGGCAATAAGATTATTAGATACTAGAAGGCGCTATTGGGTATTTGAAATAATAGTAATAAAAAATAAAAAAATAATTGATATATTAAGAATAAAAGAGACCAACTAGCACCGCCACATCTACAAAAGATGTACTGAACAAAGTGTTCGGGGCAGTGCAGTTAGCCCCTTTATATGTTTTCAGTATAGCATATATTTTTAGAGGCTGCAATGCTGTATTTTATTTTTATTGTAGATATTTAGATTTCCAATTCTTCTACTTCAAAAAATATTTTTTCTTGTTCCATGAAAATATTAGTTTTCTTTGGTAATAATTTTTTGGAACAGCTCGCTCCTGAAAAAAGTGATTAAATTGTTTTTGGTTAATTATGTTTTACTAATTGCCAATAATTTTGGAGTAAAAATTAGTGACAGAATATTTATATTATTTACTATGATTTTAACTGTGTTAGAATAAATTTATGGCTGGTTCAGATGGATTCTATAAAGGAGTAGTTGCCACTAGTGCTTCAATAACTGCCGTTAATTCAGCTCGTATAAATCGGAATTTAGTTGAAGCAAATAGGTTGCAAAAATTACAAAATCAGCATTTAAAATATATGGCAGAAGCCCAGAAAAAAATGAATCAAGTAGCTTTAGCAAATCAGTGGAAAAATACTTATTTATTGAATGAAAATGGCCAAGCTTACCTCAAGTGGGATGATCAAATGACTCAGATAGAGGAATATTTTAATTCAAATCAAAGCAGATTAGATAAGGCTTTTAATTTTGATTTGCAAAAAGCTAAGAAAAAAACAGGCGATTTTACTTATTTTAGCAACATAAAAGGGGCTTATAAACGGACAAAAACAGATATTTTTGTGGTTAAATTTTTGCCAAAAATAGCACTTGGGTTTTTTGCATTTTCAGTTTTGTTTTCGATTTTGGTGTCTTTAAACGATTATTTAAAAAAGTTTGTAAAAGGCGTTTTTTCTTTTATAAATGATCAAAATTTTGTATTTTTTGGACTATTTTATTATTTAGGTATACCTATAATATTGCTTTTGTGCGCTTCTATTTATATATTAATTGACCCTCATAAAAGCATTATTGGACATAAAAAAGCTTTGGAAAAAGGCAGGAATTTAATAAGTTCAAAAATCGGCGTTTCTTCTAAAAATTTAAATATTCAGCAGATGGCGGGGTTATCTTGGTGTTTAATAGATTATGCTGGGTATAAGAAAATCACTCTTGCCAGATTTCGGCAGTTAGTGAAAAATTTTAGAATTTGGGCATACACGCATTACCCTGCAAAAAATGAATTGCCCAATATAGATAATATTAAATTTTATGTGTCGCCAATAGATCTTTTTGGAAAAGATACTTGTCAAAGAGAAACTTTAGAAGTTTTAGTTAATGAAGTAAAAAAATCATTTGAACTTTAATACAGAGTTTAAAGATTCCCCCAGGCTATTGCGTGAAAATCGTAGGTTGAGCCGAAATTGGCCGTTATTTCCCAAT
>JAITSB010000064.1 GCA_031288095.1 Candidatus Opitulatrix roisinitermitis | reverse complement strand
GAAATTTTCAATTACAAGGCTTTAACAGTGCAGCCTCTTGGAACAACTGTTATACCCGATTTAGTGACTGTGAAACCCTGTTTCAAATCCTTAGCTTTATCCACACCAACAGTCGCCCCTTCTTCGACAAGCACGCCTTTGTCAATAATAGCCTTATTTATTCGAGCATGCCGCATAACTGTGACATCAGAAAAAACAATAGAAGACCAAACAGATGACCAAGAACCAAATTGAGAATTAACTCCTATAATAGAATTGAGAATTTCTGAACCAGAAATAATTGTTCCAGGTGAAACTAATGATTTTAACGCGACTCCGCGCCGACCTTCATAATTATGAACAAATTTTGCCGGCGGTAAATTAGAATTTCCAGCATAAATAGGCCAAACTTGATTATATAAATTAAATTCTGGATCTGGCGAATTTAAATCCATATGTGAGTCATAAAAAGCTTCAATTGTGCCTACATCACGCCAATAATGCCGATTAGATAAATCGCCAGGAATTAAATTATCTTTAAAATCATAATAACCAGCCTCTCCTTTGGAAACAAAATATGGCACAATATCTCCACCCATATCGTATTTAGTTTTAGCATTTTTTTGATCCTTTTCTAAAGCTTCAAAAAGAGCTTGGGTATTTGCGACATAGTTTCCCATAGAAGCTAAAACTTCATCTGGGTTATCCGACAAACCTTTAGGGTTAGTTGGTTTTTCGGAAAATTCAGCAATCATTTTACTATTTTTTTTAGGAAAAATTATGCCAAATTCTTTAGAATCGGATCTTTTTTGACGAATGCCAGCCACAGTAAATTGGGCTCCCGACTCTATATGCGACTCCACCATCTGCGCAAAATCCATCCGGTAAACGTGATCTGCTCCAAGCACCACAATTATATCTGGATTTTCATCGGCAACAATAGATTTACACTGATAAATAGCATCAGCCGAACCCCTATACCAATATTCTCCGGAAGTTTGCTGTGCAGGAACTGGCGTTATATAGGTGCCAAGCAATTTTGACATAGAAAAATTTGTTGAAATATGTTTGTTCAAAGAATGAGACTTATATTGAGTTAAAACAATTATTTTTGAAAAGCCGGAATTAATTAAATTAGACAAAGGAAAATCAATCAACCTGTATGTTCCGCCAAACGGCACAGCTGGTTTGCTTCTCACGTCTGTCAGCGGCGCTAACCGCGTGCCTCTTCCACCAGCTAAAATTATACTTAAAATTTTTCGGCGCGCTATAACCATAATTCTCCTTTCTTAGAGTAATCTAACAAAAATTCATTTAATCATAAATTTTTTTATCGTGCGGAGAATGGGGGATTCGAACCCCCGAGGGCTTTAACACCCAACACGCTTTCCAAGCGTGCGCACTAGGCCACTATGCGAATTCTCCAATATACAATTTAAATTTATAAAGAAATTTTAAATAGCAACAATTTCTTTTTTAAGTTTACCATAAATGACCAATTTGATATACTGAGACTATGGTAAGCGACAATTTACGCCAAATGTATCAAGAAATAATACTTGATTTATCTGAAGAAAATAATGCTAGAATTTCCCCAGAAGAGTTTAGCAAAAAAAGCCAAAATAGCGCCTACATAATTTCAAAGCAATTTAACCCCAGCTGTGGCGACAGAATAAGTTTAGCTATTAAGTTTCAAAACAAAGCCGAATCACAAAACAAAGCCGAATTGCAGAACAAGACCAAATCACAAAACAAAGCCGAACTGCAAAACAATTTTGATAATAAAAATTACTTCGTGGAAGATTTTTTTTGGACAGGCATTGGCTGCAATATTTCTATGGCTAGCGCTAATTTTATAGGCGATTGGATATTTGAAAAAAACCTTATAGAAATCAAAAAAACTTATGAACTTTTTTTAAAACTTATGAATTCACGCGGACAAAAATTAAGTCTTGAAGAAATGGATAAATTAAATGATTTGTCTAGTTTTATAGGTGTGGCAAAGTTTCCCGCCCGCATTAAATGCGCTCTTTTAGCTTGGGAAGCAGTTCGCGATATTTATTCAAAAATTTAACAATCAAGTAATAATTTTTTAGAACAGTCAGTGTTTTTTTTTTTTTTGTAAAAATTTTAACGTGAATTGTTTAAATAATTTTAGAAATAAACTTTATATGCAAAACTATAAAAGTAAGAATTTTGTAAGTTTAGTGAACAAGAATTTCTAAATGTTGTAGTTAGGAGTAAAAGTACAGGTGCAAATTAATAAAAAAATAATATTTTTGATTTTTCTGTGTTTCCTGGGGTTAACTCTAGGATTTGGAGCTAATAAAACTTATTCTGAACAATCTATTATTCCTCTGCCTATCAACCAAGGCGGAACCGGTTCAAAAACTCATACATCAAACCAGATCTTAACCACTGATATTAACGGGAATTTATCGTCTAGACCTATCACAGACACTATAATTGAAAACTCAACCGACTTTATAACTTCCGGCTCTGTATATACTGCCACCACCCCACAAATTTTAAATAATGATGACGTTTTTACAATAAATTCCGAATATTTTGATTTTCAAGCATCCACGCCTGTTAAAGTGAAGCGTCTGAAAAATTTTATGTCCATTAGCGGACCATTTTTAGTCAAAAAAGAAATACCTGTTGCCCGAAACGGCACAACCGTTTTCACCCTTAAAGCAGGCTATTTAGCCAATAACTACATTGGGGTTTCCTGCTCTAATAATTTCTTTGGAACCTGGGGAACGGCTCGTTTAGACTGCGAACATAAAGCAGGTGCTGTGAGAATTCAAACTAATGAAATTATACCTATTTCAGGTCCTGATTCAAGCGGTTTAGGCAGCATTAGCCGATTTATAGATTTTAACTTTACTTATCTAATTGGATAAAAAATAGCAGGAAATGTCAAAAACTAGAAAAAATGAAAATTAATAAAACTCAGTTTTTCAAAAAATTTTTAACCAAAAAAATAAGTGTTATTATAAGTATTTTGCTAATAAGTATTGGTGGTATATATAGCAGTTCCAAAAGCGCTGCTGATGAAACTAATTTTAAAGGAACACTCCCCGTGGCTAAAGGCGGAACTGGACGAATTAATTTAGGCTCCAACAGCGTGCTTTTAGGCAATAATCAAAATAGTTTAGGCATAACAGGTATTGACAACACTTTTACACAAAATTCGCCAAATCTAATTACCTCTGGCGGAATTTATAATTCTTTCACCCAAACCTCTATTCCTCTAGCAGATGTTATAACTTTGACCGCCAACTTCAACAACAGCCATAACAACAATAAAGCCTGGCGATTTGGACCTTTTATATTATTGCAAGGACCTATTAGAACAACCATTGATTTAGAAGCTGGCAAAAGTTATCTAATGGGAACTTTTCAAACAGGTTATAGACCATATCCATATGTGGCCGCTAATTGCACAAATAATTTTGTAGAAAATATAGCAGCTTATGGAGGGACGGGCAGATATGATTGCGGAGTTTCTGGAACTTATCAACTCCTCGTTCAAAATGACACTGATGTTCCGAGCGGACAATATATAAATATTAATTTTTTATATTTAGTTCTTGGATGATAAAAATATTATGAATAAATTAAAATATCTAGCAAATAGCATTTTGTGTTTAATAATTTTTTTCTGTTTAGGTTGGAGTCTAGAAAATATGGCTAATGCTGCAACAACCACAACTATTTTGTCAGTTGCGCGCGGCGGCACAGGAGCCAAGACTTTTGCAAGCGAACAAGCCCTTATGGGAAACGGCGAAAACCCTATAACAACTAAGCCTATTGACAATATCTCGGCGCAAAACTCTGCAAATCTTTTGACTTCTGGAGCAGCTTTTAACAATGCCGGAGTGCAAACTTTAAACCGCAATGAAATTCTCACAATAACCGATTCCTTTCACATGAACTGGACTTCAACACATCCAAGCGTCAAACGAGTTGGGAACATTATGATAATTATGGGACCTTTTTATGTGAAAACAGCTGTTCCGGAAATGATTGATACACCAATATTTACTATCAAAGCTGGTTATAGACCGCATAACTTTATTAGTGCGACTTGTTCAAATAATTTTTATGGCGTTTTACAATCAGGCACGCCGCCACGTTTAGATTGCGGCACATCCAAAGACGGAATTGTTCGGGTCCAGAGTAATGTGACGCTGACAGTAGGCACATATATAAATTTGAACTTTATTTATCCAATATATAACTAAAATATATAGAACTGTAAAATATATAGAACTAAAATAATATAGCAAAGTTTTTCATTTTATTACACGAATTCTTTGCATCAGCAGCGCTCTTTTCATTAAATTAATTCTGCCATTATACTGTCGACTTATAATAAATCGACATTTTTTAGTCTTTTATAATTGTGATAATATTAATTTATAGGCGGACGTGGCTCAGTTGGTAGAGCATCACCTTGCCAAGGTGAGGGTCGCGAGTTCAAGTCTCGTCGTCCGCTCTTAAACAGTGGGCACTACTTTCTACTAAATGAATTTTTGGGTGCTAAATATGTATGGTGCCTTGGCCGAGCGGTTAGGCAACGGTCTGCAAAACCGTCTACACCGGTTCAAATCCGGTAGGTACCTCAAAACAAACTTAATAAAGTAAAGCTTAAAAA
>JAITSB010000053.1 GCA_031288095.1 Candidatus Opitulatrix roisinitermitis | reverse complement strand
TACATGGTTGCTACTCTATAAGACAATAGCCTATAAAGGCTTGTCTTATAAGTTGGCATTTATAAATACACTATTGAGTTTTTGGACTATCACCCCTTGCAAATTTCACTTTGCAAATTTTCGCAAGTTTACAAAGTCGAGTATTTAGTATCTTGCGATAAAATACCCCACTGAAAAAACTATAAAGCAAATTTTTCAAATGATAGTTGTTGCCTTTTTAAAGCAGACTTCTTTTTTTTAACAAGAAATCTCCCAAAAAAGAGCACTATTAACAGAATAACTCAAACATCCCAAAACAAAAAATTTTTAACAAGCCAATTTCAAATTTTTCGATAATCTATTTTTTAATGAACTGAAAAATAAACAATCTATTAAACAGATTCTTAAATTATAACATAATTACAACATTTTTTATAACATTTTACTTGTAAACCTAATTTTCCACTATATTATAGGTCTTTTAATGCTAGCCTATTATTACTGCGGAAACAAAAACCACGGTCTTTGGAAGAGAACAAAAACACTGCTCATACCTTGGCAAGGAGTATAATATATATGCAAATGTCGAGGTGTGAGCTATTCCAAAGGATTATTACTTAAACAAACCAATTATTACTTAAACAAACCAAATATAAATCTTAAAAAACAAACCAAATGTAAATCCTAAAAAACAAACCTAATATAAATCTGCCTCCCTGATAGGATTCGAACCTACGACCTTTTGAACCGGAATCAAACGCTCTAATCCACTGAGCTACAGGGAGATATTGCTTTTTTGCCAAATATCTATATTATTTATAACAGTATTTCGTGTATAACTTGACAAAAAAACCGCATCTTTCATAAAATATAAACTCAAATTTGCTGGCACTAACACAAAAGATGCCTTACTTTCAAAAGCGTATTTTGGCAATTCTATATACATATCATCAGATAATTTTGTGGGATTATCTTTTATAAATTCTCCATATACATCCGCTTGAATTAAGCAATTATTCTGATAATTTTCTGTAACAAAATTTCCAATCAGCAAAACATCGGCATAAGAATAAATGCACTTATTTGTTTTATCTGACGCTACATTCATTTTTTGGGAAATATATTTATTTAGGGCAGATGGACCATCAGGAGATTTTATATATGACACTTTAAAAGGTTGACTAACATTCGAAGCCTCTGGCGGATAGAAAGAATAATAAAAATTTATAATTATTAAAGATAGCGATAAAATCATCAAACACCCAAAAAATATTGAATTCGAAAACCCCTTCAAAAATTTTTTGCTATTCACAGAATTTTTAAGTTTATAATAAATTACTCCGCCTAAAAACAGCAATGCATAAGGAATAAACCAATCCCAATAATGCCAATATTGACGTGATACTAAAATTAAACCCAGAGAAAGGCCTGCAAAAACGGACACACAACAAAAGCCAAAATTCTTGACAAAATCAGAATATATTATATGTTTACGGGCTAAATTAGGCACAATTATTAGCCATAAAATTAAAATACTAAAACCTAAAACTTTTTTCCAAATTGCGACCCCTGATATTGTCACAGCGGCTTGATCCAATAATGTATATTGCAAAAAATTTGTTATTGACAAAAAATTATTTACAAAATAAGGCGCTAACAAAACCACAAACGAAAACAGGGCTGAAATAATAAAAATCAAGGATTTTTGATACTGTTTATAAATTATAAATAAAATAAAAATACTCGCTGTAAACACGCCGCCCCAAATTTTAAATGAACTAGCCGCGCCAAAACAAAATCCTGCAAGAATAATCTGATACTTATTTTTCTGTTTATAATCTAGTTTATTTGCAAATTCTAATTTCAATAAAAACATTAGGCCTAGAAGAATAAAACAATTTAAAATAGGTTCAATAATGCCTTTTTGATCTGCAAATACCGATGTCGGGAAAACAGCATATATAAGGCTAACAAACAAAGCACAATTCCTTGAAGAAAATTTTTTTGCTAAAAAATAAATTAAATATGTATTTGCCGCCCCCACCAAACACATAAAAATTGACTGAATAACAGCTGCGTTTACATCAGAAATAATTGACCCTAGGGCAGCAAAAGGCATTGTCAACGAAATAATAGAAGGTGGATGCAAAAATATTTGATCAATATAAAGTTTTTGTCCGTGCAAAACAGAATTCGCCAAAGAATAATAGACAGCCTGATCATAAAAGGGCACAAAACCAAAACTGTTATTGGCAATAAAATAAGTTGCAAGGCGCAAAGCAAAAGCTAAAAAAACGACTACTAAAATAAGAAAACGCTTATCCACTCTTTCAAGCATAATTTCAGCATAGCATATTGTTTAATTAACTATTAAAAAACAATTTCTAGTGCCCTCTTTTTGAACTGTTCGGAAATTCCGAACAACTGAACTTTCATCCAATTCGCCACTTTTCCCACCATCATAAATAACTACTTTGATTGTAACCAGTTAATTCTACTCATAATTTACTTCCTTCATATTTAAAAATAAACTCTAAAAATATAGTGGCGGAGATGAGAGGATTCGAACCTCCGAGACCGTTACCGGTCTAACTCCTTAGCAGGGAGCCCCTTTCGGCCGCTCAGGCACATCTCCTTTATTATTTATTTAAAATAATTTTTAGCATGTTTAGCTAATTCTGTAAAGGTTTTAGCATCGTAAACAGCAATATCGGCCAAAACCCGTCTATCTAAATCTACGCCCGCTTTCTTTAAACCTTCCATAAACCTATTATAAGTTATTCCGTTATTTCTAGCAGCAGCATTTATTCTAGTAATCCACAATCTGCGAAAATCACCTTTTCTGGCTCGTCTATCTCTAAAAGAATAATTAAAAGAATGCAATAACTGCTCTTTAGCAGATTTATAAAGCCGAGAACGCGCCCCTCTATAACCTTTAGCTCGTTCTAAAACTACTCTTCTTTTTTTATGTGCTCCAACAGCTCTTTTTACTCTTGCCATTTTTGTATCTCCTTAAATTTAAATTCCTAACAATTTTTTAGCTCTTTTTTCATCACCCTTAGCTAAAATACTATCTGTCTTTAAAGCTCGTCTTTTTTTAGCAGATTTATGTTCTAAATTGTGCCGCATATTAGCCCCTGACATTTTCAATTTTCCGCTACCGGTTGCCTTAAATCTTTTTTTTGAACCACTATGAGTTTTATTTTTTGGCATTTTCTGCTTCCTTTCTTTTCAATGCTCGTTTTTTAATTCTATCTAAACGTGTAAGTTTTTTAGCGGCTCCGCGGCGTCTTTGCTCGCTAATTGTAGCAACTTTTTTAACAACTGGCGCTAAAACCATTGTCATATTTCGCCCCTCATGAGAAGGTTCAGTTTCAATAGTCGCTATATCACCTATCTCTTTGGCAATATTATCTAAAAGCTCAGCACCCCTTTCAGGATGAGATTGCTCCCTTCCGCGAAACATAATACCTACTTTCACTTTATCGCCGCCTTCAAGAAATTTTATTACTCTTTTCTTTTTTATCTCATAATCATGAGATTCAATTTTCAATCGGAACCTAATTTCTTTGACCTCCGTATTTGTCTGTCTTTTTTTATTGACTCTGGCCTTATGCGCCTGATCATATCTAAATTTTGAATAATTCAATATTTTCACAACTGGCGGTTTAGCATCAGGAACTATTTCCACCAAATCTAACTCAGCATTTTTTGCCAAATTTTTTGCCTCTTGAATTGAAACAATTCCCGTTTGCTGACCTTTTTCGTCGATCAAACGAACTTTAGATGCCATAATTGCATCATTTGTTCTAGGTTCTTTTATATTATTCTCCTTATAGTAAAATCTTTGCTACCTAATTCAATTTTTAAAGCAAAGATTCCCAAACATACAAATTCCTGAAATATACGAAAGTTCATAGATTAAAATTAATTAATCGAACTTTAATAACCGCAACAGAGCAATCTGTAGTCGGTGGGAATTTCCGCTCTAATAACAGTTTAACATCCAATATTGTTTTCAAAAAAAATATTTGCAATTAATTTGAACCGAGCTGTGGTCGAATCCTAGAGGTTTCGTGAATGAAATGAGCGGAAGCGCTGGGATTCGAACCCAGGGTGCCAATAATGACACACAGGATTTCAAGTCCTGCTCTTTCGACCACTCAGACACACTTCCGTAATAAAAACAGTTTATCAAACTTATTCTCAATTACTCTTTTCTGAACTTTATTCGTTTTTCAATAACTTTCAAAAAATTTTCTCGATTATTCCAAATTAGATTATCTATATAGACTGTTGGCGTCTGAGTTATGCATTTTTGGTATCTCAAAACCGCCGACTGCAAAAATACTTTGTCAGTAAATTCTTTATTGTGAACACAATCCATAATATTATGAACTGTTTCTTCAGTGGCTCCTGCACAACAAGCCAATTTTGCAATAGCCTCATCACTGCCTTTATAAAGATCATAGTCTT
This sequence comes from Candidatus Opitulatrix roisinitermitis, assembly GCA_031288095.1. Lineage (GTDB taxonomy): Bacteria > Actinomycetota > Actinomycetes > Actinomycetales > Bifidobacteriaceae > Opitulatrix. The sequence goes on along the minus strand of JAITSB010000053.1, from coordinate 653 downwards.
CATAGGAACCTGGAATTGAATCGCGATGCAATAGAAAAGTTAAAAACTGCCAAAGAATTTTAGGCTGAAAGCGCAAAACCACTCTGGCTTTATGAGCTGCCCGAATAGCGTAATGATGCCCGCCAGGACTCGGCTCCACCCAAATTAACGGAACAATGCGAACACTAATTATGCCTCTTTGCATCATCTCATACATACCAATAGTATATTTTGAAAAAAATTGAGAAGAATTAGGACATTGAAAATCAAGAAATATTGTAATTTCTGCGCCTTTTTCTTTGTCAAAATTTGCTGGTCGAAAAAATAATTGACAAGCAAAATCGTCTGGTTTAATTTCCAAATCTTCTTTTTGAAAAGAAAAGTCATCTCTTTGGGAAGAAGGATTATTTAACATAATTAGATACTAGCAGAACATTAAATTTTTTGAATTTATTTTAAATATTTTCTAATAGAACCTTGCAATGTTTCAAAAAAGCCTCCAACATAATTCTAGCATCATCATAACCTCTATGAAGTTCATCACCTGTTTTGGAGTCCGCTTGAACACCCCAACGTTTAGCATAAGAATCCAAAGTGTCATTCTGCAAATAATTTACTTGATTAGGCAAGGAGTTTTTTAAAGCATCATCTTTTTTTTCAATGTCCAAAAATTT
>JAITSB010000023.1 GCA_031288095.1 Candidatus Opitulatrix roisinitermitis | reverse complement strand
ATTGAGTCAGTTAGTTTTAGAAAACGACAAAGTTAAACAACTAATTGGTCAACAAAAAATAGTTAAAACTATACCTGTGCCGCCTAAAATATTTTCCATTGTTTTAAGCTAATTAATTTCCATTGTTTTAAGCTAATTAATTTTTTTAATTAATTAATCTTCAATTAATCAGTTTTTTAAATTAACTAATCTTTTGTATTAACTGTGCTAATCCAGCTTTTAGCTGTTTGGGTGATTTTTGAATAATCTTTATTTTTATCCAAAGTGACTAAATTTCCGCCAGCGCCCACAGCAAAAACTCCGGCTTTAAACCACAAATTCACATTTTCCAAAGAAACTCCGCCGGTAGGCATAATTTCAACCTGCGGCAAAGGCGCTTTAACTGCTTTAATATATTCAGGACCAACCGCTGAGGCCGGAAAAAGTTTCACCACCTGACAACCAGCTTTTAGAGCTTTCATAATTTCAGTGATTGTCAAACAGCCTGGCAAGTAAGGAATTTCATAGAGATTGCAAATTTCAGCAATTCCTTTATCAAAACCTGGTGAAACTATATATTTTGCACCTGCTAAAATAGCAATTCTGGCAGTGGCCTCATCTAAAACTGTGCCTGCGCCAATAATCACTTCTTTTTTGTCAACATATTTTTGTGAAACCGCTTTAATTATTTTGTCAGCCTCATCCATTCTAAAAGTCACTTCTATTGCCACAACACCGCCAGCAATCAGACTATCTATTATTTTACAAACTTCATCAAAAGATTTTCCACTAACAACAGCCACGACTTTAGACTGCTTTATTAACTGCAAAATATTATTTTTTAACATATTTCTCCTAACTAATTTTTATCATAAATTGTATGAGGTTCAAAATTATTATTAACTAATTTACTAAGTGTTTGTCTAACACCGCCAACTCCGTTTTCGCCAGAAGTTAACATCTTTTTTAAAAAATTTATAACCATCTCAGCCAGACTAGTTTTATCATTTTTAACTTGATATAAATCAACTGCAAAAATTGCTTTATCGTGCAATAAAGGCAAAACACTGTCCACGTTGTCAGACCCTAAACGCAAAGAAGAAACAAACTGCCGCAAATTTTCTTCTGCTGGGTCAGGACTTAATGCAAAAGGTTTTCCCTCATCATCTAAACGCATTAAATATCTCAACCAAGCTGCCAAAGTAAAAGCTATTCCTTTTAAAGACTCAATATCTTTAAGCTGCTCTTTATAAAGTAAAATAGTTTGTCCAAAACGTATAGGGATTTTTTGCGAAGTGTCAGCCGCAATTCTTTGCGGAGTGTCAGGGATATTAGGATTTGGCAATCTTTCGTAAATAACTTCATCTATAAATTTTTTAGGATTGATAATTCCTGGATCTGTCACAACTGGCAAACCTTCTATATAGCCAATTCTTTTAATTAACTTAACTAAATCATTGTCCTTCATTTCATCTGATATGGAAACAAATTTCAGCAAACAACCTAAAATCGCCAAAGAAGTATGCAAAGGATTTAGGCAAGTGCAAACTTTCATTCTTTCGACTTCATCCACTTTTTCCTTTGAAGTCATAATAACTCCGGCTTTTTCAAAAGGCGGACGGCCATTAGGGAAATTATCTTCAACCACTAAATAATGAGTTAATTCAGTATTTGTGAAAGGCGCAGTCACGGTGTTTTTAGAAGTTTTTATTATTCCCATTTCCTCAAGACCTATAGAACTCAAAGTTTTAACAAATTTTTCTGAAGGTTGAGGAGTTATTCTGTCAATCATAGAAAGGGGATAAGCCACCTTCTGAACATCATTTAAATATTCTAAAAAATCTTTGTCAACAAAGCCTTTTTTTTGCCAAACATCAGCTATTTGCAGAAGTGAATCTTTTAGCTTGTCGCCATTTCGGGAAAAATTATCAGTCGAACATAGAGCAATTGGGTGAGCTCCATTAACAAAACGCCAATACATTAAAGCCAATAATCTAGCAATAAAACCAGAACTCTTCTCTGGACCAGCTGCCATATCTTGTTTAACAATTTCTAAATAGTTTCCATCAATGCCTTTAAGGTTATAACCTTTTTCTGTAACAGTGATTGTGGCTAATTGCAAATTAGAGCTAGCAAAGAGATTTTTTGCCGCTTCCCAATCATTTTTAGCACCAGCAAAAAGTGCTGGATTAACACAATCAAAAACTTCTAACCCATAAGAACCGTCGCCCACTAAAATTACATTTAAAGTGCGATTTTTAAATTTATGATAAATCTGATCAATTAATTCATCATCATAAGTCTCTATTAAAGCCATAGGACTATTTGACAAGCCTTTATCAATTAATTCTTGTTGAATTTGTTCATGAAAACATCTAAAAAGATTACCTCCGCCAAAATGCACCCAATTAACTGAATTATCTAATTTATTTACTTTGGGGGCTTTTATTCGAGCATATTCTAAAGAACTATATGGTGCAGTAATTTTTATAGTAGGGAACTCGCCAGATTTTGCAATATTAGTTTTACCCGTCATTTTATTTCCCATAAAACGAATCCCAAACGCCTAAAAGATATTGAATTCCTAAAGCTCTATCATATAAACCATAGCCTGGTCTAGGTTTTTTTGCTGGATTAGTATTTTCATCCCAAAGATGCCTTCCGTGGTCTGGTCTTATATAACCAGCATATCCAGCCTCAGCATAAGCTTTCATAATTCCCACAGTGTCCACATTGCCTTCACTAGCTCTATGCCCCACTTCAGAAAATGATCTAGAATCAGGATTATTTGCATCAAATGGTGCGTCAAATTTAATATTTCTAACATGAGAAAAATGAATTCTATCCATAAATGTTTTAACAGCATCAACAGCATTATGCTCAGGATCAGACGAAAAACTGCCCAGACATAAACAAAGGCCATTATAAACAGAATTATTTAACGACAAAACCTTAACTAAATCAGCCTTTTTAGAAACTACTCTAGGCCAACCAAATAAATCAAATGCCGGGTCATCGGGATGAACAGCCAATTTAACATCAAATTTTTCGCAAGTTGGAATAACTTCATCCAAAAAATATTTATAATTATTATACAT
>JAITSB010000071.1 GCA_031288095.1 Candidatus Opitulatrix roisinitermitis | reverse complement strand
TAGCGTCTCGGCCAGTTAAATATTGAGCTAAAAGACACCTGCCAGAAAAGCTCATACACATAGCGCCATGTATAAAAGTTTCTATTTCTAATTCAGCTGAAATTTTCTTTTTTAAATTTGCAATATCTTGTAAAGATAGCTCTCTGGCTAAAACCACTCTTGAAGCACCTAGTTTATGAAGCTGATTTGCTGTGTAATAATTAGTTACACCAGCTTGAGTAGAAATATGTATATCGAGAGCGGGAGCGCAATCTCTGGCCAATTCTAATAAGCCTATATCGGAAACAATTACGGCGTCAGCTTTTATATCTTGCAGATAGGAGAAATATTTTTTTAAATTGTCTATTTCTTCATTGGCTGGCACAATATTAGCCGCTATATAGATTTTCACATTGTTTTTATGAGCCCATTGAACGGCTTCAGCTAATTGTTTATGGTCAAAATTCTTAGATGAAGTTCTCATGCCAAAATTCTTGTCAGCCAAATAAACTGCATCAGCTCCAAAAGTGATAGCTGATTTTAAACTATCGAATTCGCCAGATGGCGATAATAGTTCCACTTTTTTTATGTTTGACATATACTATAAGTATAGTATTGTAATCAAGAATAAACAAATGAGGGACAGAACAAAAATGAGAGATAGAACAAAATGAGAGACAGAACAAAATGAGAAACAGGACAAAATGAGGGACAGAACGATTAATAAACCGCCCCTTACTTTATGTTTTGCTATATGGGCTGGAACAGCTTTGGAAAATTTTGATTTTGTAATTTACTCAACAGGCGCGGCTTTAGTGTTTTCCAAAACTTTTTTTCCGAATATATCATTTGAATTGGGTATTTTATCATCGCTGGGCACATATGCTGTGGGTTTTTTTGCCAGACCTTTAGGAGGGCTTGTTTTTTCTCATATAGGCGATACTCTGGGCCGAAAAAAAGTTTTGGTTATAACACTTTTTTTAATGGGCTTTTCCACTTTTGCGATTGGTCTTTTGCCTGATTTTAAAACTTTTGGCATTCTTTCACCAAGCCTTTTAGTTTTTTTGAGAATTTTACAAGGTTTAGGTTCAGGGGCTGAACAGACAGCAGGTATGGTTTATTTATCAGAAATTGCTCCAAAAGGGCTGGCCGGCAGATGGACTTCATTAGTATTTGTAGGCACAACCACAGGAACTTTTTTGGGGGCATTATTATGGACCGTTGTTAAATGTTTGTCAGGCGATGGATTGCTTGATTTTGCTTGGCGGTGGGTTTTTTTGTCATCTATATTTGTGACTTTATTAGCTTTTTTGCTTCGTTTGAAATTGCCAGAAACAGCTGTTTTTGAAAATTTGCAAAAATCTAAAAAAATTTGCCGGGCTCCTATCAAAGAAGTTTTTAAGAATAGATTAGAGGCTATGTTTAGAGTATTTTTTGTTAATTTAGGAGCTAATTCGGTTAGCTATATAGTTCATACATTTTTTGCCGCATATATGACAATTATAGGGTTTTCGGCTGAAGAAGTTCCGCAAATTTTGCTAGTTTCGGCTTGCTTTGCTATACCTTCGGCTTATATTGGTGGAATTATAACTGATAAAATAGGCAGCTCAAACTCGCAAAGAATTTTGCAAACGGCCTCTATTATTTATTTATTTTTAGTTTTTTTTGCATTTAATACTAAAAATATTCTTTTAGTTTATATTTTTTACGCTTTAGGGTATGCTCTAGTGGCAGCATTAAATTCTCCCCAAGGAGTTTATTTTTCACAACTATTTCCAACTAAATTTCGTTATTCGGGAATTACTTTACCTCGAGAATTATCATCAGCCATAGGGGGCGGACTTTCGCCTTTAATAGCTTCAGCCTTAGTTTTTATGACAGGGTCTGCATTATTTGTTAGTATATTTTGCAGTTTTTTACTATTAATAAGTTTTTTTGCCACAAAAAATTTAGGTGATAGACTAGGAAAATGAAAAATTCACTAGTTTCCAATTTATCAAAAGTGCTTTTTCTAAGTATTTTGCTAGTTTTTTTGGGTTTATCGTTTGGTGTTTTTTTTCAATTTTCTTTTCCTAGTGCTCAGGCCAACGAAGGGCAAAAAACCGGAACTGGCGATTTTGTGGTGGGTATGGAATGCAATTATCAGCCTTTTGATTGGCAAACTTCTAAACCAACAAAAACTTCCATAAGCATAGGCTCAGCTGGTTATTGTGACGGTTATGACGTTATAATAGCTCGAAAAATTTCTAATGAAATAGGCAAAAATTTGAATGTTAAAAAAATTTCTTGGGAAGGGCTTCAGCCTGCTTTAGAATCAGGTGTTATAGATACTATTATTTCTGGGGTAACAGCTACACCAGAAAGGCAAAAAGGCATGGATTTCACAACTTCTTATTATTCATCAGAAATGGTTATGTTAGTTAGAAAAGACAGCCCAGAAAGCAAATTTAATTCAATTAGTCAATTTTCTGGTTTGACTGTTATAAGTCAGAAGAATACTACTTATGATGAAGTAATTGACCAAATTAAAGGGGTGAAACACGGCGTCCCTAAAGACACATTTTCGGTTTTAGCTTATGCTTTGCAAAATTACCAGACTAATGGTGTGACTTGTGAATTGCCTGTAGCTCAGGGAATAGTTAGATCTAATTCTAATTTAGGAATTGTGAAATTTTCTGAAGGACAAGGCTTTTTGGCTGATACGAATGTTTCTATAGCTTTTGCAAAAGGGGCAGCTCAAACAC
>JAITSB010000011.1 GCA_031288095.1 Candidatus Opitulatrix roisinitermitis | reverse complement strand
TAATATTTTGAAAAATCGTCAATATGTTTTTCAAGAAATTATCTTGAAAATTTTTGCGGTAGTTATGCTTAAAGCAAGAAAATTTTCAAAAGTGAGTAGGACTGCAGACTAATTTTTTAATTCAATTACAAAAACGTCATTAACTAAAAACAATTTAACCACTTTTTGCCCAAGCGAACTGTTTTAAAAATTATTACCAAGAAAACTAAAATTCTGCAACTGAAGCAAAAAATCAATTTTGAAGAGTATGACTCGGCCAAGCGGCCCGGAGCGCTCGAAAAATTGCTATTTTTTGTGAAAGCTACAGAATTTTTAATTTAACATTATAGTAATAATTTTTTGGAACAGTGAGCGTTTTTTTTTTTTTGAAATAATTTCATTATGAGATATAAAGAATTTATTTACTAAAATTTCACATATCTCATGCATTATTTATAGTAAAATAAAGGAAGATAATTTATGGAAACACCAAACAATAATACTGAAAATCCCAATAATAACAGTTCTCAGGCTGATAACAAAAGCACAACTGTCGTTGTAAATCAAATAAATAGCAATGGTCTAGGAGTTGCTGGATTAGTTTTAGCCATTATAGGATTATTTCTCTGCTGGATTCCTATTTTAAATTGGATATTATGGATTCTTGGAGCAGCTCTTTCAGTAGCAGGTCTTTTTAAAAACCCTAAAGGAGCAGCAATTGCTGGAACTGTTATCTCATTTATAGACATAATTATTTTAATTATAGTAATTGCGTCATTAGCATCTCTTATGCATCTATAAATTCTATAAATAACTTCAATAGTCTAAAATCTACAATGGTTAATTCCCAAGCAGATAAAGAAAATAACTATATCAAAGATAAAAACGGCATTTGGTGGTTCACTGACAAAAATGGAAATAAATATTTCGCTGATAAATCCGGAAATTATCATGCAGAAACAGAATATAAAATAATTTATCCCCAGTTTTCAAATACTAAAAATGGCAAAAAAGAATCAGTTAATGCATATACTGATAAACCGCTGTCAGTGAGCATACTAACGACTTTTTACACCGTTTTTGCACCTTTGGTTTTAATCTCTACAATATTTGCAACAGTTGTTATAGTTTTTGGCAGTTCTATGCTTTATTCTTTTATTCCTAGTATTGCTCGAGCTTTATCTTTAACTAGCACCAGCAATATTATAAACATTCAACTTATAACTATAAAACTAATTCTTGGAATAGGTCTAGCAGCTACAAAAACAATTTTTATTTGTTTATTTGTCGCAGAACTTAATTCTAAAAAAATCTCAGCATTTGATAAATTAATAACGCTCGAAATAATTAATTTTAGCTACACTTTATTAATTTGCCTTATAGATTTAAATTCTATTAGCGCTGGTCTATCATTCTTGATTTTAATTCTCAACGCCGTTTACACAATAGTCATAATCTACATAATAATAGTTTTAGGCAGAATAAATACACTAAATTATAATTGGTATAAATTAAACATCGGCCAATCCATTTGGCAATATTCTAAATATTTCAAAGTGTTAAATAAGGTTGATTCAAAAATCTGGATGCCTAAAACACAATAATGTCCGAGCCCATCACACAAAATAAAATCTAAAAGAAACAAATATGAATTCAAAAGACCAACCGCCTAAGTTCAAAAAACCAGTAGTAGCTAAACCTAAAATTATAAATTCTAATGCCACAAGCTCAAAAATAATTACTAAAAACGCAAAAGCTAAACTAACTGATTTTGCAAATAAAATTAGAAAAATATTTTCTAAATACAACATAAAACAAAATAAGAAATTCCAAAAAAGAGCTTTATTGATAGGCTGTCCAATTTTATTTTTTCTAATAGCAATTGTCGTCACCATAATTATTTTAAATAATACTAATTATTCTGCTGAAAAAGCTGTTGAAAACTATATTAACCAAATAGCCGAAGGAAATTTAGATGAAGCCAGCCGATTAGTCCCTATTGCTCAAATCCCTGAAACTTCTAGAGGCCTTTTATTTGGTAATGCGGCAAATAAAACAGGGCCTTTAATAGATGAAAAAAATCGAATACATAATATAAAAATAAGTGACGCCACTAGTGAAAACAATATAACAACTGTTAAGGTTTCATATTATATAAAAGATACCCAAAGAACTGAAAAAATTAGTGCTGAAATAAAATCAAAAAGTTTTGGATTTTTAAATAATTGGTCAATTATAACAAATCTTATAAAACAATCTTCTCTTTCAACAAATTCCACAGGGGTTCAAAGTTTCACAGCAAATGACACAGAATTCAACATAAAAAGTTTTGCTGATTCTAGATCAGGCATTATTTATTCCTACCCTGGCATTTATAATATATCTGCTGACACAAAAAGCAAATATATAGCTGGTGATAAAGGTGAATTAGTCGTACCAACCAATAGCGAAATTTCATTAAAAATAACACCTTCCTCAAAATTAAAAGAAGCTATTAATACCTCTTTAAAAAAGGAAATAGACAGCTGTGTTAAAAGAGCTAACGAAGCTTCTGGCAAAACACCAGAAGATTGTCCTTTTTATAGTTATGTATATACTGACGATTCAAAATATTACAGAAATTATTCTTGGTCTGTCATACATTATCCTACTGTCAAAACCTTAGACTTTGATAACGGATCAGTATCTTTAAATTCTGGAGAGATGAAGCTCGGCTACCAATATCACGAATATAAATCTAGCTATTGCGACAAAAGCGGCCCTTGGGGAACTACAAAAGATATGGACACATGCTATGCTTGGACAGATAAAGATTCCACCATTTCTGTTTCAAAAACAAATGCAACTTATAAAATAGTGCTTGACGAAAAGAAAAATGAAAGTGTGGAAGTCACGCTTAGTAAATGGTGATAAACCGTTTACATTTTAAACGCCTTTTAAAACCTCTTAATCGCTTTTTATTCAAGCGAGCTGCCCCAAAAAATTATTATCAATTTCTAAAATTATCATTAACTAAAAACAATTTAATCACTTTTTATCTTAGCGAACCGTCCAAAAAATTATTGCCAGAGAAAACCAATATTTTAAAAAACCGTCAATATGTTTTTCAAGAAATTATCTTGAAAATTTTTGCGGTAGTTATGCTTAAAGCAAGAAAATTTTCAAAAGTGAGTAGGACTACGGACTAATTTTTCGGAAGATCTATCTTCTGAGAAATTAGGCTTTGCAGAACGGTGCACGCTAATTTCGGGAAAATATATTGTCGGTTGAAGAAAATATTTAATTTAACATTTGAGTAATAATTTTTTGGAACAGTGAGCGTTTTTTTTTTTTTGTAAAAATTTAACTATGAATATTACTGTAAATAGATTATTTAGCATTAAAAAATTAGGCATTTGGTGCACAATTTGCCTATTTAGCGCTACTTTATTTTTGAACGGTTCAATTTCTGCTAATGCCTCAACTTCACAAAGCGTTTTAAGTATATCACGCGGAGGTACAAATGCCCAAACTCAAAATGAAGCTCTAACAAATTTAGGCATAAATAATATTATTAACGAAAACTCCACAAATTTAACCTTTCCTGACGCTAAAACAGTTTACGATTACACCAAATTCGAAACTACATTTTGTAGCAATAAATATGTTGCTGTGACAGGAATTGAAGTTTTAGATGGCCGAATTGCTTATTCTTATGATGCTAAAAACTGGAGTGAAATAAGTTTGACTCCCGTAGTAGATTGGGAAGCTGTGACTTGCGCTAACGGAAGATTTGTGGCAGCCGGCAGAAATGGTTATATAACATATTCTGATAACGGTATAGATTGGCAAACACCTTTTTATCTTGGATCTTCTGCCACATTACAATATGATTTCTTTACCCTGACATATGGCAATGACCGCTTTGTGGCAGCTGGCAGAAATGGCTATATAACATATTCCACCACTGGCGAAAAAGGCTCATGGGCAACACTTTATAAGGGCCCCCTTAATATGCCGTTTTTTTCGATCAAATACGGTGCTGATAAATTCGTTGCAACTATATATAATATAAATAATGCTGCTTATATAACCTATTCATCAAATCTTACCGATTGGAGCACACCTATAAATATAGATGGTATAATATGTTATACCACATATAAAATGTGCAACATTGTTTTTGCTCAAAATAAATTTGTTATAGCAAGTTTTGGCGGATATATTACTTATTCAAATGACGGAATCAACTGGTCAAAAGCAAAAAAAATAAGCAATTATAATTATAAAGATATAACCTATGGAAAAGGCAAATTCATAACAATCTCAAATGACGGAAATATTGGCTATAGTTATGATTTAGAAATTTATCAACATATAAAAATAGCTAATTCCAGTAGGTGGAATGCAATAACATATTCCAAAGGAATTTTTGTGGCAGTTGGCTATTCAGGACAAATAGCCTACTCCTATGACGGAGTAAATTGGACCACCGAAAGTGTCGGTAATCAACATTTTTCAGACATAATATAAAATTTCCCAATCATCTAATCACTTTTTACCTAAGCGAACTGTCCAAAAAATTATTGCCGACGATAACTAATATTTACAAAGCTTAGCAATCGTATAGTGTAGATTACATAATCCAAAATAACATTCCAGTAATAATTTTTTAGAACAATAAGCGTTTTTTTTTTTTTGTAAAAATTTAACTATGAGTGAATTGTTTAGTATTAAAAAATTGAGTATTAAAAAAGCATATATTAAAAGAACCTTCATTTTAGGAATAATATTTCTCTTTGGAATATGCACCTTTATAAGCGGATTTAATATAAATTCCTATGCTGCTTCTTCAAGCACAGTTTTGCCAATTTCTCGCGGAGGAACCAATGCTAACACAGCAGCCCAAGCGTCCTCAAATATTTTAGGCTCTAATTTTGCTAATTATGATGGCGTTTTGCCTGTTGTCAAAGGTGGAACACAAGCCGTTAGCGCCATGGACGCCTCTTATAATATCACAGGCGTTCCGACATATAGATATAATGTACCAAATAAAGCTTACAGCCAATTCGTAAAAGTGCTTGACCTTGTTGTCAGTACTGCTACTTATTGGAATGAATACCTTACCCAGACTTTGGAAATAACAGGTTTAACAGAGCGTTTAACTCCGCAAGATTCTAAACAGTATATTCTAACGTTCAAAGGCCTTTCAGGAAAGATAGATAACTTTGCAAATTACATATTTCTTACAGGCTTTCATAGGGAATGCCAAAATATTATTAATCGGAATGACGAAGCTTTTTGGATAACTGAACCGATTGCTGACAGCACAACAACTAAACGCCTAAAAGTATATATTAACACGCCACGATGGTCTGTTAACAGCACAATTAGATGGACAGCCCTAGAAAATTATTTGAGGTCTCAAGCAAAAGATTTCACTTCTGAAGCCTTCCTAGTAAGTGACGGAATTCCTGAAGGAGCAAATATTATTCACCCCTATTGTGCAAGTTTTATTTCACCTAGTCCTAGTCCTACCTAAATGTGATAAAGTTGTTAATGTGAATAAACAAGCATCACACATCTACGCTACTAGGCAAGTTGGCAGGAGCTTTTTTAAAATACACCATAGTAAAACGGGGGCTCATATAGTCCCACTATCAGAAAGGGTTTATCATGATAAATTGGAACGTTTGCGATGAAAAAAGAGTGAAAATAATTTTGTCCGATGGACGCAGTATTGTAGGAAACCTATATGTGAATAATACTACTGACGGATTAGATTTATCACTTACAAAAATTGAGGGACAGCCCTTATACATAAGTTATGGCTGGTATGAAACATTAGACGATGAAATGACGCCCGCACAGGACATTAAAAGTATCAAAAAAATTGAAATACTAGGCGACGCTGAATAACCTTTAAAAATGAAAACCCGCAATAATCTTTTTACGTCTAAAAAGCCAAGCGGGTTATAGTCAAAAATAAATAAAACACCTGCCGAAAAGCGGCTCATAGACGACTACGATTTAATGAATTGCTTTTTATCAAATAATTTACAAGATTTCGCTGACGCCCTATATGTTGTTCGCGGTTTTCAGGGCGATAATTTAGATAAATTGCGCCAAAATATCAAAGGCAAAAAGGTTATGGGCGTGCCGGATAATGACGCCGGAGTAGAGGTAAAAACGGTAAATATTCCTGTGGAAGCACGTAAAACTAAAATGGAAATAGACGAAAAAAACATCTATAAATTTGGTATGGGCTTTGATTCAACACAAGTGGGGGACGGCAACATAACTAACATCGTAATAAAAAGCCGTTATAGTTTATTGGACCTAAAATGCAATAAAAAGGAAGCCAGATTAAGGCAAATGCTAAAATGGATAAACGAAATTGTGGTAGAGGACATAAACAGGAAACACAGAAAAGCATATAAAGCATCAGATGTAAAATTTGAATTTGCCAGAAAAATATTAGTCAACGAAACCGACACAGCGCAGATAGAAAATATAGAAGCGAACACCAAATTAGCCAATATAGACGCTATTGTAAAATCAGGCGATTTGATAGACCGGGAAAGTGCCATCAGGAAAGTATGCGACGAGCTGGATTTAGACTATGAAGATGTAGAAAAAAGGCTATCCGAAGAGGAAGAAAATAGCGAATTAGAGACATCAGAACCACCGGAAGCGGAAGAATTAGAACAAGAAACGCCTAAATTGGTGCCTGAAATTGAGGCATTAGCAGAGCAAAAGGAGAGTGTCCCAACACCAAAAGATATAGCCCTAAAATTACAAAAATAAGGTCAAAATATGACGCCATCGGAGGAACTGGACGCCGAATTTGAAAAACTAGGCAAAAAAATAGGCAAAGAATTAGCCAGTCTTTATTCGGACCTGTTATATGAGGCTAAAAGACAGCTGGCAATCCTGCTAAAAAAAACTCAGGGGTTAACGACCTCCCAGAAAAACGATATTTTGCGATACAGCGCTATCTATAAAGAAATTTCGGAAATGATAGGGGCCAGAACCGATAATATAGAAAACGCCATTATAAACCACAAGGAATTATCAGCCTTTTTAGGCTATACTGGGGCGGTTTACGAAATGGAAAGTTATGGAAACATAGACCTAGACGTGTATAAACCTGACCTTGACTATGTGGAGCAGGTTGTGAATCACCCAGTAGCAGGAAAAAATCTATCCGAAAGAATACATAATAATACGACTAAATTAGCCTCTGCCGTTAGTGTTTCATTACAAAGAGGGGCGGCTGAGGGCAAAGGATACGCTGATATTTCACGGTTATTTAGCGGTCAGTTCGGTATGAGTTATCGTAATGCTATGAGAATAGCCAGAACGGAGGGCGGCAGAGTTCGCACAATCACCTCGCAAAAAGCCTATGAGGATGGATTAAAATTAGGGGTGAAGGACCTAAAAAAACAGTGGTTAGCCACACTGGATATAAAAACTAGACCACAACACGGGATTTTAGACGGTCAAATTGTGCCAGCTGACGGGACTTTTAAATATGGGGATTTAGAGGCTATCGGACCTCGCTGTTTTTTATCCGCTGACTTAGATATAAATTGCCGGTGCACCACAATACCTGTAATTGACGAAAAAGAGCAGGAGGACAGATTAAGGCGCGATAATATGAGCGGCAAAAATGGAAATTGGAAAAATTATAGCGAATGGCAAAAATGGAAAGATGAGCAACTCAAGAGTCAGGGTTCAAGTTTTGCTATTGAAAGGAAAAAGGTTTTAAATCAAGCCAGCGATAAAAAACAGGCTAAAAAATACAGGAGCGTTGGAATAAAAACGGGCGATATAAATGCTTTTCAGCAGATAAAATATAATAATCCGGAGGAATATAACTCGTTGAAAGCTCAGTATTCGCTTTTAAATGGTTATAAAACAGGTAAATATGATAAAGTTGTTAATGTGAATAAACAAGCACCACATAATTACGCTACTAGGCAGCCCGGTAAAAGTTATTTACTGGAGGGTGTGGATGCTCAGAAGTTATTTAATGAATACGTGGGAATGGGAAAGCCAGAAGTAAATAAAAAGGGGTATGGAACAGGTAAGGAAACAATAAGAGCCGATAAAATAATAGGCGTCGCAGTTTCTAAAAAACGAGGGGCAGAATTAACAGAGTATTTCAAAATACATAATTCAAAAAAAGGTGCCCATATTGTCCCATCATTTAGTAAAGGAGCTTAAAGTGGATTGGTTTGATTACGACGGCGAACGAGTAAAAATATATTTTGATGATGGAGATGTCCTCACAGGAACAGCGAGCGTTTATTATAATACGGATTTTATAGACCTTGAACTGTATAATATTGAGGGTATGAATAAAGATACTTATATAGGCTGGACTAATGAAAAAAGCGATGAGGTGGACGACATCCAAAGCCTAGACCACATCAAAAAAATTGAAATATTAGGCGACGCCGAATAGTCTTTAAAAATGAAAACCCGCAATAATCTTTTTATCTAAAAAGCCAAGCGGGTTATAGTCAAAAATAAATAAAACACCTGCCGAAAAGCGACTCATACAAGGCTACAACCGTTTCTTTCAACGGCTGGGAACTCTGAGCCTTAGAAATATATAAATCTAAAAAATAGATTTTATGAAGCAAATTTCAATAGTAAAGAGGGGCAAAGGACAAGGCTACAACCGATTCTTTCAGCGGTTGGGAATTCCTTTGCTGTGTTTGGGATTAATCCTCTATATTTCGGGGTATTAAGATATGATATTAGCCTTTAATCCTCTATATTTCGGGGTCAACAAACATCAAAAATTGCCTTTAATCCTCTATATTTCGGGGCACTTTTGTTTATCGCTAGCCTTTAATCCTCTATATTTCGGGGTTTGTTTGAGCCGCTTGTGCCTTTAATCCTCTATATTTCGGGGTGAGACACTTCCATCTTTGCCTTTAATCCTCTATATTTCGGGGGGCGTATTGTGAAATAGAGCCTTTAATCCTCTATATTTCGGGGACAGCTGCGATGGAATGAGCCTTTAATCCTCTATATTTCGGGGATAATTGACTTTCCCACTCGCCTTTAATCCTCTATATTTCGGGGATAAACTGTCATCTATTTGCCTTTAATCCTCTATATTTCGGGGTTGATAATTTCATCTGCTTGCCTTTAATCCTCTATATTTCGGGGAACAACCTATATACGTAGGCCTTTAATCCTCTATATTTCGGGGTCCACGAATCCCCTTTAATGCCTTTAATCCTCTATATTTCGGGGTGCTAGAACTCTGTCTTTGCCTTTAATCCTCTATATTTCGGGGCCATACTGTCCACTGCTTGCCTTTAATCCTCTATATTTCGGGGATAAATCTGTTGAGAGTTTGCCTTTAATCCTCTATATTTCGGGGATGATGGTTTTGGCGGGTGCCTTTAATCCTCTATATTTCGGGGGCAACGTGAGTGAGATTGGCCTTTAATCCTCTATATTTCGGGGTACGAGCGAAAGTTTGAGGCCTTTAATCCTCTATATTTCGGGGTTTGGGAACTACTAACGAGCCTTTAATCCTCTATATTTCGGGGCTAATTCACTTGTTGATTGCCTTTAATCCTCTATATTTCGGGGTGAAATGTGGGAGTCAGTGCCTTTAATCCTCTATATTTCGGGGGGTGCATTTTATGCTTTCGCCTTTAATCCTCTATATTTCGGGGAGGAAAACCAAGAAGTGCCTCTTATATTCCGATAAATAAAGGATTCCCTCTTCACTATTGAATTTTTTAACTATAAAATAACTATATCATAATTATATGAAATTCGCAAGTTTTATATATTTCCTAATATATATGCATTATTTATATATATTATTCTATTACAATATACTCATATAATAATACACAATATTCACAAATCTTTTGAAACCTCTCTAGCAACTTTCCAGAAATCTGTTTTTCCAGCATGTCTACCATATAATAAAAAATTAATTTTAGCCGGTCGGCCCCCATTAGGTTTGCCAGGCATAGGAATATGAAATTTTCTCTGATTACCCAAACAATAATATTTTAAACTAATAATTTCCCCATGCAGCAATTCTTGATAAGTTGCAATCTGACGAGTCAATGGAACATAAGTTTTGTCATTTAACTTATTTTTAACAGCTTCAATTGCCAAACCCACCCAATTTTTATTGTTATTATCAAAACCCACTTTTTTAAAAACTTTTAAACACTCTAATTCAAAAATCCCACGATACGGTTCTAAACTATCATAAACCAAGGCAGGATAATCAGTTGGAGTGTGCAAAAATCCATGCTGAGCTGATAGGTGATGATATGCTATATAACGAAGTTGTATACCTGATAAAAATTTGCTAACAGCGTCTAAAGCCACAACCGCCAAATTGTCTTTTTTAATATTTTTTGCAGGTCGCCTTACCCACTCTGGTTTACCTAATTTCTCAAAATAAACTTTCCAATATTTTTTAGCATGAGAAGCTTCAATATAACGCAACTGTTCAATATTAGCATATTGCGGCAAAATGATCGGTGAAACTAAATATTTCATAGAATCCATTTTGACAACAAGTAGTTGTCTGGCTATATGTGTACATTTTCGTTTATTAGTTCGCGTTGATATCTGCGCTTCAAGAGTATTGTCAGGATCTTTCCTTATACCCTGACTTATATAAATAGGTGTTGGAATATTTCGTCTATGTATTACAATAGGTACTCCATGCCCACATATTTTATTTATTATATCTAATGGTAAATCAAAATCACTTTCTCCATAAATC
Organism: Candidatus Opitulatrix roisinitermitis; assembly: GCA_031288095.1. Taxonomy (GTDB): domain Bacteria; phylum Actinomycetota; class Actinomycetes; order Actinomycetales; family Bifidobacteriaceae; genus Opitulatrix. Next base: position 689 of record JAITSB010000011.1, on the reverse strand, counting down.
AAAATACTTTGAATGTTATTTAATTTTACTTTTTCAGAACCTCCATTAAATACAAAAGTAAAAAAACCATTCTTTTCTTCCACAATAGATTGCAAATATGGTAGCCACAAAGGAGCTTTCATAATTTAATTCCTATAATATCGTCTTTTTTAAAAACCAACAGGATCAAAAACTAATTTACTTTGTTCATAACATAATCTTTCTTTAGTTAGATAGCCATTGGGTATTTTTCCTCGTTTATTTTTATCTTTTTTTTGCTTGAATCTTGTATGGGCTTGCATTTTTAAATAACCTCTCACAGCAATATTAAATGCTGCTTGCAAATCCGCATCGGCAATGTGCTGGCAATCAATATATGGGCAAACAAAAATTGCCATATTGCCTCTTGACTTACTCTTACCAAAAGACTGTTTAACCCTTTGCCAAGCTTCATCACCTAATTTTCTTTTAACAATTTGCATGCCATTTCCTAATTTAGAATCATCCTCACTCTCCTCCATATTCGGACGCATAGCATTATAAATCATACTTTTTATATCTTTACCATAAATGTAACTTCCGACTTTTTCATTAGCATCAAGTTTTTTCTGAGGAATTACTTTGTTTTTATCTAACAATAATCGCACATAATTTTTTGACTTTTCATTTTTCAGTTCTTCTCTACGCTCAATAATTATTTTAGCAGTTTT
>JAITSB010000008.1 GCA_031288095.1 Candidatus Opitulatrix roisinitermitis | reverse complement strand
TAAATATTGCTATTTCGGCTGCTCAGGCTGTGCAGTTAATTGGCTTGCCGGAAGCTAGAATCCCCTTAGCTCAAGCAGTGGTTTATATTGCCACAGCCCCTAAGTCAAATGCTGTTTATTTAGCTATTGAAGCGGCCTTGTCAGATATAGATAATAAAAATATTGGCCGAGTCCCAGCCCATTTGCGTGATGCACATTATAAAGGGGCAAAATTCTATGGACACGGTAAAGGCTATATTTATGCTCATGATATGCCTTTTGATATAGCTAGTCAACAATATTTGCCTGATGCTTTAAAAAATGAAATTTATTATAATCCAAAAGACGCTGGTGATGAAAAAAGAATAAAAATTCGTTTAGAAAAAATAAGAGCAATTTTGCAAAATAAATAATGCTTTCTAATTTATTTTTAGTCCATTTTTAATTTATTTATTAGAATTTGCTTGAATTCACAAAAATAAGATATACTGAATATAGTAATAGTTTATTTTATAAATGAACTCTAAGTAGTTTATAAAATAGTAAGACAAACTAGGCTTGGTAAGACAAACTAGAAAGAATAAGAGGAGTTATAATGTGCATGGAAAGTGCGAGTCAGAAAAATAAATATTTAAATAGGGTTTTGCTCATAATAGCGGCAGGAACAATAATGATTTTAGGACTAGTTGGATGGTATTTAGTTTTTTCATCATCGGTTGATAAAGCGGCAGCCGCACCGGGTGCGCCAGCTTCTATATCAATATCAAAAATAGGAAAAAATTCTATTAGAGCTAATTGGACGCCTGCTAGCGACACAACACCGCAAAATGCCGAATTGGTTTTGAATAACATTTATACAAAAAGAGTCTATGTTGAGGCTAATATTCCAGGAGAGACTAGACAATATACTTTTGCAAATATTTCAGCTGGGCTTTACACTGCTCAAATTTGTTTTGATAGCACAAACTGCAATAGTGCTAGCTCTAATGGTAAAGAACCTATTAGCATATTTTTAAGCCCTACCGAAAAGCCAAATTTCAAAGATATTTCACTCATTTCTGCAGAAAGTCAAAAATATATTAATTGGATTGCCACTTATGGCATTGCAAAAGGCTATGCTGATGGAAAATATAGACCTGACAAAGGGGTCACTCGTGAACAAATGGCGTCATTTATTTATCGTTCAGCAGGCAGTCCATTAGTGGAAGATTTAACTAGTTCATTTACGGATTTGGCTGATAATGAGCATAGAATTGCTGTTATTTGGGCAACTAGCCGCAACATTTTACAAGGTTATGATTGCACAGACAAACATATTCCTTACCCTGCTTGCACAGCTGCTGGAACAAAGATTTTTCAAGGTAAGAAAATTATAACGCGTAATCAAGCATCTTTGGAAATTTATAGATATGCAGCTTTTCCCACTATGTCAGAAAATGATGTAAAGGAAAATTTAGCAAAAATAAAAGATGCCCAAAATCTAACAACTGATGAGGAAAAAACTGCTGTTGCTTGGCTTTTGAAAGAGGAAATTGTTTCAGGCTATGAAGATGGGAATTACAGACCTTTATATGATTTGACACGTTCTCAGATGGCAAAAATTATGTATAGAGTTTCTAAGCTTTTTTCAGTAACTTCTTTTTTGAAAGAGGAAAAAGGAACTAATAATTTTTTAAATACTTCGGCTGCTAGAGTTTCTATAACATCTCTTAAATTTATAGATACATTGCCTGTTTGCGACAGCCCTATAGATGTTTCCTATGATGATTCAGGTAATATTTTAGCTTGTGTGAATGGGAGTCAAATAATAGTTGGGCAAGCTGGCGGAGTTATTGCTAATCCTTTAAGTTCAAGATATTTATTTTATAATTTGTCAAATTCGGCTGGTGTAAATTTGGATTTAAAATATTTTGATGCAACTTATACAAAAAGCACAGCGTCCATGTTTGCTATTGCTAATATTTCAAATGATTTAAATTTGCCAGCCCAATTCGCTAAAAATGCTTCTGATATGACAAATATGTTTAGTTCATCAACATTTAAGGGGTCTTTTAGTTTGTCGGATGATTTTGGAGAAAATGCGGATTATTTAACATCTATATTTCAGAGTGTAAATTTGCCAAAAAGTTTTAAAATACCAGCTAGTCTTGGAAAAAATGCCAGCATTATAGATGTTATGTTTAGAAATGCAACAATTAATTCACCGCTGGTTTTTTCAGCTGATTTCGGTAAAAACGCCACTATGGTATATACTTTTTTCAACGACGCCATTATTAATGCTGACATAACCTTTTTAGGCACATTTGAAAAGGTCACACAATCACAGCTATTTTACGGTGCTAAGATAAATGCTAATTTACACTTTCCAGAAAATTTTCTGGCTAATTGCACAGGCAATTCTCAAATGTTTGGATTTTCTATTATTAAAGGTAATATAGAATTTCCTAAAGGCTTTATGGCTAATGTTAGCGGCGGGCCATATTCTTTTTTCATAGATGCAGAAATATCTGGTGATATAACTTTTCCAGCTGATTTTGGTCAAAATGGCAAGGTCGCAGCTTATATGTTCCAAGGCGCTATGATTTCCGGAAAATTAATATTCTTGGAAGGTTTTGGCACAAAATCTAATATGGATATGACAAGTTTATTTGTAAATTCCACTATTAAAAGCAATTTAGTTTTGCCAAATAATTTTGGCAAAAGTGCTGTTAATATGAGCTATATGTTTCAAAATGCTACTTTGTCGGCTAATATAGATTGGGCTGGAGCTGATTTAACTAATTCACAAGCTACTAAAACTAATATGTTTGATCAAGTTGTTTGGAATAATCAGTTTGTTTTAGTTCAAAATGCTGGATCAGTCACTTTTTTAACAACCGGAACTGGCGGAACAACTGCTAATATAAAAGTTAAAGGTAGCTAAATTAATTAATTAAAAGTCTAATTTTTTAAAAAACCTGATTTTTAAAAAGATTAGATTTCTAGAGAGCTAGATTTTGCAAAAGTTAATGTAAAATATAGTTGTGGTAGATAAAAAACAGATTAAAAATAATAATTATGGGGATTCGTTTGCTAAAAAGAAATCAGTCAAACGCAAATTTCTAAAAGGGCTATTAACTTTTTTTATTATAGGAGTTTTGGCATTAGGCAGTTTTTTGGTTCATAAAGCTTATTTTTCAAATATTATTTCAGATACGGCGCAAAACAATTTGTCTGAAACACAAAATAATTTGTCAAAATATCAAATAAGAGCTCAAGAAATTTTGCAATCTATGTCGCTAAAAGATAAAATTGGTCAGATGTTTATGTTAGATACTGATGCTATTGTTTATGGTTCTAGGCAGGAATTGTCGGCTGGGGTTAATCTAAATTCAGCAGACCAAAATAGTTCTTTTAACAAAAAAGAATTAGAGGAATTGGCAAAATATAATCCAGGCGGAATAATTCTTTTCGGCGGAAATATTGAGTCAAAAGATCAGGTTAAAGAATTTATAGCTAGTATGCAAAAATCTGTTAAATATCCTTTATTTATTGGCACAGATCAAGAAGGAGGCCGTGTTAACCGATTGAAAAATGCTGGAATTGCTCAGTTTTCTAGTATGTCAGAAATTGGACAAACTAGAAATCCCTTAGCTGCCTGCGATGTTGGCGCTGCATTTGGCAAACAAATGAAAGAAATGGGTTTTAATTTAGATTTTGCACCAGTGGCAGATGTTAACACTAATCCAAATAACCCTGTTATAGGAGAACGTTCTTTTGGAAATGATCCGCATGAAGTTGCTAAAATGGTGGCTGAAGAAGTGAAATGTATGCAGCAGGAAAATATTTCATCTGCCTTAAAGCATTTTCCAGGACACGGAGACACTTCAACTGATAGCCATACTGGTTTACCAACTGTTGAAACAGATCTCAATGGTCTTAAATCCGTGGAATTAGTTCCTTTCTCAGCTGGTATAAATGCTGGGGCTGATTTTGTTTTAACTGCTCATATTTCAATTCCAAAAGTTGACCCTTCAGGTTTGCCAGCCACTATGAGCAAAATAATTTTAACAGATATTTTGCAAAATGATTTGAAATTTTCAGGATTAATTATAACAGACGCCCTTGATATGTCAGCTATTTGGGATAATTATAGTCCTAGAGAAATTGTGGAAAATTGCTTAAACGCCGGAGTTGATATTTTATTAGTTCCTAAAGATTTTTATAAAACTTATAACGCTTTTTTAGATCTGGCTCAATCTGATGCTATAAGTCAAACAAGAATCGACAAATCAGTTTATAAAATTTTGCAGACTAAACTAAAACGCGGAATAATTAGTTGATTATAGAATTTTTTTAAAAAACTAATTATTCTTTAGAAATATATTTTGCACAGGCTGAATATATACTTGTGGCATTGGTAGGTTTGCTAGTTATATATTCGGGAGTAAAGTCCTTTATGCCTGATGCGCTGAAATCGTGATAGAACAGCCATTTTATGTTTCCTGGCATGCCCCAGCCAAACCGTTGGATAAATATTTTTAATCTAACATCGGCTGAATCTGTGGAATCTATATACCAAAAACCATAGGCTCTTGCTGTGCTGCAATTAGCAGCTAAATTTTTTAAAATTATATATTGAGAAAAATTTTCATCTCCGCTGCCGCCCTTGAAAGTTAGCAAAAATTTATCTTGGTCTTTTTTAGGGTTTGCTAAATCGGGAATTATATCTTCAAATCCAAAAATTTCTAGTGTTTGATTAGCTTGTTTATTTTGTTGGGTTCCATAAATTTTCACGTCTAATACTTTGGAATATATTGTTGAATTGGTCCAAGTTCCATTCATATTTAGGCCAATTCCAGGATTGCCTTGCAGATTATTCATAGCGCCAATTTGATGATCAGCATTTGTTCCGCCTTTTGAAATTGGCAAAATTTCGTCATAATTAGCAAAATTATTTCCAATAATGTTTTGGGAAGCTTGCCTTGCTGTGTTTGCTTCTGTGCCGCCTTTTGAAATTGGCAAAATGCTAATTGAATCAGCTGAAACCTGTTTAGGAAATAAAATTATAAAGAAGCTAAATAAAATAAATGCTAAAAGCAGATAAGTTATAGGTCTTTTTTTGCAGCTTACGAATTTCATTTTGCTATTCTTTTATTTCCCATTGAGCGCATTTTTGCATTATATCGCCGCTATAATCCCCAGTTGGCCGAGTTTCAAAATATTCTTCTTGAAAATTTCTTATTCCGGTTCTTCCGTCAATATTAGAGCCACGAATATTATTTAAATATTCAATATGTGCCCCAACTCCGAAATTATCTCCTCTTCTAATAAAAACTTTAAGTCTCCAAGTGGTTGACGTTAAAACATCTGACACCCACATAGCATCAGGTGTATCTTTTTGGCAATTTAGTGACAAATTTGACATATTAATTGTTTGGCTAAAATTGAAGCTGGCCTGGATACTGTGATTAGCACTTATATTTAGCGTATAATCAGAATTGTCGTCGTTGGAATTAATGTCGGTTAGTCCAGTTATGCGCATAGTTTGAGTATACTCGTCTGAAAAAGTTGAAGTTGTGGATGTTATATCAGCGACTTTTATCCAGCGAATAGTGTCATTCCAGCTCCCGTTATATTTCAAATCTCTGCGCGGGTTGGCATTAATGTTTGCTAGACCCCCAATCGCGTTGGTAGCCGCAGTCCCTCCGTTTTTAATTGGCAAAGTGCCGTTATAATTGCCGAAAGTATTGCCGAAAATATTTGTAAAACCAGCTTTTGATTCATCGCTTCCTGTGCCGCCACGAGCGATAGATAAAACATTTTTAGAATCTGCCAGGACGGTGGGTAAATTTCCAACAGCAAAGCTAAGAAATAGCACAATAAGTACAGATAAATAAATTCCTATTTTTGCAAACAATCTATTAGTTAACATTTTTTGCAAATTTTTCAATCGAAATTTTTTAAATATAGCTGACACAATAAGGGTAAATTTCATTTTCTGTTTCCGGTTTATCTGTTAAAAATTCAGGTGTAAAATCTTCAATTCCCGTTCTGCTTAGATGATACCAAGTTGTGTATCTTAGCTGGGTGAATGCAACATTCTCTAATTTTACATGTCCTCCCCAGCCGTCTCTGTGTAGGTAAACTTTAATTCTTTTATTATTAGGATCCGAACTATCTATTATCCAAACGCCAGCCAGTGTTTCAGGATTGCAAGATGTGTGATATCCAGTTAATGTTATATGGACAGTTTCTGTTCTGTGCAGGATAGTTAAAAAGAATTCTTTTTGATTACCAAATCCGCCTAGCCCGACTATTTTAAGAACCTGGTCTGAAATTTCTCCCCAAGACACTCCAATATCAAGCACTTTTACCCAATATTGTGTGCTAGTCCATGAAGGATAAAGAATTTGCAATTCTGGACGATCTTCTATATTATATACACTTCTCACTTTGTTGTTAGATCCGGTTCCTCCTTTTGAGACTGGCAAAATTCCTTCATAATTAGCAAAATTGCTTCCTAAGAGATTTGCGGCTGCTTGAGTTGCTGTTTTAGAGCCTGTTCCGCCGTGTGTTATAGGCAAAGGGGCAGCGCTAGTTTCTGCAAAGGAATTGTTTAAAAACCCATATAAGAAATTTGAATAGATGAAAACAAAAATAAGGCCTAGAAGCCCGAGCTTTTTTAACTTTAAAAATTTCATAATATTATTCCACAATTCTAAACTATAATTCTAAATAAACACTCTATTAAAATTTTTACAAAAAAAAAAAAACGCTCACTGTTCCAAAAAATTATTACCTAATTGTTAAATTAAATATTTTTTCCAACCGACAATATATTTTCCCGAAATTAGCGTGCACCGTTCTGCAAAGCCTAATTTCTCAGAAGATAAATCTTCCGAAAAATTAGTCCGCAGTCCCACTCACTTTTGAAAATTTTCT
>JAITSB010000029.1 GCA_031288095.1 Candidatus Opitulatrix roisinitermitis | reverse complement strand
CGCGATTTATTAAATTCTTGGGGGGCCAAAATTGTTTGGTCTGGCAGAAAGCAAAAACTCTGGAAAAGCGTTTATAAAGAATTGCAAAAGGCAGCTGAAAAAACCAAAAATAATAGCAGAATAACTGTCAATCTTTGCATAAACTACGGCGGACAATTAGAAATAATTGACGCAGTAAATAATCTTATAGAACAAGGAAAATCCAAAATAACCATTTCAGATAATAACAAAAACTTATACAATAATAAAATAAGACCAGCTGACCTGATTATTCGAACTTCAGGCGAAAAAAGACTTTCTAATTTTTTGCTTTGGGATTGCGCCTATGCGGAATTCAATTATATTGACAAATTGTGGCCTAACTGCACCCGAGAAGATCTATTTCAAGCTGTTAAAGATTTTTCTAAAAGAAATCGCCGTTTTGGTTCAGAAAAATAAAGCCAGGCCGTCTAAAAGATCTTTTTCACTAGTTATAATTTTATTTATTTGAAAATTTCTTTTAGTGTGATAGTCTAAAAATGATGGTAATTTATGAATATCCAAAAAATATCATAAAATATTTTTTACACAACTAAATTATCAGATAATAATAAATAATCCAGAAAGGAAAAATATGTTAAATAAAAATATAAAAATGAATAATATAAAGGCAAATAAATTTTTAAAAGTGAGTAGGACTGCTGAAATCGTAGCAATTAGTTTAATTTTGGCTTTGGGAGGTGCGTTTTCTTCTTTTGTGCCTAGTTCTTACGCTTCAAATGCAAACACGCCTCAACCTAATGACAAAGCTTGTAGACTAGCGACAGAAAGTAGAATCTGTATTATTCATAAAAGCGATCCGTCACTTGGTTTAGGATATGAAGTAACATTGGAAAAGTTTTCTGGCGCTTCTCACAATGTTCAATTTGCAATGCAGGTTCAAAATGGCACTAAATTCGGCGGAAAATTCGTTGAAGTAGTCGCGGAACATGTATACACTGATGTTTTTTGGACAGGTTGGTACCCGAATCCTGGCAAAGTTATGGGCATGGTCGACAACCCTTCAACAGGTAAACCTTACATTAGCACACCTTGGCTAAATGGTTGGCCTACCTAAATAGTATTATTAATATTACCTATGAAAAAGTGCTTTAAGTGCTTATTAGTAATTGCCTTTATAGTCGCAATTTCAAGTTGCTCTAGTCAAGCAACTGAGCCTAAGCAACACCGTATTTTGGATAAAAGCACTTATGGAACTGCCTTAGGTAGCGATTTTGATGGGCCTTATGCTGATGAAATTGCGGGATATGTGCGGTCAAATAAATCCGATTATCTTTACAATGTTTTAAAAGACAGCAAAATATCTGACGCCGAATTTCAAGAAACCCAAAATAATTTTAAACAATGCATTAAAAACTATGGTTATAATGTGAAATTTGGCGGAGCAGATGTTTTAGGAACTTATACTATAATAATTCCTGGTGATTTTGAATATGGCAGCTCTGTGTCGGTTCCAGCAAGTGCGGTAGACGCTCAAAATAATTGCGATGGAAATACTGCTAACTCAGATAAAAAAAGGGTAGATTATTCAAGTATTGCCTCCTTATATTATAAAATGCTCTGGAATCCCCAAAAAAAGGATTTATTGAATGAATCCGCGCTGTGTTTAGTAAAGCTGGGTTATGAACAGCCTGGCTATACAGGAGCGGAATTTAAAGCCCAATTTGGCGGACCCGATGGAGCTATAGCAGCAGGGGGAGATTTCGGCAACGAAAATGATACTCCAGGTCAAAGAGACGAAAGACAATATGAAAATAAAGCAGAAAAAATAGACGTTAGACTACCCTCAAGGGTCTATAACGTTTGTGCCCTAAATCCAGAATCGGTTTTGGGAAATAAATAATTTTAATAATTTATCTCAAAGATAGAAAATCTAATTAACTTTGTTTTTTAATTCTTCAGAAAAATAAAGCCAGGCCGTCTAAAAGATCTTTTTCACTAGTTATAATTTTATTTATTTGAAAATTTCTTTTAGTTAGTTCTTTTTCTAATCTAGATAATACTTCTTTATAAATAAAGGCCCCTGCTGCCATAGAATCTATCCGTCCTTTATGCATAAAAGGCAAAGCTTCTAACTGTTTATAGTTCATGTCAATTAATTGATCACACGAAATAATTATTTCTTCTAAAGTACGAGTTGTTTTGTCAATTTTTTTCCAATCATATCTAGATAAACCTAAAGCATTAGCAGTAATTGTTGTGATTGTCCCGGCCACACCATAAATATTTATCTTTTTTTTAGGCAACAATGTTTTTAATGAATTTTGACGTGGCAAATTTTGACCTAATAAATTTTGACTATTGGAAAAAATTTTAGATATAGCTAATTTTAATTCGCCTTCTAAAAAATCTTTTGCCTTGGCCATCTGGTGATTAGCTGGCGGCAAATTATGAAAAAAAAGTTCAGCTAATCTAATTGAACCAGCTTGCATAGAATAAGAACTCTTCAAATTATTTTTAGCCCCAAAAGCTATCTCTGTGGAGCCGCCGCCTATGTCTATCACCAGCGACGAACTGTTGGATTTTTGAAAATTTGAGCTTATAACCACTAAATATGAATATTTAGCTTCATCATCGCCTGACAAAATTTGTGGTCTAATTTGCAATATTTTTTCCACCCCTTTAAGCAATTCATCAGAATTTTTAGAATCTCTGGCGGCTGAAGTCGCTATAAAAATTACATCTTGAGCTAAATTTTTGTCAATTAGTTTTTTATATTCACGGCAAGCAAAAAAAGTTTTATTCAGGCTTTCTTCATCTAAAATTTGGCTTTGTTCTAAATTTTTTCCTAGCCGATTAACTATCATTTTACGCGGTATAATATCTTTTAAATATTTTTTTGAAAAAACATCCATTATTGCTAAACGAATAGTGTTCGTGCCGCAATCTATAATCGCTCTTCTTCTAGGGGCCTCATTATAAGGCACAGCACATCGGCAAATATTTATATTAAAAAAATCATAATTTTCTAGCAAATACTCCCCCACAGGATTTAGGCTTTTAGAACCTAAACTATGAGCTAAATGAGAATGTAAACATTTAATATGTTTAGGAGCGCCGCCGGCTGACACATCTGAAATTTGTGAAACCTTTTCAAATTTTTCTCTATCTTTAATATAATTTTGATGAGCTTGAAAATACTGCTCTCTAAAGCTTGAATTGCTAACTAATTTTTCATTTAAAGTTTTCATAACTTTTTTCGCTTCCAAAGTGCTGGTTGCCTTAATATAATCTGAACTAACTAGATAATAAAATGTCGGAAAAGGTTTTGGTTGACCAATTTTATTATTTAAATTATCGTCTAAATTATTCCCTGAATTATCATCTAAATCATCATATAAAAGGGGTTTACATCTAGCGACTATCGGATTTTTGCAAATACAGCGCACAGGAACGTCAATTATTCCTCTTGGTTTTCTGCCAAGAGCACGCCAAATAACTAAAATGTCTTTTTTAGTCAACATAAATCATTTATTTTATAAATTTAGGGCAAAGTTTGTATAAGGGAAAAAGAATCGCCTATTTGTTTATACCAGACATCAGTGTTAACTGTCTGCGACGATTTACTGGTTTGCTTTTTAGTCGGTTTATCTTCTATAACGCTGACCGGCACTTCACCAGGAAAGACAAAGCCTAACCTTTCCCTGGCTTTTGCAACAACAAAATTTTTGTCATCCCAGCGTTTAAGTTCATCATTTAATTCCAATTTCTGGTTTTTAGCAGCTTCAATATTGCTTTTTAAAGTATTTAATTCAATTTGATTTCTAAAATATATTTGCAAAGGTGAAAACATAAAAACAGCACATAAAATAATTGTTGACAGAATTATTATTGAACTAACAGAAAAATATTTTTTATCACTAATTTTAGATTCTATTTTCACGGTGTGCCCACCTTTCATGCCAGCCTAAAATAAAATCTACGAATAGAGATAACAAAGCTGACAAAACACAAACAAATATAATTATAAAGCTCAGACCAATAAGTTGAGCTAAAAGCTGATTTACGCCTCCGCCAGCAAATAACCCTTTCTCTGGCTGGAAAAAACCAACTGCTAATAACCCTAAAACGCTTGCTGGAAAATGTATACTAACAACATCCCAGCCCACAGTATGTGATAGTTTTTTTCTAATTATGCGAACTATATAATTACAAATAACTCCTGTTATAAATCCCATCAACAAAGCCTGAGTGGGGCTAACTACCCCAGCGCAAGCAGTTGACAAAACTAACCCTGCCAAAATTCCATGAGCTATAGACAATATTGAAATTTCTTTTAATAAGAACTGCTGTATTCCCACATAGCCTATCATAGAAGAGAAAGCCATAATAATTGTGATTATAAGTCCATAGCCAGCATTGGAATCAGCATTTAATGTCGCACCCATATTTATGCCAAAATAGCCAATAATTAATCCAAAAATAGAGACTAAAGCGCATAATTGGTCCTTAGGGGAAATAATTTTATGCATTATTCCACTGTCTGTTTTTAGAATGTCATTTTTAGCAAAATCTTTTCGTCTTAATAAAATTAGAATAACAGCCACTGTGGCAGACGCCGTTAGCTGAACTTTTGAAGCCCCAGCAAAATCGTAAAATGCCGTGCCTACTAAATGTGTCACAGCGCCGTCAGATGATAAAAGCCCGGAATTAACAATATGAGTTATAGGGCAAAAAACAAATGTTATCCACAAAGCACAAAAGAAAATCCAAGAAGAAAATTTTTGTCTATCACCTAAGCAGCAAACCACTATTATAATAGATAACATCAAAAGCACCATTTGAAAAGTTATTCCTAAAACTCCGCCAACTGTTTGAAAAGAAGCTGGCACGGATGTATATATATTATCAGCTGAAAAAACTTTTCCATTCAGCAAAAATTCCTCTAAAGGATTAGAAATTATCCCAAAAATGTCTGACGGTCCAGAAGCTAAAGACCAGCCCCACAGAACCCAAATTATTGAAGCAGTCCCCATAGAAACTAAACAAAGGGAAATCATTTTATGCAATTTATAATCTTCCCTAGATGAAATATAAAACAAAATAGTAGCAAATGTTGTTAAAAAGGCTAGACATATGCTCAAAAGCAGCCAAGAAACATTTAATGTATTCATAACATTAGTATAACAGTTTATAGAAATAAAAATTAATTCAAAATTGAGTCAACAAACTGTTCAGCATTAAACTCCACCAAGTCATCTGGACTCTCTCCTAAACCAATATATTTCACGCCAACTTTTAATTCTTTTTGAATCGAAAAAATAACTCCCCCTTTAGCCGTCCCATCCATTTTAGTTAAAATAACACCTGTCACATTAACTGCCTGAGTGAAAATTTTCGCTTGGTTTAAACCGTTTTGACCTGTCATAGCATCAAGCACTAGAAAAGTCTGAGTTATAGGAGCAATTTTTTCAGTTACTCTAACGATTTTCTTTAATTCTTCCAATAAATTGGTTTTATTATGTAAACGTCCAGCAGTGTCAATAAAAACCATATCTGCACCATCTTTTATAGCAATGTCAACCGCCTTATAAGCCACAGAAGCCGGGTCTTGCGATTCCCCTTTCACTATTTTAGCCCCAACTGCTTTAGCCCATGTATCCAGCTGGTCTTGAGCAGCCGCCCTAAAAGTGTCAGCCGCCGCAAAAATAAGTTTTTTGTTCTGTAAACTAATTTTTTTAGCGATTTTGCCCAAAGTGGTGGTTTTGCCAACTCCGTTTACACCAACAAATAAATAAATAACTGGCAATTTGCCCTTCTCTCCTTTGACCTTCTCTCCTTTAATATTATTATCCTTAATATTATTGCCTTTAATATTACTGCTTTGGCCTTTAATATTACTACTTTGAGAAGCTGAATTTTGAGAGTTCAAAATATCTAATAATTGTTTTTTAGCTTGTATTTTAATTTCATCAGCGGTTTTTGGTCCAGCAAATTTTATATGCTCGATTATTTTATTAGCCAGAGACAAGCCAACATCTGATGAAATTAAAGAATCCTTCAAATTGCTATAAATTTCATTTAAATTGCTGGATTTGGAAAAAATATTACCTAAAAAAAGTCTAGGTTTTTTTTCTAGAAATTGGTTTAAATAAGCTGATTTTCGATTTTGCTCAAAACTAGTTTTAGAACGTTTTACAAAAATAAATCTAATAAAAAATAATGTTGCAGCAGCAACGACAACAAATACAACTGACCAAATAATTATTGACAATTCCATAAAGTCAGTTTATCATTCAAAAAATGATAAACTATATACATGGACAATAGTGATGATTCTAACACAAAAAATACTCCTTCTAATCAGCCGCAGGACTCCCAACCTAGCAATGATCTAGAATCCAATAATATTGAAAAATCTGACAATATAAAAACTGTTGAAATCAACACAACTATGCAGCAGTCATATCTTGACTATGCTATGAGTGTTATTGTAGGCCGAGCTTTGCCTGATGTTAGGGATGGACTAAAACCTGTTCATAGACGTATTTTATACGCTATGCATGACGGAGGCTATCAGCAAAATAAAGGTTTTAATAAATGCTCCAGAGTCGTAGGCGATGTTATGGGTAAATATCATCCTCACGGAGATGTTGCTATATATGACGCAATTGTGCGTTTAGTTCAAGATTGGTCATTGCGCTATCCCTTAATTGACGGACAAGGCAACTTTGGTTCAAGAGGCGATTCCAAAGCAGCCGCCCCTAGATATACCGAATGCAAAATGGGGCATTTAGCCACAGAAATGGTTAAAGACATAGATAAGGAAACAGTCGATTTTGAGCCTAATTATGACGGCAAAAATTTAGAACCCTTAATTTTGCCTTCTCGTATTCCAAATTTACTAATAAATGGTTCTTCTGGAATTGCTGTTGGCATGGCAACAAATATTCCGCCCCATAATCTAAATGAAGTGGCCAGCGGCATAAAATGGTATTTACAAAATCCAGATGTTTCTAATGAAGAACTTTTAGAAAAACTTATAGAAATAATTAAAGGTCCAGACTTCCCCACTGCTGCCACAATTTTAGGAAAATCTGGAATTCTAAAAGCCTATCGCACAGGACATGGCTCAGTTGTTATGAGGGCTAAAGTTGATATATCAGAAGAAAATAGCCGAAATAAATTAATTATAACAGAAGTGCCTTATCAAGTGAATACCGATAATTTAATTAAAAAAATAACTCATTTAGCAGCTAACAATCTTGTGGAAGGCATTGCTGACATTGTTGATCTTTCAGCAGCTGGAAAAATAAATATTCAAATAATTTTGAAAAAGAATGCTGTGCCAAATGTTGTTCTAAACAAATTATACAAAATGTCTCAACTACAAGAAACTTTTGGAGCCAATATGTTAGCCTTAGTTGATAATGTGCCAAGAACTTTATCATTAGACGCTTTTATAAGATATTGGGTGGCTCACCAATTAGAAGTGGTGGTCAGGAGAACACAATTTTTGCGCAAGCAAGCCGAAGAAAGAAATCATATTCTTTTAGGTTATTTAAAAGCGCTTGACAAAATTGACGATGTTATAAAACTAATTCGTTCCTCAAAAGATATTGACCAAGCCAGAACTGGACTAATGAAATTGCTTGAAGTAGACGATATTCAAGCTCGAGCAATTTTAGCTATGCAGCTTTCTCGTTTAGCCGCTCTTGAAAGACAAAAAATCAAAACCGAGTATGATGAATTAATAGCTTTAATAAAAGATTATACCCAAATAATAGATAATCAAGACCGTCAAAGACAAATTGTCAGCCAAGATTTAGACGAAGTTGTAGCAAAATATGGCGACAGTCGCAGAACTGAAATTTTGCCTTATTCTGGCGATTTAGAAGATGAAGATTTAATTCCTAACGAAGAAGTCCTAATAACTATCACTAATTCAGGCTATATTAAAAGGACTTCGACTGATGAATATAGAACGCAGCATAGAGGCGGCAAAGGACTAAAAGGAACAGGTTTGCGAGATCAAGATTTTGTTCGTCATTTATTTACCACCGCCACTCATAACTGGATATTATTTTTCACTAATTTAGGCAAAGTTTATCGAGCTAAAGGCTACCAAGTTCCTCAAGGCTCAAGAGACGCTAAAGGCAACCATATAGCAAATTTTTTGGCTTTAGAAGAAAATGAAAAAGTGGAAGTTCTAAATCTGAAAGACTATAATGATGCTAAATATCTTATTCAAGTAACAAAAAGCGGCTTAATTAAAAAATCTGATTTATCTTCTTATAAATCAGGCCGTAAATTAGGTTTGAAAGCTATTATTCTAAAAGATATAAAAGGCAAAACTGATGAAGTGATCTCCTCATTTTTAGCAAATGATGGCGATGATATAATACTTATTTCTCGCAACGGTTTATCCGTTAGATTCGCTTGTGATAGTCTAAGATCACAAGGCAGAGCCACTTCAGGCGTTAGAGGCATAAAATTTAAAAATGATGATTCCTTATTGGTCGGAGCTATTGCCAACGACAATACTGACTTAGTAGTTATTACAGAATATGGCTTTGCTAAAAGAACTCCTATGAATCAGTATACAAGGCATAACCGCGGCGGATCTGGCATGAAAGTCGCTAGAATAACTGAAAAAAACGGCAAATTAGCTGGCGCTTTAAACACTGTTGACACTGATGAACTTTTAGTTATTATGGAATCTGGAAAAATTATGCGGTCTCATATTAGTGAAATATCAAAAACTGGTCGGACAACTTCAGGAGTGATTTTTGCAAAACCTGATGATGGTGATAAAATAATAGCAGTGACTAAAAACAGCGAGAAAGAAGACAACAATGACGAGTAAAACTCCACAACCCAAAAGTTTTAAACCAAAAGTAAGTTCTAACAAAAAAATGAATTCAAATTTATCAGACCAAACAAATTTAGGTTCTTCACTTAATTCAAATTCTGATTATAGTTTCGATTCAAAAGACTCTGAAGTTATTGTTAAAGCTATAAACCCTAATAGCGCTTTAAGAGTAGGTTTTATTTTATCAGTGGCCCTAGCTGTTATTTTTGTTGTAATGACAGCAATTCTATGGATTGTGTTAAATTCGGTGTCATTTTTCACACATATTTTATCTTTTATTTCCACATCTGGAATAAGTGATTCTAGTTTCGATTTAGGAAATTTTATTAGTTTTCCTAAAATTTTAGCTTTGTCCATTATAATAGCTGTCATAAACGTGGTGGTTTTCACATTATTATCATTTTTGTTCGCTCATATTTATAATATATCCGCCAAGCTAGTTGGTGGACTAAAAGTTAAAATAAAAATTTAGCAAATCCGTCAGCATCTAAATTGTTGCTACGCAAAATATTCTCGCGAGAATCTGCCGGCTGAAATCCGTTTTGAATTCCCAAAAGATTTATTTTTGAAGTAATTTGCCAATTTTCTAATTTATTAAACTCAGCTAAAAAACTTTCGCCAAAGCCGCCTTGTAAAATGCCGTCCTCAGCAATAATTATATTTTTATATTTAGCTGAAATCCTGACAAGTTCTAAATCTACTGGGAAAAACCATTTGCAACTTACTATTGTGGTATTTTGAGAATATTTTTTTTGAGTTTTATTTTGAACACAATTCAAAGCATTGTGTATTAAAGGCCCTAAAGCAATTATTAAATTATCTTTTTTGCTTCCTTTATGAAAACATAAAATATTGTTTTTTAAACTCTTTTGGGCTGATTCGGTTTCAAAAAATGCTTTAGGAGCAAACTCCTTATTAGACTTATTAGATAGCTGATAAGTCGGCAAATCAGGCAAAATATTTCCTTTAGAATAGCGGACAGTTGTGACACAATTATCTGCTTTAACAGCTTCTTGTAAAGCTATTTTTAAAGATTTCTTGTCCCAGGGAGCCGACATTCTAATATTAGGTATTGACGAAAATAAACTTATATCCCATATTCCGTTATGGCTAGGACCGTCATCGCCTGTTATGCCCGCTCTGTCCAAACATAAAGTGATAGGGGCTTTATGCAAAGAAGCATCAAATAAAATCTGATCATAAATTCTATTAGCGAAAGTGGAATAAACGGCCAGCACAGGATGAAAACCTTTATAAGCTAGCCCAGCTGCAAAACCCACAGCATGAGGTTCAGCTATGCCAACATCATATACTCTATCAGGAAATTTTCTTTGCATATCTTCTAAACCGACTGGCTCTAACATAGCCGCCGAAATTGCTAAAATTTTATCATTTTTTGCAGCTAACTCCGTTAAGTATTTTCCCATAATATGAGACCAACATGGCGAATGCTTAGTTATAGGAACGCCTGTTTCAGGATCAAATTTCCCAATAGTGTGAAAATTGTCTTTATTATCAAAAATGGCTGCTGGAAAACCTTGTCCTTTTTTAGTTATAGCATGTATTATAACCGGTTCTTTATACCTATTAGCCTGTTCAAACGCTTGAACAATATCTATTAAAGAATGTCCGTTAATAGGTCCTATATATCTTATATTGAAATCTGAAAAAATTCTTTTTGGCAGAACAGACACCTTAACTCCTGTTTTAAAATTATGAACAATTTTATGGATTACTTTTCCTAAATTGCCCAATTTTTTGAGAGTTTCTTTAGTTTGATTTTCTATATCATAATAAGTTTTTGAACCTGTTATAGCCGAAAGATGATGAGCTAACCCTCCCACTGTTTCGCCATAAGCTCGGCCGTTATCATTAATTATAATAATTAATTTTTGATCCATTGAATGTGCTATATGATTTATTGCCTCCCATATCATACCTCCTGTCAAAGCTCCATCGCCGACCAAAGCCACAGTTGTGGAATTATTTTTTTTCAAAATATTGGCGCGCGATATTCCATCAGCCCATGACAAAGAAACAGAAGCATGAGAATTTTCTAAAATATCTATTTTAGATTCTTCCCGATTAGGATAACCGCTTAGCCCCCCTGCTTGACGCAAAGCAGAAAAATTAGTTCGGCCTGTTAGAATTTTATGAACATATGTTTGATGACCCACGTCATATATAAATAAATCTTCATCAGGATTATAAACTTTAAAAATGCCAAGTGTTAACTCCACAACTCCTAAATTAGGTCCTAAATGTCCACCTGTTTTAGCAATATTTTCAATTAAAAACTGCCTTATTTCCTTAGATAATTTTTCCAAACGTGCTAAAGACATTTTTTTTATATCATCGGGAAAATTATAAGAGTCTAAAATTGACATATTTAAAGTATAGCTCATAAAACTTTTCACATAAAAATCAGCCGAAAAAAATAAAAAACAAATAAAGGGCTGGAGCCGCTATTAAACACGAGTCTATTCTATCCATAATTCCGCCATGTCCTGGCAAAATAGCGCCCATATCTTTTATGCCAACAAACCTTTTCAAAGCCGACTCAGCTAAATCGCCAATCAGTCCAAAAAAACCAATTACTATAACAAAAACAATTCTGAGGAAAAATCCTTGAATTGAGTAAAGCGAAGTCAACAAAAACGGTACTGAAAAAAACTCAAATAAAGCTGAACCTAGAATAATTATAATTAGACCAAACAAAAATCCGCCGACCAAACCTTCCCATGACTTTTTCGGACTAAGATTAGGCGCTAAACGATTTTTGCCAAATTTTGATCCAACAACCAACCCTCCCATATCTATAAATGATATTATAACAACCGATAGGGCCACTTTATACGCCCCATATGGCAAACAATATAGCAAAATCATAAATGACAGCAAAAATGGCAGCCAGGCGCAAACTAAAACACTATAAGAAACTTGTTTTATTTTTATTTTATAATCTATATGGTCTAATGAACAATATAATATTAACATAGCCACAGTCAAAAAGAAAACTATTGACAAGCCTGGCGCGCCGTAATAAAAAGACACAATAAACATCCCCGCAGAACCTATAATTATAGGGGTTGTTCCAATTTTTATATTTTTAAGAATTAAACAATAATATATTTCGCTAACAGCTAATGTGCAAGTTATAAAAACTAAACCCAGAAAAAAATATGGCGTTATAAACAAACTCGCAAAAATAACTAAAAAAAGTGAAACTCCTATAATTATTGCTAAAGGTATATTTCGGCTGTTTTCTTTGCCGTATTTTGCCATTTCGGATTATTTTTTAAACTTCTAATAAATCAGTTGTTTTTTGAAGAAGAATTTTATCTATATATTCCACATATTCTTTAGTGGCGTCATCTAACAATTTCTCAATATGACGCACATCATCTTCCGAATAATCATCTGATTTTTCGGCTCCTTGTTTAGCGTTGCGCCTAATACTTCTTACGCTAACTCTGGCTTCCTCTGCTTTAGTTTTTGCTAATTTAACATATTCTTGACGCCGGTCTTCGGTCAATTCTGGCATATTTACTCTTAGAATTCCGCTATCGTTATTAGGGTTCACACCTAAATCAGACTGTCTAATAGCTTTAGCAATATTATCTATAGCATTTTTGTCAAAAGGGCTTATAATAACACTATGATTATCTGCTACATTTATAGTTGCTAGTGATTTTAGGGGTGTTGGAGCACCATAGTAATCAACTATTATTTTCTCAAAAAGACCTGAGTTTGCTCTACCTGTGCGAATAGCAGAATATTGCTCTTTTAGAAAATCTAATGTTTGCTCCATATGCTTTTTAGCATTTGAAATTTCTCTATCCATAATATCTAGCCCTCTTTCAAAATAGTGCCTATTTTAGTATCGCCAATTAAAGCCCTAGACACAGCACCTGTGTCATCCATACCAAATACTTGTAATTGAATATTATTATCCCTAGCCAAAGACAAAGCGGCTGCATCCATAACTTCTAAGTCTTTCACCAAAGCTTCAGTGAAAGTTAAAGTGGAATATTTTTTGGCATCCGGATTTTTCTTAGGATCAGCTGAATAAACCCCATCAACGCCATTTTTGCCCATCAAAACCTTCACACAATGAGTCTCTAAAGCTCTTTGAATAGCCACAGTGTCAGTGGAAAAATACGGCAACCCTGTGCCGGCCCCAAAAATAACAACTCGATTTTTTTGCATATGCCTTATAGCCTTTAAAGGTATATAAGGTTCAGCAATTTGCCCCATAGAAATAGCTGATTGAACTCTTGTCTCGACGCCAATTTGTTCTAAAAATTCTTGCAAAGCTAAACAATTCATAACTGTTCCTAGCATGCCCATATAGTCGCCTCTAGATCGGTCAATCCCAGCTTGCGCCAATTCAGCCCCGCGAAAAAAATTTCCTCCGCCCACAACTACGCACACCTCAACGCCTTTTTCTATAGCTTTTTTTATTTCGCTAGCAATATTGCGCAAAACAAGCACATCAATCCCTAATGATCCGCCGCCAAAAGCCTCTCCTGAAAGTTTCAATAAAACTCGTCTGGCGAATTTGTTATTTGAATCTTTAGGTTTTTTGAAAGACATAAGAAACTAGAAAATAAATACTCGAATTATTCTTCACCAACTCTAACCCTGGCAAAATCTAAAAGATTTCCGCTAGTTTTAGAAACCAAAGCACCTACACTAACCGAAGGGTCTTTTGCTAAAGGTTGGTCTAACAAAACAACATCTTTATAAAAAGCTTTTAGCCGGCCTTCAACAATTTTTGGAATAATATTTTCTGGCTTGCCTTCATTTTGGGCTATTTCTTGGGCAACCCGTTTTTCAGCATCAATCACTTCTGTCGGTATATTATCAGCATTTAAATATTTTGGTGAAAGGGCGGCAATATGCTGAGCAACATCTTTACCAACTTGTGCTGCCTTCTCATCAGTGCCTACTAAAACAGCTATAGACGGAGGCAAATCCTTAGCAGTTTTATGCAAATATAATGTGACTTTTGGAGCAGATAAACGAATAACAGAATTTAGAACCACTTTTTCTCCCAAAACAGCTGCATTATTGTTTATAAGTTCATCAACTGTGTTGGCTGAAGTTTGAGCGCTTTTAGCATCATCAACATTAGCGCTTTTAGCAGAAACCACTGCGTCAAGAACTTCATTTGCTAGATTTATAAACTTTTCCGATTTAGCCACAAAGTCTGTTTCTGAATTAAGTTCTATTATATAACCAACTTCTGTTTGATTTTCATTTACTATTTTAGCGGCTACAATTCCTTCGCTGGTGGAGCGCCCCTCTCTTTTAGCAACACCTTTCAAACCTTTTACTCTAATAATTTCAATGGCTTTAGCAATATCCCCATTAGCTTCATCTAAAGCTTTTTTAACATCAAGCATACCAGCACCAGTGTCATCTCTCAATTTTTTTATATCTTCAGCTGAATAATTTGCCATTTTTTATCCTTTCTTTATTTAATCTTTATTTTTTAACTGCTTTTTTGGGGGCTGGCTTTTTAGGGGCTGCCTTTTTAACAGACGCTTTTTTAACAGGTGATTTCTTAGCGGGCAATTTCTTAGCTACTTCTTTTTCGGCAACAGCTTTTTCGGCAACAGCTTTTTTGGGAGCTGGCTTTTTAGGGGCTGGCTTTTTGGTAACTACCTTTTTAACAACGACTTCCTTTTCGGCAACGGCTTTTTTAGGGGCTGGCTTTTTAGAAGAAGTTTTTTTAGCTTCCACAGCCGCTATAGATTCATCAACTTTTAGCTGAGCAGCCTCTAATAACTCTTTTTCCCATTCTGCCAAAGGCTCTTCCTCAGCAGCTAAAGCGGATACGTCGCCAGATTCCAAACTCTGGCTATCTGGCAATGCACTTGTTTCTGGCAAATTTTTAGCAGCTTGATTAGATCTTTCTATTATGCCTTGAGCCACAGCATCAGCAATAATATTAGTTAATAATTCAATTGACTTAGTAGCATCATCATTGCCAGCAATCGGATAATCAACCAAGGCTGGATCACAATTAGTATCCAAAATAGCCACAATTGGAATGCCTAATTTTCTAGCTTCATCCACAGCAATTCTTTCCTTAAGAACATCAACCACCCAAATAACTGTTGGCTTTTTTGCCATATCTCTAACACCATTTAGCAATTTTTCAAGTTTGAATTTTTCTCTTTCCAAAATCAAAAGTTCTTTTTTAGTGTATTCTGAATCAGTTATATTTTCAAAATCAATTTGTTCTAAATCTTTTAGTCGGCGAACTGATTGCATAACAGTCTTCAAATTAGTTAACATGCCGCCAGGCCAGCGCTCTGACACATAAGGCATGCCCACTTTTGTTGCTAACTCACTAATAGCGGCCTTAGCCTGTCTTTTAGTGCCAACAAATAAAATAGTTCCTCCTTGTCCGACAATTCCTTTAACAAAATCATAAGCTATATCAATATTTTCGATAGTTTTATTTAAATCAACTATATAATTACCATTTCTAGAGGTTAAAATATAAGGTTTCATTTTAGGATTCCAATTTCTTGTAGGATGCCCGAAATGAACACCTGCATCAAGCAGACCTTTCATAGTTACAACAGCCATTAATATCTCCTTTTTTTAAGCGAATATGGCAATTCGCAGCGGTTAATCCTAGTATAGACTTTAAGCCACCTGCTCTAAATTGCTTCAACAACAGGACCGCGACTAATAAAAGTTTTTTCTATACGCGTAATATTTACAGTTTACACGACATTTTAGATTTTTGAAAAAATTCAATACAAATTTTTTCAAAAAAACATTTTATACTATATATATGGCTAAAACTTCTAAAACTAAACCTTCTAGTTTTGAGAAAAATATGCCTAAGGAATTTTCTGAAGCTATTCATTCTCTTATGAATATAAACGTTAACGAAAAAATAATCTTAAAAGAAATAAATCCCCCTATTCGCATAAGTCCTTATTCATTAGCAATAGAAGCCACAATAGAAGACGAATCTAATATAGATTCTACCTTAGGCAATTTTATTGTCATTTATAAGCCAAATGAAACAAACCAGTGGGGTTCGCCTTTCCGAATTGTGACACATATAACTTCTGCTTTAGAGAACGAAATTGCTGGTGAGCAAATGTTTCGTCATCATATTTGGAGCAAATTCTGCCAATCTGTTATAAAAGCTCCTTCATTCAATATAAATGGAACAGTCACTACTTCTATTAATGAATATTTTGATACTAATGATATTTTAGAAAATGCCAAAGATAGCGCGTCTCAAACAGCTCAAGATTCTTCTTTTGATTTACGAGCATCTTGGTCTGCTAAAAGTTCAAATATGAGACCTCATTTTATGGCTTGGATAGAATCATTTACAAATCTGACCAACACAGAAATGCTTTTTTAATTAATTGTTTTTTAGATTAAGCAGCTACTTTGGCCACTTTTTGAATCATGTCAGGCCTGAGTCCGCACCATTTATCATCGCCAGCGACCACAACAGGCGCTTGCATAAAACCTAAAGATGCTATATATTCTAATGCTGAAGAGTCTTTTGTGATATCTATTACATTATAAGAAACGTTGTATTTATCAAAAAGCCTTTTAGTAGCTTCACACTGTGCGCAGTGAGGTTTACCATATAATGTAACCATGTTTTCCTTTCGAAAAGTTAATATTTTCTATACAATTTTAACAAATTTATTGTCTAAATTAAATACTATATTATAATTAGAAATCTAAGTATATCTATAAGTGTGTTTTTTGTAAAAATTTTGTAAGTTTAGAAGTTTTTGGTTTAGATAAAATCTTTTTAGGATCACCTTGTTCCACAACTTCCCCATCTTGCAAAAAAATTAAATCAGACGAAACGTCTTTAGCAAATTGCATTTCATGAGTTACCACAATCATTGAAAGACCTTCTTGAGCAAGTTTTATAATAATATCTAAAACTTCTGAGACCATTTGCGGGTCTAAAGCGCTAGTTGGTTCATCAAACAAAATTGCTCGGGGTTTCATAGACAGCGCTCTAGCAATAGCCACTCTTTGTTTCTGCCCGCCAGACAAAGAATAAGGCAATTTACCAGCAAAAGCTTTCATACCAACTTTCTCCAAATTCAATAAAGCTCTCTGGCGGGCAGTTTGTTTATCAATTCCTAAAACTTTTTCTGGGCCAATAGCGCAATTATCTAAAACAGATTTATTGGCAAATAAATTAAACTGTTGAAAAACCATAGAAATATGTTTTTGCACAAAATTAGGATTATAGTTTTTGTCCAAAATATTTTGACCAGCAAAATTTATTTCTCCGCTATCAGCTGTTTCTAGTCTATTTAAACATCTTATAAGGGTTGATTTGCCTGAACCAGAAGGGCCTATAATTGTGGTGGTTTGCCCTTTTTTAAAATCTAAATTAATATTTTTTAAAACTTTCACATCATGAAAACTTTTATTCAAATTGTGAACCTGTAAAATATAATCCTTATCTTTTTTATTTTTCATAGATCTCCAAAAATTCCAAAATCGCCAAATCTTCAAGCATTATAATCTAAAAACTTGCCAGCTTTGCCATCCAAACTAATTTTTTTCTCAATTACGTTCAAAATAAGCTGGGCTAAAAATGTTAAAATCAAATAAATTATACAAGTTATAAAAAAAGTTTGAGCAAAAAGCATCATTGACCCCGAAACGGAGCTAGATTGAAAATATAAATCTATAACCCCTATAACATT
>JAITSB010000027.1 GCA_031288095.1 Candidatus Opitulatrix roisinitermitis | reverse complement strand
GAGGCTATGAAATATTATAATGAATCTGAAAGAAAATATTTTAGAAATAATTTATATGAAGTTGTTTTAATTGGCTCAAAAGATTTAGATACCATTAAAAATACACACGGTCATTATTTTCCTGAAGAATTATTAAAAACAGGAGACAGTTATAATAAAAAAATAGCTGCTTTAGTATAGATAAAGGCTAGGTGATTCCAAAATGGAACATACTGTAGCAACTTATTACAAATATTGAATGTAAGGGTCGTTGGGTTCAGTTTTTCTAAATATCTCAACTAATAAAGGCTTTATACAGTGCAAGTTTATAAAGTTTTTGTATATGAAATATGCTTTTGGTGTATAGATATATATTGAGATTTCATTTTTCTTATTAAATCGGTTGCTAATAACCTATTTATAGGTTCATCATAGTAGTCCAGTATTACTGTATTAGAGTCTAAAATATGCCCCTGTGATTTCAATATAGCTTCCATTATACCTTTGAAGGTGTCCCTTTCAAAGTCGTCTAAACTCTGATATAAGTCCTTAGCCTGCCTTTTTAGCTCAATGGCTTGCTTATCTTTTGTTTTTACACCATTTATAATGCTGTCTTGTTTTCTATCATTTCTTTTTTTAATATAATTTTTAAACACATATTCCAGTTTAGTAAACCAAAATTGATATTTGTCAGTCATTTAGTTTTGCTTCTTTTTATTATTTTGTATTTATTACTTCGCAGACATCGTCTACCTTATTTATAAGTTTTTTAGAACGGTCTAATAATTCATATACTAAGACCATTGTTTCAACGTTTTTTAGGTTTAGGGGAGTATTGGTGGTAGTTGATTTATTTAAGCTGTTATTATTAACATCATCTTGTTCTATTATGTTTAAATCTATAAGTGCTTTGGTAGGTGAGTAGTTTATATATTTTGCAATATTTATTAAATCGGCTGCGTTATAATTATTAATTCTATTTCTTACAACAACAGAAGTTTGACTTTTTAAATTTAATGCTTTTTGTATATCATTTATTGTTACTTTTCCTATTTGTTTTTTGAAGTATTCCATAACATTCATATTATCTCATTTTCTATAGGAATTCTTTTGACACCATTTATAATGCAATCTAATTCTTTTAGTCTATTTTGTAATTCATCTAAAAGGTCAGAAGTTTTTAAATCTTGCATGGCTAGTGTTTTTTTAGCAATTTCTATATTTGAATTTACACTTACATCATTTTTTTTCAGAATATCTAAATCTATAAGTGCTTTTGTGGCAGAATAGTTTATATAATTACAAATTTTTATAAGGTCATCTACTTTATAATTATTATGTCTATTTTTTAGCACAACTGAATTTTTTGATATATTCAATGCAACAGCAATATCATTTATTTTTAATGTTATATTATTTTTTTTGAAGTAATTTCTTATGTCCATCATAATTATTCTATCACATTTTTTATTTATATGTAAGCACTGATATTTATTATGTCTTATAAAATATTATATATATATTATAACTAATATTAGTTATATAAGACACGCCATAAAAATAAATTTATTTACAAATATATAAATAAATTATGGTATACTAAAAATATGAATATGGATATAAATAGTAATAAAAATATTTATAAAGATAAGAAATTAGTTTTAAAAACTGATAACGTAAAAGCTTATATGACATTAGCAAACATAAAATCTCAAAGAGAGTTATCGTTTTTAATAGGTTTTTCAGTTAATCAAGTATTTCTACTTTTTAAAAGAAAAGCTATTCCTAATGGTGTTTTCTTAGCCAATTTATGTTCTTTACTACACTGCAAAATAGACGACATTGTGGAAATAGTAGATAAATAGAAAGGGAATAATGACAAAAGAAGATAAAAATAAACCTGTTTGGGGTTGGGACATTGTCAACTGGGAAGCACGATTTAGTGATAATCCGATTTTTTTGCAAGTGGTTAGATTTTTAGAGGAAAATTATAAAATTGTTCCTGATTCAATAAATAATGGATTTATAGTTTTTGACAAAAAAAGAAGTATGACAGTTACACCTTGTGGTGAAGAAGTTCAAATGGTCTTTTGTGATGAAACTAAAAGAGGTCGTTATGGTTGGTTTTCTACAACGATACAACCTAAATCGTATTATTGGCTTATTCGTTATATAGTGGGGCATATTAAAAAAGAAAAGATAAATAAAGATTTTATCAAAGCGAGTCGTGAGTGGATGGGGAGTAAATAATGGAAAATAAAAAAATATATATAAGTCAGCCAATAAATGGTTTTATGGTAGAACAAATAGTAGAATATCGCCGTTTTGTGAAAGATATCCTTAAAGAAAATTGGGGAAAAAATGATTTATTTGATGAATATGAGTTTATAAATGCTTATGACGGCTCAATTATTGATATAAAGAAAAAAATAGAAGACAAAGAACCAATAGTTGAAATAGCAAAAGCCATAAAGAAAATACAAAAAATAGATTTAGTTATATTTCCTCCTAAGACTTTATTAGAATGGTCTAAAGGCTGTCAAGTTGAAAAAAAGATTTGTGAGATTTATAATATAGAGCATATAGTTTTAGATGAACGCTGGGAAGTAAATGAAAAAGCTTTATTAGATATTTATTTTGATGAGAATAATGTTAAAGAAAGATTGGACAAATTCTATAGTGAATTAGTTGAATATTTTCCGCCTTATGATTATTTCTCTATTCGCATGTGTTTCTCGGAAACAGGTGAAGAAACACTCAAAAGATTAGCAAATAAATATAATTTGAATTTTGAAAAAGATTTAGATTCTGAGTTTGTAAAAGCCTGGCTTTTTTTAGTGATTCTGAAAAAACTTTCACGGTTGCAGATTTTTTTAAGACTTTAGATATTATAAGTGAAAAATTAGCAGATTACGACAAGGAGTAATTATGAACCAATTAATAAAAATAGAAGAAAAATACGATGAAACCACTGAAACTATGGAACAATTAGTTTCTGCTCGTGAAATTCATAAGAATTTAGGAGTAAAAAAGAGATTTAGTTTATGGTGGAAACGGTCTAAGGACTTTTTAGGATTTGAAGAAACTTGCAATTGTAAAGAACAAGGCAGTCCATTCTGCACTTGTGAAAATACCTCTGTAAATGTGGAGGGGAATCTAGGGTGTGGGAGTTCCCACACCCTAGAAACCACTTATAAAACGGGGGAATTAACAGGTGGACCTTTAGGCACACCTGTTAAATATGAAGCTATTGTTGGCAATGGAGCGAAGCAACAATTTGCTGACTATCTTATTACAATAGACCAAGCAAAAATTCTGTGTATGATTTCCAAAACCAAAAAAGCTAATGACATAAGAAAGTATTTTATAGAAGTAGAAAAGGCTTGGAATAATCCAGACAAAATTATTCAAAGGTCTATGCAAATATTACAACACCGCTACGACAACGTTTTACTGGCATATCAAGCACAAAAGCCAGCTGTTGAGTTTACCAAAGCCGTATCAGACGCTACAAATGCTGTAAGCATAGGTGATTTTGCCAAAACTATTTATAAAATAACTAAACTAGGTAGAAATCGTTTATTTGAATTGCTAAGAAATTACGGTTATTTGAAAAACGACAATTTACCTTATCAACAATTTATAGAGCAAGATTTGTTCAAAGTTATAACTTTGCCTTATCAAACTAATTATGGCACAAAAATATCAACTAAAACTCTTCTGACAGGTAAAGGTCAAATATACTTTACTAAAAAGTTAGAGAAAATGTTTGGGTGTGTAAATGGATAAAAATATGTATAAATCCCTTTTGCCGATAAGGGATTGTGGTATGACAGGCGATAATTTGAATTTTGAAATGGCGAAATACGAAATGTTAACTGAAATAGAAAGGCTGGTTGCAAATAATGAATAAAATTCAAGAAATAATCATATTCAATAAGGACTATAATTTTATGATAAAAAATACTAAATTTTGCAGTTCTTCGTTTTTGTTTGAAATATTTTTAGATTTAAAAAATAAATATCATTCTAATAAATTTAGATTTTATAGAATTTTAGAGAAAAACGGCTATTTGGAAACACCAATTTTCTATGAATTATTAGTAAAAAAATTTGCAGAAAGGAAATAATGAATATAGATAAGAAAAGAATAAAAAAAATACTATCTTTGAAAGATGTCAAAGAAGTCGCTTTTAGACCCGCTAGGTTTAGGGAAGGCTATTTGGCTAGTGAAGTTGATGCTTTTGTTGATGATATAGTTCATACATTGTCGTCAAAGGTCTTTGATGGTAAAGAGCAAATGGATAAAACCATAAAACTTCTTCAAAAGACAATAAAGGAAAAAGACAATATCATTACAGCTTTTAAAGAAGCGTTTATTCCTGTCTCTGAAATTGTTGACAGTCATTTAGAACCAAAAGAAACAGGTATGTATAAGTCTGCACCTAGAATTTTGCAACAACATATCAAATTAGGACTAGGTGAAGAACTATGAACAAAAACCTAATTGACAATTTAGAAAAGTATTGCAATGAAATTTCTAAGCAAGAAAACGAATTTGCAGGAACAAAAGGGTATGAAGTCGCTAATAAAATTTTAGAAATAGTAAAGGACAATAATGCAAGAAATAACAAATAAAGAATATTTTGCTGATAAATCATATTGGCATCAATCTAGTTTGAAGTCATTATTGACTAATCCAATATCAGCTATTGAAAGTAAATTAGGACTAACAGAAATTTCAACATCATCGTTGAATAAAGGCAACGCCACTCACTTTTTAGTTTTGGGCGTTGGCGATCCAATAACAAGCGCTTCCGAGTTAGGCTTTAAAGATTTTAGAACCAAAGAAGCAAGACAAGCAAGGGATGAAAAAATTGAAGATGGTTATGTAATTTTGAACGATACTCAGTGGCTGGAATCACAATATGCCGCTGATGCTGTTTTCGCCAATCCTTTATATAAAGTAGTTGATAAAGCCCAATATAAAGAATGTGCTGTATATGGTGAGTTGAACGGTGTAAAAGTTGCTGCTAAGCCAGATGCTGTATATATTTATGAAGAAGATGG
>JAITSB010000001.1 GCA_031288095.1 Candidatus Opitulatrix roisinitermitis | reverse complement strand
AATGAATATAAAACCAATAGCGAAACGCTTTTTAAAAATTCAAAAAAATATGTACTTAAAAACAAAGCTGTTTGGCTGCTGTGTTTAGCCGGTGCATCAAGCTATTGCGCAACTGTCGGCCTGCAAAGTTGGATACCTTTGCTTTTGCAAAATGCTAAGAATTTTTCAAAAACTGACGCCACTATATCTTATGGTTTATTTTCCGCAGCCGCTATTCCAGCAGTCTTAATTTTGTGTTTTTTGTCAGACGCTTTGCTCAAAGGAAAGAGAGTCAAACTAATTTTAGGAGCGTTAATTTTAGTTTTTGCTTGCGTTATAGTATATTGGGTTTCTGACTCCCATTTAATAATTAATTGTTCAATTATGATTTGCGGAGCGCTTTTTATGGGAGTAGGCGGATTAGGTGTGGCGCTAACAGTCGACGCTGTGCCGCCTTTTGCCTTAGGCACAGCCGGCGGATTAATAGGATTTTTTGAATATATTTTAGGCAGCGTTTTAGGCACAAAACTTATAGGTTATTTAATTACCCAAACAAATAATTGGTCAATAGGATTTGCGGTGATTTTATCAGCTATATTTTTAGAATTTTTATGTTTTCTAGGACTATATAATATAGAAAAAACTAACTATGAAATTAGCTGATTTAATTAAACCCTTTATAGATAAACTAACTATAAATGCTGGTAGCTCAATAAATGCTGGTAGCTCTATAAATGCTGATAGCTCAATTATGAATATTGACATCAAAGGTGTGACTACCTATTCGCCAAATGCTAAATCAGGCTGGCTATTTTTATGTATAAAAGGATCTAAAACAGACCGTCACAAATATATTGCAGATGCAGCCGAAAGAGGCGCTGTGGCAGCCATTATTGACAATCCAAAATACAGAAATTCAGCTATTCCAACCGTTTTGGTGAAAAATGTTAATAATATATATGATAATATTATTGCAAAATTCCACGGCAATCCAGAAAAAGAAATTTTATTAGCTGCTATTACAGGAACAGACGGCAAAACAACGACTTGTGCTATGATTCAACAGCTTTTAGAAAAAGAAATTGGATCCAGCAAAGTGGCTAATTTTGGCACCAATGGCGCAATTTTTGCCTCCCAAAAAATTCATTTGGAAAATACAACACCTGATAGCGAAACATTTTATTCTCTTCTGCGCGAATTTATCCAGAAGGGAGCAAAAATTGCCATTTTAGAATTTTCCTCAGAAGCTGAACATTATAATAGATTAAAAAATTTAGAATTTGATATTATAGCTTTAACTTCTATAACTAGCGACCATCTAAACACACATAAAACTTTAAAGAATTATATTAATGCTAAATACAATATTTTCAAAAATCATTTAAAGAATGAAGGGGCTGCTATTTTAAATAGTAGCGATGAAAATTATCAATCTTTTAAACAAAAAATAGCTAGAAATAAGCCAGCTGCTCAAATTATAACTTATGGCTACAAATTAAAAGATAATTGGAAAATTGAAGAAATTCGCCAAAATAGCCACAATTTAGAAATAAATTATAAAACTGAAAATCAAGAATTTATGGTTGATTTGAATATTTTAGGTCGATATAATGGCTATAACTACATTTGTGCCGCGGCTGCTGCCAGCCAAATAAAAAAAATTACTTCTGCCTCAAAAACTCCTATCTCAGAAGAAGACAATTTAATAAACTTTTTGACATTTAATTTCCAAATTCCTGGCAGAGTAAATTTATTCAATACATCTAAAAAATATTCTGTTTTAATAGATTATGCTCATACTTTTGAAGCCATAAAACAACTAGTTCAAACTGCTAAATTCCTGCCTCATCATAAAATAATTGTTGTAACTGGCATGGCTGGAAGCCGAGACAAAACTAAAAGAAAAAAAATAGGTGCTCTTTTAGAAAAAGAAGCTGATCAAATTATTTTAACTCAAGACGACCCTCATTTTGAAAATAATCAAACAATAATAGAAAACATTTTGCAAGGTATTAAAAATAAAGATAGAATTCTAATAATAGAAAATCGGGCGCAGGCGATTGAAAAAAGTCTAGACCTGGCTAGTATTGGCGACATTATTTTAATACTCGGCAAAGGGGACGATGATTATATTATACAAAATAATGAAAAAATTCCTTTTAACGACATTAAATATTTGAAATCTATTTTTTCAAAAAACGATATAACTTATACTTCAGAGTTTTAATTGGCAAATCAAAAGAACCTGGCAATTCTTCTATAAAACCGCGAAAGCCCCTTTTAAAATCTAAAACACCGTTAGGTTTATCAAAAACAGCTTCAAAGCCAAGAAAATTATATTTAGAAATTTTCTTATCCAAACAATATTTAAACATATAATCTTGCAAAGCATAAGACCCTAAAAATTTTATATATTCCGCATTATTGCCGCTGTGGAAATAAACACATTCATCAGCATAAATAATAAATAAAGCCGCTGAAATTGGTGTATTGCCCGACCAAGCACATAATAGTTTCAAATAACCAGCTTTTTGAAAGTGTTCTATTAGTGACAAAAAATAATTTTTATCTCTGGGAGTGAATCCATGTTTAGACGCAGAAGAATCTAATAAATTTAAAAATATATCAATTTCGTCTAATGACAATTCCCTAATTTCAAGATTATTTTTCTGGTATTTTTTAATTCTTTGGCGAACTGTGCTTCTAAAAGACATAATTAGATTTTCATAAGAATCAAAATATTGGGATAAATTTTTGACATAATGCCAGCGATTAGAGGCGTCGACGCCTGTTTTGGTCCAGCCATTATGAATATAACCTAAATTAATTAAATTAGCAAATTCTGTGCGAGCTATATATTTTTCATTGTCAATTTGACCGTCGCTATTATGATAAGCATAAACAAAATTTGGATTTATTTTACAATAGACCACTCCTTTGGCGAATAGATATTTTTTTAGCTCCTGTGTGAAAAACTCTAAACAAGCAAAATCAGCATAATTCAAAATTGGACCATAATATATTCCAGCAGATTTAATTCTTGACTTTATAATGACCACAAGAGCAGCCGCTACAACAGTATTATTTTTGCGAACACCTAAAAGATGGGTCTCAAAACCTAGATCTTTTCTAACTTGATTCATAACAAGAGTTTGATTAAAATTTGCCTGATTAGACAACAAAACAAATTCCGAAAACTCTTGGTCAGTGATTTCTGAAAATATCAAATTTTCACCCCTTTCAATTTTGCCTCCCTTAATTTTACCGCTCTCAATTTTGCTTCTTTTAGTTTTACCCCTTTTAATTTTGCCTCCCTCAATTTTGCCTCCCTTAATTTTGCCTCTTTTAGTTTGGGTTTTCTAAATCTGGTAAATAACATTATAACTCCTTGCCTGCGCCCCATAGATTCTCTGGCAAACGATGCTATAACTCCTAGCGACAAAAGTGTGGCAATTAATGATGAACCGCCTGAAGAAATTAGCGGCAAAGGAACTCCCATAACAGGCAAAAGACGAACTACAATAGCCATATTAATCATAGCTTGCCCAATTATCCAAACAATTATCGAAGCTGAAACTAGTTTTTGATATTTAGATTTCAAATTTAAAATAATTCTATATGTTGCATAAAGCAAAAAAATAAATATTCCTAAAACTAAAAATGTTCCTATAACGCCAAATTCTTCGCCAATCACAGAGAATATAAAATCATTATTAGCCTCAGGCAAATAATTCCATTTTTCACGTGAAGCACCTGGCCCCACTCCAAATACCCCCCCTGTTGCTAAAGCATAAAGGCCGTGAATTGTTTGATAACAAAATCCTTCCTCGTGCCCCTGACAATCGCCATAAGCAGCCACAACTCGCTCCATTCTATTAGATGAACCGAGCACAAAAGCCACAAGCAAAGCAACACTTCCAATAAGTCCCGCCACAACCATATATTTAGCAGGTGTTCCAGCATAGGCATAAGCGCTTGCTATAATTAGCACTAAAATAATAGCGGTTCCCAAATCTCCGCCTAGCATAACCACCCCAAAGCCAATAGCAGCACCAACTCCGCCAGGTATTAGAATAAAGGCCAATTTGTCTAAATGCCCAATCCGCCTTGACAAAACTAATCCTAGCCACAAAATTAGTGATAACTTTAAAAACTCTGAAGGCTGAACAGTCGCTAAACCTAAATTAAGCCAATTTCTATTACCATTAATTGTTATTCCTAAAGGAGTTAAAACTAACAGACAGGCGGCTAGGGCTGCTCCATAAATATATTTTGACCATTTCATATAGGTCAAAGTCCGAATTCGCGAAGCCACTATAAAACCAAAAAAGCCAATTGTCACATATATAACTTCTGAAAGTAAAGGCAAAAAAGGCGAACGATTGCGCGACATTGAATCAATAGCTGATGAAGAAAAAACCATAATAAGTCCAAAAAAAGTTAGAAAAAAAATCGCTACACAAAAATAAATATATTGGCGGTATTTTCTATTCATCTATTTACTAAAAATCTATTTACTAAAAGTTTATTTGACTATTTCATCAAAAATAACACCCAGCCGCCATAAAATATTCCAACCGCCAAAGCTGCAAAAAGGCCTGAAAGAAGCCAAAAACGAATCACAACAGTGACTTCATGCCAGCCTTTTAGCTCAAAATGATGATGAATTGGGGCCATTTTAAAAACTCTTTTTTTAGTTAATTTAAAAAAGGAAATTTGAATAATATCAGAAACAACTTCTAAAACAAAAACTCCGCCTATTATGACTGCCAAAAATTCTGCATGAGCTAAAATAGATAAACCAGCAAATGTGGCGCCAAGAGATAGCGAGCCTGTGTCCCCCATGAAAATTTTAGCAGGCGCAGCATTCCACCATAAAAAACCAAAACAAGCCCCAGCCACAGCGCCAGCCACTATAGCTAAATCCCAAGCATTATTTACTTTATAACAAAAAAGCCCAGAAATAACTTCTGATGCTGTGCATCTTTGAGCAAATTCCCAAAAACACACCAAAACAAAAGCTGCAAAAGAAATTAATGAAACACCAATAGCTAACCCATCAAGGCCGTCCGCCAAATTGACTGCATTTGACCAAG
Organism: Candidatus Opitulatrix roisinitermitis; assembly: GCA_031288095.1. Classification (GTDB taxonomy): domain Bacteria; phylum Actinomycetota; class Actinomycetes; order Actinomycetales; family Bifidobacteriaceae; genus Opitulatrix. Next base: position 6,573 of record JAITSB010000001.1, on the reverse strand, counting down.
CAGAAATTAAAAAATTAACCCATATAAAAAATAGAACTGCTGCCACAATAGTTCCGAAAGACTCCAAACTAAAAATATAGTTATTATAAAGAGTTATGCCTATTTGATCAAAATTAGAAATTTGTAATGTAAAAAAAGCAAATATAACACCTATTATAATTTGCCATATTATTTTTGTTAGCGGCTTTATGCCAAGTGAGCGTTTATGACTTATTTTTTTAAAATCATCCACAAACCCTAAAAAACCTGTGGCAATCATTAGCCCCAACAAAAGCATAGCATTATAGGCTGGAAGGCTGCCGCGAGTGATAAATGAAAAAAGCGACGCACAAGCATAACCTAAAACAGTGGCAAATATCACAACAACTCCTCCCATAGTGGGAGTTCCCCTTTTAACCATATGAGATTGCGGACCGTCTAAACGAATAAACTGTCCAGCATTTTTCAGTTTTAAAAATCTAATAAAAAAAGGAGTGAAAAAAAGACCAACCATCATAGACACAAAAACTGCTATTAAAAAAGGTACCATTATACTCCCTCAACAATCTCCCAAAGTTTTGAATAATTAGAGGCTTTCACTAATAGAATATCACCTTTTTTAGCATTTTTTTTAATATAATCTGCAATTTGTAATTTGCTAGAAAAATAAAGAAATTTATCCGACGTGCCATATAATTTTTTTTCACCAAAAACTAATATTTTTTCCACAGCCGAATTTTGAAAAGCTTTGCCAACTTCTAAATGTTCATTTTTTGACTCTTTTCCTAACTCTTCCATTTTTCCTAAAACAGCTAAAGCTCTTAAATATTTTTTTGGATAAGTCTTTTTTAAATTCAAAAGTGTTTTTAAACCAGATAACATTGAAGCAGGATTAGCATTATAAGAATCATCCAAAAAAGTGATTGGAGGTTTTTCCAGCAGCTGCAAGCGATGTTTGCTAATCGGCTTAAATTGTTCAATAGCGTTTCGAACAATTTGTGTATCTATTTTTAAAAATTCACATATGCTAATAACAGCCGAAATATTTGATAAATTATGTTCCCCCAAAAGATTGGTGGAAATAAATGAAGGCGATTGAGAGCGCGAAGGAAATCTGGAAAATGTTTTAATATTTTTATGATTATAAATTTTTATAAGATTTTTAGCATTTTTATCAAAATCAGGCACAAAGCCAACCCCGCCATTTTTTAAACCTGCGAAAATTTCCCCTTTAGCTGAAACTATATTATCTAAATTTCCGAAACTGCTAATATGAGCTGATCCTACCCCCAAAAGACAAGCAACATCCAAAGGAGCAATATCCGTTAAATATTTTATGTCTCCGATTTTATTTGCCCCCATTTCCAAAACTAGATACTCGGTTTTTTCATCAGCTGCAAAAATAGTGATAGGAACTCCTATTTCATTATTATATGATTCTTTAGCAAAAACTGTTTGCCCCGCTTTAGATAAAATAAAGCCTAAAAGATCTTTAACAGTGGTTTTGCCAAATGAACCTGTTATGCCTATAACTTGCAACTGGGGATTTTGTTTCCGCAAACTTTGCAAATATTTTTTGGCAGCTTTGCCAAACTGTACTTCCCCTTTAATGATTTTATCAGCCCCCTTTTGCAAAGCTTCATCTATAAAATTTGTTCCTTTGCCCAAAGCCACAAATGTGTCACCTTTTTTTATATTTTTGGAATTTGTTAAAACAGCCATTATTATAATTATACTTACCAACTAATAGAATATTTTGCACTACCTGACGAAGGTGCAACGCCGTATTTTGCTAATAAAAATGTCATAATTTTTTTAAAAACCGGGCCAGCTGCTAAAGCTCCAAAATATTGAGTTCGAGGATTTTTATAAAAAACTGAAACTGTCCATTTAGGATCTTGAACAGGCCCAACACCTATAAAAGAGGCCATAATATCATTTAATTTTCCGCTAGAATCAGCTAATTGAGAAGTTCCTGTTTTTCCAGCCATTCTATAATTTGGAATAACAAAATTCTTTACCATGCCTTCTGTGACCACCGACTCCATCATTTCCAAAGTTTTTTTAGCAGCATCGCGTGAAATTATTTGCTTCTTTTTTGGTTCGTCTACAGGATCAAAATTTTCGCCATCTTTAACCCCAGCAATAATAGAGGGGGTTACTCTAATGCCCGAATTGCCAATAGCTGAAAAAAATGAAGTTGCCTGAACAGCATTCACCGCTATTGCCTGACCAAACATAACTGTCTGCCGCGTTCTTTCATCCCAATCCTGATATGGTATAACAAGACCCGGCGATTCACCAGGCAAGCCTAGACCAGTATTCTTTCCAAATCCAGCATTGACTAACCATTCATATCTTTGTTTATTTGGCACTGCTTGCGAAGCAAGCAGTGTTCCCACATTGGAAGAATTGGCTAAAACTCCTGTCAAAGTCAATCTTTGCACACCGTGTGTTTCAGCATCTTGAAATTCTTGACCGGCTGGATCTGTCCAATGATCTGGCACCTCATATTGACTAAGTGGATTGGCATAATTATTTTCTAAAAGACCTGCCACTGTCACAACTTTGCCCGTTGAACCAGGTTCAAAAACATCTGTGACCGTTTTAGAAATATGCAAAGCCGCTTCATCTGAGCCGGCTGCTGGAGAAAAAGAATCAGCAATAGCCAATATTTTGCCAGTTTTAACTTCCTGAACAACAGCCATGCCATAATCAGCTGCGTTGTCTTTGCAGCCTTGATTCAAAGTTTGCTGCACCTGATATTGAACATCTTGATCTAAGGTTAATTGAACATCTTTGCCGCTAGTGGCATTTTCCACATCCACATAACCTGTGGGGATTTCCTGCCCCAAAAGCCCGCTTTCATAAGAGATTTTCCCGTCCTTGCCTGAAAGCGTTGAATCCATCATTTGTTCAATTCCGGCTGAACCCTTTTCAGCATCATTAACCGAACCTATAATATTTCCAGCAATAGTGCCATCAGGATAAGCTCTTTTGGGAGTCATAACAGTTCCTATTATATGCGACATATTTAGTTTTTGAATTTTACGTTCAATTTCAGGACTAACATTTTTCTCAACTACGCTATAACCTAGACTTCCTGTGGCCTTAGTTTGAATATCTTTAGCTGAAATTTTTAAAATAGGCGACAAAATTTTTCCGATAGCTTCTGGACCAACTGATATTCCAATAGTTCCATGGTCGCCATTGCAAATAGATTTATTAGCGTCAGTGCATATAACTGGAATAAATTTCGCAGCAGATATTTGATCTATATAAACAATATATCTTTCCACTGCTGTGGCCAAAATAATGCCGTTGGCGTCAATTATATTACCTCTGGCGGCTGGAATAGACTCAGTTCTAATGCGAGAATTTTTTGCCTTTTGAGCAGTGTCTTCAGAATTTATAACCTGATACCAAATAAGCTGACTGGCAATTACGCACCCCAAAATAGCTAACACTAAAACTGAATAAAATAATCTTCTATTAAAAGTCCTAGAAATCCTTAAAATCTGGGAAGATTTTTTTATCATAAAGCTATTTTATACCCATAATTGTGCCTTTTGGCATATTCATAGTAACTAATTTATCTGGCTGATTCATGCCATATTTAGCGGCTAAACGAGGTAATTGAGCATTTTTTTTGTCGATTCTAATTTTTATGTCTGTTATATCTTGATTAAGCATTCTATACTGATTTTGGAGTTGTGATTTCTCAAAAGCAATAGAAGCCAGAGTGATATTTATAAAAAGAGTTGCTAAAATTGTGGCAATAAATATACTTACTACTATAAAAACAAATTTAAAAGAAAATTTATCTTCTTGATTTTTAACTAAAACTAACTTTTTGGATTTACTATTTTTTTTCTCTAAATTGGGCCTTATAGATTCATTAGGCCTTATAGATTCATCAGTTTTTTGCGCCTGAACAGCTAAAGCATGTATATTCATAAACCAGCCGCCTTCTTTTGCGATATTAATCCATTTTTAGAAACTAAATTTTTGGCATTTTTTATTTTTCTTATACACCTCAAATGCGCTGAGGCTGATCTTGGATTAGCAAGAATTTCTTTCTCTGTTGGAGAAACTGTGGGCAATAGTTCAAATTCTGGCTGAGCTCCCGCAGGCAATTTTGGTAAATTTAGCAAAATTGCCGGAGAAGACAATTTCCTAAAAAATTGTTTTACTATTCTAGCTTCCAAAGAATGATAATCTATAACTGCTAAAACACCGCCTGGATTAAGCAGCTCGGAAGCCTGAATTAAAGCTGTTTTTAAATTATCCAATTCATTGTTTACAACAATCCGCAAAGCCTGAAAAATCTTTTTAGCTCTATGCCCAGAACGCGAATTTCGCGGAATAGAAATATCAGCTATTTTAACAAGTTGTTCAGTAGTTTTTATAGGAGATTTTTCGCGATATTTTATAATATTTTCAGCCACACGTGAAGCATTTCTTTCTCCATTTAACAAAAAAATCTCTTTCAAGTCAGCGTAGGAATATTCATTAATTATTTTGGCCGCACTAATGCTTTGTGATAAATCCATCCGCATATCCAAACTCGCATTTTCCATATAAGAAAAACCTCTTTGAGCATTATCTATCTGCATAGACGAAATTCCTAAATCCATAAGAATAAAATCAGCTTTTTTTTTGACTATTTTCAAATTAGAAAAATCAGTGTGAATAAAATTAAAACGATTAGAATATTTAGACAAACGCTTTTGAATAATTGGCTTAACCTCTAAATCTTTATCTATTCCATAAACTTTCAGATTCTCAAAAGTTTGCAAAAATTTCAAAGTATGTCCGCCCAAGCCTAAAGTGCAATCAACCATAAAAGGATTTTTCACTCCTAAAAACGCAACTTGGGCAATTTTGATAATTTCATCAACTAAAACACTTTTATGAATAAATTCTTTTTTTAGGGCACATTCAGTCTTTATCTGAGACTTACTATCAACCTGAGACCTACTATCAACCTGAGACCTACTATCAGCCTGAGACTTGCTATCAACTTTTTGCCTGGAAATTTTCATTAACCTAAAACCTCCTCAGAAATATTAGCAAAAACGTCTTCGGTCAATTTGCGGTATTTATCCAATTTTTGCGGATTCCATATTTCCAAACGGGTGATAGCTCCTTTAACAACAACTTCATTGTCAAGACTAGCGAATTCTTTTAACCTTGCAGGAATAGTGATTCTGCCTTGTTTATCAGGTATTTGATCCTCGGCTCCGTCAGTGAAACTTCTAATAAAATCTCTGGCCTGTTTTGATTCTAGAGGTGTAGATTTTATCTTTTCATAAATTGTTTGAAATTCCGAAATAGGAAAAATATATAAACACCTTTCTTGACCTGGAGTTATAACTACACCTTGTTTTAACTGATTTCTAAATTTTGCTGGCAAAATCAAACGCGAACCTTTGTCTATACGAGGTGAAAAATTACCTAGCAAAAAGTTAGCTAAGTAATTTGTTGAAGACCTTGAAAGATTAGAGTCAGTCATAATATCTAGTTTACCCCATTTTTCACCAAAATAATACAATTTACACCAATTTACACCAAAAAATTATTACCAACTAGTAAAACATAATTAACTAAAAACAATTTAATCACTTTTTACCCAAGCGAACTGTTCCAAAAAATTATTACCAAAGAAAACTAATATTTTCAATAGCCAAGAAAAAATATTTTTTGAGTAGTCTGAAAAAATGTGCGTAGTTTATATTGGACAAGCATTTTTTCATACAGTGCGTATGTTCGCGCCTGGGGCTATGCGCAGCAATGCGCAACCCCAGGCTTGCGAAACAAGCGATACTCAAAAAGTGATTTTTCTTGCATAATTTGGAAATATTTAAATTAACAATCCAGTAATAATTTTTTGGAACAGTGAGCGTTTTTTTTTTTTTGTAAAAATTTAATTAGTGTCTTTATTTAAAATTGTGGAATAGTATTATGAAATTTTTGAAATTAAAAAAATTAGGTATTTTAGGAATAATATTTCTTTTATGCACAACTTGTTTTTTAAGCGGCAGAATATCAACAGCTAAAGCTGACGGCTCTATTTCTGTATTGCCAATTTCTCGCGGAGGCACAGGAGCAAATTTACCCGATGAAGCAAGAAAAAATTTAAATGCTCAAGAACAACTAATTAGCGACACAAATATTAAAACTGTCTTTAAAAATTCTCTATTAGGTTCTGGGGACGTATCTGTTATTTCTCAATCCGACAATTTAGAAAGGGGTCAAAAAAGAGTACTTTCAATGCAATATACGACTAAAGTATTGAATAATATAACCTTTACTTTTGCTGGAGTTGCAGATTTTCAAATTTCCTTTACCGCACCGGCTTGGTCAGCTTCTTATTTAGAATATCGGTGTGCGAGTGGCGAAAACCAAATGTTAGTATCAGGACCAGGCGCAGTTAATTGGCAACTGTCTTATTCAAGTTGTTATTTCACAGGAGTTATTGTGACTAGTGATAGTAAGTCTAAATTTATTTTAACGGGAGTGGAAAATGGACTTGACGGCGTGACTATAGTTCTAGAAAAAATAGTTTAAATTAAAAAATAGTTGAATTTAAAA
>JAITSB010000068.1 GCA_031288095.1 Candidatus Opitulatrix roisinitermitis | reverse complement strand
ATGCTTTGACTTTGGAGAAAACAGTTCCTTTATATAAAAAAGTTTCGGTTGGCCAATATAATATGCCGGATGATAGTTTAGTGGCCGAGCAGTATATTTTAGCAGATAAATTACTGTCAAAGGCTGGTTTTAATTGGTATGAAATTTCTTCTTGGGCCAAAATTTCTTCTTGGTCCAAAATTTCTTCTCGGGCCAAAATTTCTTCTTGGTCCAAAATTTCTTCTCGGGCCAAAAATGGGAGACATGAGGCCAAAAATGGGAGACATGAAAATCAAAATTCTCAGGCTAAAAAATTTAAAAATGCTTATAAAGGGCGCCCCAACGATTTTATTTGTAAACATAATTTAGGTTATTGGCAAGGCGGACAATGGCTAGGAATTGGTGCAGGAGCGGCTGGCAGCATAAAAAACAAACGCTTTCTAAATTCTAAATCACCAATAAAATATGTGAAATTATTCTCCGGAAAAAATAATCAGATTTTCCAAAACCAGATTTTCCCAAGTCAGATTTCCCCAAGTGAGATTTCTCAAAAGGATTTAACGAAATTTCTTGCTAAAAATTCTTTAGAGACTTTATCGGACAAACAAGTTCGTTTAGAAAAAATTATGTTAGCTAGCCGAACTAAATATGGTTTAGATGTCCGAAAAAGCGGGATAACTAAAAGCGCTTTGAAAAAAGCTTTTGATTTGAAGTTAATAGATTATGAAAGTTTAGAACAAAATTATATTGTGCCGACTTTAAAAGGCCGGCTTTTGCATAATTATTTGGTGGATGTTTTGACAAATCAGATTTCTTGATTAGGCGGATGTTTTGATAAATCGGATTTGTTGATTAGGCGGATGTTTTGACAAATCAGATTTGTTGATTAATTTTTTCCGAGTTGAGACTAATTTGCTAAATAGCCTTTTATTTTATAAAATATATATATGACCAAACGGCCTAAAAGAAAAGCCAGCGGAAAAAACGCTGCTGAATTTGTTTTTAAATATGGGTCTATTTACAATGAGGATATAGCAAAGGGTTCAAGGCATTTAAAAAAGCAATCCGTTGAGGCGGATATTGCAGTTGCCGAAATAGATTTATCTAATAAACAGCCCAATTTTAATGGCAAGAATAATAATGCTAAGAATAGTGCTAAACAATTAACTTCTTTGGTAAATTCAACTGCATCTTTGTTGAAAAAAGGCGGCTCAGCATTATTTTTTTGTTCGCCTGAAACTGTTTCGATTGTTATAAATATTGCCGCTGAAGCAAAATTGCAGTATAAAAATATTATAGTTTTTGAAGATTTATCAAAACCAAAAGCTTCTAAAAATCTTTTTACATCAAATTTGAATATTATTTTATGGTTTTGCAAAGTCGGCGGTAAACCATATTTAAATTCAGCTGGAATGCCTTATATTTCGCCAGTTATAAAGGCTTCCTATGATGCTGATTTTGATAAATACGAAGAAAAAATTATTGCAACTCAAAAACCTGTGAAAGTTTATATAAGGCTTTTGAAATGGTTTTCAAAAATAAATGACACAGTTCTTCTGCCAAATGCAGCCGGCGGAACAGGCATTATTGCAGCCTTGCACTTAAAAAGAAATTGGCTAGCATTTGTTAGTTCTGGCAAAGAATTTTCCAAAACAAAGGAACGCGTTGACAAATTTAAAAACATTAATAATTAAAATTTATTTACCAGCGGCTTTATACGAAATTGCTATTGGTGCTATAACCCCTATGATAGCTGTGGCAGCATTAAATTTAAATGCAAATATTTCTGTTGCTAGTATAGTTGCTAGTATGCTAGGCATAGGGCAAATAGTCGGAGATATTCCAGCAGGAAAATTAGCCACTATTTTTGGTGATAAAATGGCTATGATTTATGGTGCTTTAGCATCATTTATATGTTTAATTATATGCTTTTTGGCTAATAATTATTTCTATTTAGGTGTAGGAATTTTTTTAATTGGAGCTATAAATGCAGTTTTTTTGTTAGCTAGGCAAAGTTATGTTATTGAAATAGCACCTGATCATTTGACTTCCCGAGCGCTTTCTGGTTTGGGGGGTATGAGCCGGATAGGCCTTTTGTTAGGACCTTTTTTAGGATCTTTTACTATATCAATTTGGGGGCTAAAATCAATTTATATTCTAAGTTTTCTAATAGTGATTTTAACTCTTTTAGTGCTTTTTATTTTTAAAGATCCAGCTGTTGATAAACCAAAAAGGCGGAAAATTATTCAAACAAATATATCAACATTTATTTTATTTAAACGATATAAACATATTTTTTTAACATTAGGTTTAGCTGTTCTATTGGTGGGGGCTATTAGGTCGGTTAGGCAAGTGGGGATTCCTTTATGGGCCCAATCTCAAGGAATATCAGACGGCGGCGTTAGTTTTATTTTTGCTTTGTCATCATTTTTTGATGTTTTATTATTTTATCCTTCAGCAATTATTATGGATAAATGGGGCAGGCTTTGGAGTTCTGTGCCTTCTATGTTGATTATGGTGATAGGCTTAATGGTTTTGCCTTTCACGCACGATTTTATTTCAATTTGTTTGGCTGGCGCGGTTATTGGAGTCGGCAATGGCTTAGGCACAGGAATAATTATGACTTTGGCAGCTGATATAGCACCAGCCAGGTATAGATCAAATTTTTTAGGACTTTGGCGCATTTATGGCGATTTAGGCAATGCTTTAGGCCCAGTTTTTATTTCTTTGGGAGCTAGCATTTTAGCACTAGGACCGACGCTTTTTTTGTCTTCAATTATCGGCTTAGTGGCTAGCATTTTGTTATTAGTTTATTTGCCTAAATTTTCTTCTAAAGCAAACCTTTTAAGGAGATTATAATTAAATTGAATTTTAGTGTAAAATTTAAGTGAAAAGGAAAATAACCGACCGAAAATTAGATGAATTGAAAATCTAAAAAGTTGAAGGAGTAGATATGAACACTGTTGATATAATAAATAAAGTTGTTTTGAAAAAAGAGTTGACCGATGAAGAAATAAGCTATTTCGTTAAACAAGCTGTGAACGGAGATATTCCGGACTATCAGGTTTCAGCCTTTCTTATGGCTGTTAGATGTCAAAATTTGTCAAATAACAACACATCTGTTTTGACCCGCGAAATGGAATTTTCCGGCGATGTGGTTGATTTATCGGGCATAAATGGTGTTAAATTAGATAAGCATTCCACTGGCGGGGTTGGTGATAAAGCTTCGTTGATAATTGTGCCTTTAGTAGCTGCTTGCGGCGGAAAAGTTGCAAAATTGTCAGGCAGAGGTTTAGGCCACACTGGCGGAACAATTGACAAATTGGAATCTATTCCAGGATTTAATACTGAAATTTCAATTACTGAATTTATTGAAATAGTCAATTCTCTAGGGGGGGCTATAATAGGCGCCACAGGCAATTTAGTTCCGGCTGATAAAATGTTTTATGCTTTGCGGGATGTCACAGCTAGCGTGGAATCTATTCCTTTAATAGCTTCTTCAATTATGTCAAAAAAATTGGCTAGCGGCGCTGATGCTATTTTGTTAGATGTTAAATGCGGATCGGGTGCTTTTATGAAAACGCCTGAAGCGGCGCGTGAATTGGCAGAAGTTATGATTCATATAGGAAAAGATAATGGCAGAAAAATGGCGGCTTTTATAACAAATATGGATATTCCTTTGGGTCATAATATTGGCAATGCTTTAGAAGTTGAAGAATCTATTAGAACTTTAAAAAATGATGGGCCTGATGATTTAACTCATGAATGTGTCCAAGCAGCTGGTGTTATGCTTTATTTAGGCGGAGTTGCTGATAGTCCAGAAGATGGGGAAAATATGGCAAAAGAGTCTTTAGCTAATGGCAAAGCTTTTGCTAAATTTAGAGAAATAGTTCAAGCTCAAGGCGGCGATTTAGCGTATATAGATGACACAGCTAAACTTTTAGGCAATCCGAAAAGTTATGACGTTATAAGTTTGGAAAGTGGTTTTATAAATAAAATGGACACTTTGGAAATTGGCATGTCTTCGGTTATGCTTAAAGCTGGCCGAGAAACAAAAACGGACAAATTGGATTATTATGCCGGTATAACTATTTATAAAAAAACTGGTGATGAAGTTAAAAAAGGTGAAAAAATTGCCAGACTTTATGCTCAAGATGAATCTCTTTTTAAAGCGGCCGAGAAACGTTTTCTATCTGCTTTTAAAATTCAGGAAAAAATAGATAAAGAAAATATATGGCCTCTTATGCTTCATAAAATTGTTTAAATATACGGCCCCTTATGCTTCATAAAATTGTTTAATTATTGAATTAATGATAGACTTTTAACTAGTAAATAAAAAGTTGTCTAGACAGCCGCTGAAATAATGCTTAGTTTTTTTATTTCTTATATTCAGGATTTTTACTATTTTAACGATTGCATTATTTTAGAGGAAAGTCCGGACTTCATAGAGCAGGATGGTGGGTAATTCCCACTTAGAGTAATCTAAGGAAAGTGCCACAGAGACCATGTAGCCTGTTTAGAACTAAATAGGTCATAGTGAAAAGGTGTGAGGTAAGAGCTCACTGCTTAATTTGGTGACAAATTATGAAAGGTAAACCCCATTTGAAGCAAGCTCAAATAAAGACTAATATAAAGTTGCTCGCTTTTTAGTCTGGGTAGAGTGCAAAAGATTTATAGTAATATAAATCATAGATAGATGGTTGTCGCTTTTTTAAAAGATTATTTATAATTTTTTGAAAGAGCACAGAATCCGGCTTATAGACAGCTTTTTATTACATAAGCAAGCATTTTTTATAATTAAATATTTTTATAATTAAATATTTTTTTGTGATAAAATGTTTTTTAGTATTTTAACTAAATAGAGGGGATGAAATGGCTTCGACAATTAGCGTTGATTGTTTGCTAAGCGTGCCGAGAATATCTATTACTCGTAAAAATATTAGGTAAAACAATAATTGCAAATAGCAATAATCAATCTTTAGCACTTGCTGCTTAAAGGGTGAATTCAATGTTTGCCTTCGGCATTGGATTCGCTTCATACCAGAAGGCTAACTGCAAAAAGTTGTCAGTTTTTTGCAGGACATTTTTTGACTTTTGAATTTGTTTGAGGCTGACATAACTAGATGGCAAATTCGAGAAATAAATTTATGTCTGCGCACGGAGAAAACGAATGGTCCGGTAGTTGGACGGCGGATCGTTACCGCCCATCTCCACGAAAATAACGAAATTATATAATGTAAAATCAAATATAAAACTAGATTCTTTCGACTCTGGCGGAAAAACCTGAATAGTTATCACATTTGGCTAGAACATAATAATTTCCATTAGTTGTTGCAATATAACCTGTGCCATAAGACATATAACCGTCCATCTGAAATTGCACTTCAACAGGCTCGCTTATAGATTCATAGCCTATACGCCTTAAAAGAGTTTCATTATTATAATTGGTTAGCTGAAAATAAGCTGACTGCCAAGCACCTATTTTAAATATTATGGCTCTTTTACTTAAATCAAAAGTTAGAATATCATTTATTGTATAGGAAGGGGTGGCAAACCCAAAGGAAAATGATCTCACTTCACCTAATTTCAGTGTGTTTCCTGAAACTTGGTTTGTTATATTTCCTGAACCTAACACTGAATTGCCGAAAAGGGTCTTAATATTTGTGCCGCTAATTAATTGTTCTTGAGCATTTAAATTAGCTCTAGCTTCTGTTGCTGTATTAGACCCCGTGCCTCCGCGAGAAATTGGCAAAACGGCGCTTGAACCGTCGGCCTGAGCAACAGATATTCTGCCGCTTAAAAAGCAAGTTATGCATAAAAGAAATATTATTCCCCAGACGCCTAATTTTCTTATGCCAAGTTTTCTAATATATGTTTTTTTAATATATGTCTTTTTAATATCTTTATTTTTAATATTAGACAATTCGTTCACAGTTAAATTTTTACAAAAAAAAAAAACTCTCACTGTTCCAAAAAATTATTACCTCATTTTTTAATTTAAATATTTTCTTCAACCGACAATATATTTTCCCGAAATTAGCGTGCACCGTTCTGCAAAGCCTAATTTCTCAGAAGATAAATCTTCCGAAAAATTAGTCCGCAGTCCTACTCACTTT
>JAITSB010000061.1 GCA_031288095.1 Candidatus Opitulatrix roisinitermitis | reverse complement strand
GACTAGATGGATTAGCTGCTGGAATTGTTGGCATAAGCGCCTCAGCTTTTTTCATTTTTTCATATACTTTAACTTTTGGCATGACTAGTTATGCCTCAGCTTCCAGCCTTATAAGTGTTTTGCTTATGGGTGTTTGCGCTGGTTTTTTGCCGCACAATTTTAGAAAAAATAAAATTTTCATGGGAGATTCTGGTTCAATGCTTTTAGGCTATTTTATGGCTTGTTCCACAATTATTGTAACTGGCAATATTGAAGCGGACACTTCTTTAATTGACTCTTTTCCAGCTTTTATGCCAATGATTTTGCCGTTTCTGGTTTTAATAATTCCTTTGACCGATATGTTTTTAGCCATTGTCAGACGGCTTGTAAAGCGACAAAGCCCTTTTTCGGCTGACCGAATGCATCTGCATCACCGCATGTTAGAAATAGGACATTCTCAAACAACAGCTGTTTTGATTTTATATCTATGGACAGCTCTTTTTGCTTACGGCAGTTCCCTAACCTCTGTTTTTCCAACTAGATATGTGGCGCCAGTGGTTATAATAGGCGCAGCAGTTTTATTATGCATAACAATTGTGCCGCATATTATAAAATCAATTAAAACTGAATATGTTTAAAAGTTATCTTTCAATTTGATTTCTAATAAATGTTATTTTATTTAAAAAATAATAAATTTTCTGCTAAAATATGTGTGTGTCTAAAAAAAACGAAAATTATAAATACTTAAACTCACGAGTCTATAAAGAGAAAAAAATAACTGTCAAAACGGGCATTGGATTTGGAATGACCGATTTAATGGGCGGCGGTTGGAATAATATAGTCTCCGGAGTTATTTTTACCTTTTTAATGTTTAACGGAATAGAACCAGCCATTGCGGGCGCCATAACCGGAATAGGCAGAATTGTTGACGCTCTTTTTTCCCTATTTATAGGAGACATCACTGATAACTTTTACAAAACTCGTTTAGGCAAAAAATTCGGTCGGCGGCATTTTTTCATTTTATTCGGCGGCATTTTATTTGCTTTTATTTATCCCTTATTTTGGCTACCTATTGGTGAGTTTTGGTTTTATTTAATAGTCTATATTGCTATTGAAATAATTATTGCCTTTATTTTAATTCCTTGGGAAACCTTGCCCACAGAAATGACTAAGGACTATAAACAAAGAACTATTTTATCAGGATCTAGAATGTTTATTTCTGCCACAGGAACATCCTTGGTTTTTATTATTATATCGCTTTTAGAAAATACACATAATCCTAGCGTTTATTTAATTGCGGGCATAATTTGGACAATTATTTTTGTTATAGCTATTTTTATCTCTTGGTGGACCACTTGGGAAGCCCCTTTAACTAAAGAATTTATCGCTGAACTTGACGCCAAACCTAAATTAACTTTTAAGCAAACAATTTCCACCAGCATAAAAGACTATTTTTCAACTTTTAGAAATAAGGCTTTTAGAAAACACCTAACAGTTTATATTTTTTCATTCACAGGCAAAGATTTTTATGCCACTATGCTGCCCACTTTTGTGGTTTATGCTATTGGCCTAAACGGGGGCGACGCTTGGACGCTATTAGCCCTTTCTGTTATAGGCATACCTGCTACCCTTATGGCTGCAAAACTAATGATAACGCAAGGTCCAAAATTTTTATTTTCCCTATCGTTTGGTTTAATAATTGCTTCAATGGTAGGCTATGCTTCAATTTATATTTCAGCCTTATCAAATCCTATGATGGCTTTAATTATAGTATCTTTATTTTATCAAATAGGCAGAGCTATTTTGGAATTTACTCCTTGGAATGTTTTTCCTTTTATTCCAGATGTTGATAGAATTATGACCAAAGAATCAAGAGCTGGCATATATGCAGCCGTTATGACTTTCTTTAGAAAATCAACTGGTGCAGTAGCAACATGGATCGCTGGTGTTTTATTAAATATTTCTGGTTTTAAACCTGCCCCTAAAGACAGCAGCGTTGAAGCAATTCATAACTATGCTGCAACTTTGTCAAATGCTGTGGCAGATAAAATTGTGTTGATTTTCTTTTTCGGCACTGTGCTTTTAATAATTGTGGCATTAATAGTTTCTTTTTCTTTTAGACTTAACCGACACACTCACGCTATCTTAGTGAAAGAAATTGACAGATTAGAAGCCGGCGGTTCAAAAAACGATGTTAAACCAGAAGCTAAAAATGTCGCTGAAAAATTAACTGGCCACCCATATGCCGATTTGTGGAAAAACGAAGTTGTTTAAATTAAACAATCTTTTTTAAATATTCTTCATCCCAATTATTGAATTGACAATTTTGATATTACTCTATAAAAGAAAATGGTTTTTTCAGTACTTTTATATCGTTTATGCAATTTTGCATATCCCATTTTGTTAACAAACTTTTTGTTAATGCATATTTATTTCTAAAACACCCAATCGAAAAAGAAAACTTTATAACTAAATTCTTAAAAGAAATTGTTTGTGTGCTGCGACTCCCCGAAGGTCTGTCCTGCATTCTTTTTAATAAAAATTCACCTATTTTTGGATTATTCCCATACGCTATACAAACTAAATCTGCTGCATTATGCCAAACCGCTAAAGCTAACCAAACTTTATTGGACATAAAAGCCATGCATTTCTCTTTGTTTGTATCGTTAAATGTCCCAGATGGTTTTTGTAAACTATTAGTTGCTTTTATTTCAATATACTCATCACACTTATTTTTAGCATCAAAACCGTGTTTATCTATATTTGTTTGTGTAAAACCTAACGCGCTACTAACAATAGTATCTCTTATTTCATTTATAATTGTATCTGTATCGTTTTTTGCGAAAACTTCTTGAACAAGTCCTATCTCTTTTAGGGCTTTATAACCACTTTCTAAAAATAAAGAATCTTCAATTATATAGTTCCCTTTATCAAATAAAGAATTAGGCATATTCAAGCACTTTTTGTTTTGGGACAAGCTTATTTATTAAAATGTTATCACTTATTTTATTTTTTGATAAATAGGTTTTAATTCTAAAAATCATAGCTTGATCAACCGTTGGCATGATTTTCAATTTACGGGCCGTTTTGTAACAAGGTGTTTCAAAATTCATAATTTCATTTAATTGAACTAAAATATATTTATGGTTTTTTTTATCAGATTTATTTATCTCATAAACTGCTTGTGCGGTAGAACCACTGCCTGCAAAAAAATCTAAAATTACAGCATTCTTTTTTTTAACGGATAATCTTATTAAATATTTTATTAATTCAACAGGCTTTGGAGTATCAAATAAGCCATATAATCCGAGTTTTTTTAAATCATTGCTTCCCATACGCGAATAATAATTTAAAATAGACGGTGCAGAATCTTTTGCCTCTCTTAAATATTGAATTTTCCAAGGACGATTATTATTCCAATATAGTCTATTCTGATTGTGCAATTTCATAATAGTAAACTGATTACTCCATCGTCGAGTTAATAAAGGTTCTAATTTCTTATTTAGGTCTGGTAAATTTATTCTATTAGGAATCCCGGGCACAGACAGGTCTTTTGCAAAAAATATTTCTCCTTTATCAGTAATATTGTGGTAGTTTTTTAGCCATGTAATTTCTTTTAATTTACAATATTTTATAATTTCTTTTCTAAGAATTTTCTTGGCGTATTCTTTTCCCTCAGGTAATTCTTTTTTTACAATATCATACAAACTTTCAATCATTACCTTGTCTGCTGGATTCTTAATTCTTAAGGTTTCAAATTTGGGCAAAAAAGTTTTATTTTTGGCATAACATAATATATATTCATGTGTAGTATTTATATGGATCGAATTACTTCTTTCGGATTGTTTTGTTATCATAGTGCCTATATAATTTTGTTTTTCAAATATTTTGTCGCAAAGTAGCTTTAACTCATATAATGAATTATCATCGATAGATATAAAAATGACACCTTCATTATTTAAAAGTTTTTTAGCGTAATTTAATCGTCCTCCCATAAAAATAATCCATTCGTCCAAAGTTTTTTTGTCATTATAACAAAATAAATTCTGCGTATTATAAGGAGGGTCAATATAAATAAAATCAACTTTATTATGTAAACGAACAGCATTCTCTTTAAAAAAATCTAAATTATCGCCTATATGTATTTCATTTTTGTCCATGTTAGATTCCTATATTGTTTTTATGGTTTTTAAATTTAACGATGTTAACAAATTAAACAATCTTTTTTAAATATTCTTCATCCCAATTATTGAATTGAATAGAAAAAGAGGTTTTTAGTTTTTCATTATACCAAAAAGCATAACCTGTTTTATCTTTTTTAGTATTATATTTTTCATAAACCGAAATATCGTTTATTGTTGGATTTTTAGAATTTTCATAGGTTTCATAAATGCCCGAAATATCTGTTAAAACCTCTGTTTTTTGACCACGAAAAGTAATTTCATTTCCGTCTTTTATATTACATTTTGCTTCTGCCACAGGCTTTTCTTTTTCCTGATTTATTGAATTTAAAGAAACAAAACTAAGACAATCATTTTTTAAAGATATGCCAGTGTCTTTTTCTAGGGTTTCTAAATTTTCATAATTTTTTTCTGGATCCACTAAATGCAGAGAAGC
>JAITSB010000046.1 GCA_031288095.1 Candidatus Opitulatrix roisinitermitis | reverse complement strand
GCTGTTCTTGCCCTGCCGATAAGTTCACAAAATATTTATTTTTTTTGGGCTAATGTCTGTTTATGCGGGTTTGCTTTATCGCCAATTTACATTTTAGCGGATATAATTATAAATGAACTGCCCGCCAAAAAAAATAAAACTCTCAATTTTTCATTAATAGGAATCTCTAATGGATTAGGCAATGCCTTAGGCATATATATAATCGGTTTTACTATTGAAAACAATTTAGAAACTGCCGCTTTAAGCATTGCGGTGATCTGTTTAATAGGCTGCGCTTGGGGCTTTGGCAAATATAGTAAAAAATAATAGAAAATATAGTAAACAACAATGAATAATAATATATAATAAAAAATATGTCGAAAAACAATCAAACTTATATTAAGCAGTCAAATAATTTACCCAAAGATTTTTTCTATTGTGAAGCAGCTGGTTTAAATTGGCTAGCTAACGCCGATTATCCCAAAACTGACCTAAACAAAAAAACGACCAGCGAAAAAATAACCAGAGTCGCCAGGGTGATTTCAGCAGGAGACAATTTCTTAGAAATAGAAAAAATTGATCCTGTTTCAGCCTCTCCAGAAGCAGCTTATAATTTTGGAATTTCGCTGGCTAATACTCATAATTTGGGCGCTAAAAATTTTGGATCTGCTCCTGATACTTGGAAAGATAATAACGGAACAGGTTTAGATGGCTATTTCGGACCTTTATCAGATCCTGTTAAAATGGACGTTTGGGAGACTGATAATTTAGCAGACTATTTGCTCAATGGGCGGCTGCTGCCAATGGTGAAAATTGGAATCCGAAGAGGTGTTTATACAGAACAAGATTATAAAGACACTGCTAAATTAGAAAATAAATTAGATCAAATCCTTGCGCCATTAAAAAATTCCCCAGCCAAAAGAGTGCATGGTGATTTATGGAGCGGCAATGTTCTATGGACTGAAAACAAAGCTTCCAAAAACGTTGAAGCTGTTTTGATTGATCCAGCAGCTCATGGCGGATGTGCTGAAGAAGATCTTGCTATGCTAAACCTATTCGGAATATCTTATTATCAGGAAATTTTGCAAGGCTATAATAGCAACACAAAAATTGCTTCAGAATTTTCTCAAAGATTAACTCTCTGGCAGCTTTACCCAATTTCAGGACACGCCGTTTTTTTTGGCGGAGGTTATATAACTCAATATAGATCCATGCTAAAAAGCTATTTGTAAATTTTTAAATAATAGACCGAAATTTTAAATAATAGACTAAAAAAACTAAATTGAACGAAACGAACGAATTCCTGGAGTGTCTATTAGCCAGGTTTTTTTATAAGGGAAAGCCCTAACAGCGCTAGTGGTATGTCTGCCTTGGTTGGTGGTTTGATTAACTTCGCCAATTTTTTGCTGAGCTCCAGACACATATCTATTTAACAAACTGGATTTTCCTACTCCCGAACGGCCTATAAAAACAGTAGCAGAATCAGGTGAAAATGGCAAATCCTTATCTTTTGCAAATAAAAAAATTGGAAAATTAGGAAAATCTTTTTTTATTTTTTCTTTAATTAAATATTTATCCTCTAAATCACATTTTGTGATGCCAATAATTATTTTTATATCTGTTTGACAAAATTTTTGTCCTTGTAAAGAATTAATTATCTGCTGAAAAAAATCCTTAGAATATTTTCTATTGTCCAAACTCTCTAAAATTAAAACACTAGCAAAATTAGCAGCTATTGTTTTAATATTAACAGCATTTGCACCAGTTTGCCTTTGCAAAATTGTTTCACGAGATTTAATTTGAATTATTTGAACAAGTCTGTCACCAGTGTTTACATAAGCTGCTGGAATATATTTTATTTTGTCTCCCACAACTATTTTTTTAGCACCAACTTCTCGGGCAGTTCTGCCAATTAATCCATTATTTAAAATATATCTGCCCCTAGCCACAGAAATCACAAAAGCTTCTTTAGTGTTTAAATTAACCTGACGTTTTTTAGAACGCGGTCGATTCGTTGTTTTGCCTTTTCTAGCAAAATTTTCTAAATCGTCATAATAATGTTCATATTTTTCTGAAATCAATTTAGGTTCCTGATCACTTATTGTTTTTATTATTATATAGTCTATTTTTTTCCAAAGACCTAACTTCCGCGGCGGAAAGTACTCTGGTTTTTCCAGATTTTAGTTGTTCTAATTTAATTGTGCCAAATTGAATTCTGGAAAGCTCTATTATTTCAAATCCAATTGCCGAAATAGTCCGTCTAATAATTCTGTTTTTTCCACTATGCAAAGTTATTTGAAGAATTGTTTTATCAGCATTCTTTCCAATAATTTTGACTTTATCAAATTTAGATATAAATTTTTTCTCATCTATTTCAATTTCCACACCCAATTCTAATTGATCAACATATTTGCTGGTGAGCAGCCCATTAACTAAACACATATAGATTTTAGCAATTTTATATTTAGGGTGCGATAATTTATAAGCTAATTCGCCATCATTAGTAAAAAGCAAAAGTCCGCTAGTATCTTTATCTAGCCGACCAATTGGAAAAACGCCTTTATATTTATTATCTATCAAATCAGCTAAAGAAGTTCCTGACACATCCAAAGACATTGTGCTCTCCACACCAAGCGGTTTATTTAAAGCCAAAGTCACTCTATTTTTATTGAAATTTACTTTTATTCCATCAACTTTTATATCATCTTTAACAATATCAACCTGACGGCCTTGTTCAGAAACTATCTGACCATTTACTTCCACTCTGGCTTGGTCAACCATTTTTTCAGCAGCTCTGCGTGAAGCAATTCCAGCAAATGACAAAGCTTTTTGCAATCTAACAGTGGTTCTTTTATCCATAGATTAAATAATTTCAGAGATAAATAATTTCATAGGCTAAATAATTTCATCATCAGCCGAAAAATTGTCTGGCAAATAAGGTGCTAGCGGTGCCAACTCGCTAGTGCTTGACAAACCTAATTTCTCCAAAAAATAATTGGTCACTTCAAAAAAAGATGCACCGCTAGCATCGGCTGAAGACTTTTCAGAAATTAAATCTCTCAGCTGCAAAGTTCTGATAGTGCTGTCAGATTTAACTCCTCTTATAGAATTTATTTGCGACCGGCTAATAGGGCCTTTATATGCCACAATTGCCAAAGTCTCTAATGCACTAATTGACAAAGGCTGAGCTGTTTGAATATTTTGCAAATAATTTTCCACAAAATCTTTTAGCGTAGGTGATGTGTAAAAACGATACCCTAAAGAAGTTTTTTGCAAAATAAAACCGAAATTCTTTGAATACTTTTTAACTAGACTATCAAAAGATTGAACAACTTCGTCCAATGTGACATTTTTATTTTTGAGCGGGGAATTATGAATTGAGTTCAAAATATTTTCTTCGGTCACTGGCTCAGAAGACATAATTAAAATCGCTTCTATTTTAGCTTCCAAATCAGCTATTTTATTATCACTCATTTTATTTTACTTTTTAAATGCTTAACAATTTTTATGTCTGACAAATGCTTAGACTGAGATAAATCAATTTCTTTATCTTTATACATAATAAGCAAAGTAAGAAACATAACAGCAATTGCTAAATTATTATTTTCAGCCAAAACCAATTTATGGAAAGATAATTCTTTAGCTTTAACCAATTTATGCAAAAGCTTCTTTCGCTGTTTTGTGACACTTAATTTAGGATCATGCAAATGTGAAATGTCTAAAACTTCTGGCTGTTTAGCCAAAAGAATTTGACTAAAAATACTGGCTAATTTGCCAGCGTCTATATTCCAGTGAATAGGCGGAAAAGGCATATCTGAAAAATCTGTTTGTCTAGGATAAATTTCTTGTTCACCGTTAATTTGTTGAGCAAAAATTTTAGCAACAGTTTGAAAGGCGTTATACTGCAAAAGTTTAGCAAATAAAATATCTTTGGCTTCTAAAACTGCAAAATCTTCTTCTGTCATAAGAGATTCTGGCTTCGGCAAAAGAACTGACAATTTAATTTTCAAAAGCAAAGCAGAAGTCTGCAAAAACTCTGACATTTCTTCCATTTGATTGTCTTCGGCTAATTGTTTAACATAAGATATAAATTCATCAACAATTGTGTATAAAGAAATTTCTGAAATATCTAATTCATTCTTACGAATTAGATCTAATAAAACACTATAAGGCCCTGTAAAAGCACCTTGTGAAACGTGAAATGAATCTTCTAAATTATTTGACAATTTTTCTTACCTATTTAACAATTCCCCGAGCAATAACTTCTCTAGCCAATTGAAAATAAGCCTTAGCCACTTTATGATTAGGCGCAAAATGTGTTATAGGCAATGCTTGAATTGTGGAATCTGGCAATTTAACAGAACGGGTAATCACAGTGTGCAGCAAATCATCGTGAAAACCGCCATAAAGAGAAGATATAACTTCATTTGAATGTAGTGTTCTGGCGTCAAACATAGTAGTGATAATTCCATCAACTTTCAAATTCTTATTTAGCCGACCCTTAACTTTTTCAATAGTATCGACTAAAAGAGCCAAACCGCGCATAGCAAAATATTCAGCAGAAAGAGGAATTAAGATGCCGTCAGCTGCCACCAAAGCATTAACTGCTAAAAGCCCTAAAGAGGGCTGACAATCTATGAATATAGCATCATAATCTTTGCGCAAAGGATCTAAAACCATTTTTAGAATTTGCTCACGCGCCACTTCATTGACCAATTGCATTTCAGCGGCCGACAAATCTATATTTGCTGGAATTATGTCAAGATTTTTTATTTTGGTCGGCAAAATAAAATCACCAGAATCTAATTTAGGATTAGTTATAAGGGTATAAATAGTATTATCCACTTCATAAGGGTTAAGCCCTAATCCAGCAGAAGCTGCTCCTTGCGGATCAAAATCAACTATAAGAATTTTTCTGCCCAATTCAGCCAAAGCTGCTGCTAAATTTATGCATGTGGTGGTTTTTCCCACACCGCCTTTTTGATTACAAAATGCTACAATTCTAGCTGGTCCATGCTCGGCAATCGCCTTAGGTTTTGGGAAGTCCGCAAACTGCCTACCAACAAAATCAATCATAAATTAATTCTAACACTATTAACTTGACTTACGAAAAAATAGTCTTTAATCTGAAACTTTATCAAAATTTTTGTTTAATGCTTTGAGCCACAATTTCCGGAACTAACCCAGAAATATCCCCACCATATTTAGCAATTTCTTTAACATAACTTGAAGCTATATGAGTAAATTTAGGATCGGCTGACACTAAAAGAGTTTCCACTCCGGAAATATGTTTATTTAATCTAGCCATATCGTATTCAATGTCAAAATCGCTAGCTCTTCTTAAGCCTCTAATTATAAAGTCGCAATCTTCTTGTTTAACAAAATCTACTAAAAGGCCGCTGTGTTTTTCAATTCTTATATTGCTTTTTTCAGTATTTTTCTTAGTTCTCACACCAGACTCTTTCAAAGATTGCTTTATCAAATTTAAACGCTCATCTAAACTAAAAACAGTTTTTTTGTTTTCATTATTGGCCACCAAAATAATTACTTGATCAAATTTATTTGAAATACGTTTTATTATATCTATATGGCCCAAAGTTATAGGGTCAAAAGAACCAGGATAAACCACCAACATAATTTAATACTAACAAATAATGTCGTCAAACTTTTCTAATTCTTGTTTAACAATTTCTGGATCTATTTTTTGAAAAATAGGAGCAGGTTTATCTATTATTATGCCAGCTGTCAGATAAGAGAATTTCCAGCTAACAAACGAATAGTTAGAAGTTTTTAGAGAATTTTCACTAATTTTATAGTCTGTGCAAATTATAGGATATTTTCTAGATTTATTATCTAAATCAGTCACTTGTTTTATTTCCGGCATAGGGACTTTAAGATTGCCAACTCCTAAACTGGTCAAAACCTTTTGAACAGAATGAGGAAGATAAGGGGCAAACATAATATTTATATTATATACAGCCTGTAAACACACCCAAAGAATTTGTCGGGCTCTAAAATCTTCTTGCTTAAAAGGCTCTGTGGCTGCTATATAGGCATTAACAAGATTAACTAATTTCATAATGCGGTCAATTCCGGCTTGTTGTTTATGTCCGACAATTAGTTCTCCAACTTCTAAAAAAGCGTCCTCAACTTTTTGCAAAATTGCTAAATCTTCTGGCAATAAATCATCTAACTTTATTTCAGGAATTTCACCAAATCTTTTATACACCATATTTAAAGTGCGGTTAACTAAATTTCCCCAAGAACCAACCAATTCAGAATTATTCCGCTGAACAAATGACTCCCAAGTAAAATCAGTATCATTATTTTCTGGACCAGCCACAGCAATATAATATCTTAAAGCATCCACCGGATATTTTGCCAAAATATCTTTAACATATATAACTATTCCTCTGGAAGAAGCAAATTTTTTGCCTTCCATAGTTAAAAATTCACTTGAAACCACTTCGGTCGGCAAATTTAGTTTCCCCCATTCACCTGTTTGACCACCTTTGGCGCCTAATCCTTGATAACCCAAAAGTTCTGACGGCCAAATTTGGGAATGAAAAGCTATATTATCTTTGCCCATAAAATATTCACTTAAAGTGCTAGGGTCATTCCAAAAATTTTTCCAAAGTTTGTCATCACCTTGTCTTCTGGCCCATTCTATACAAGCCGACAAATAACCAATAACCGCATCAAACCAAACATATAATCTTTTTTGGGGTTGGTTTTCCCAATCTGGCAAAGGAATTTCAATTCCCCAATCTATATCTCTTGTTATAGCGCGAGCCTTAGTTTCTTTTATAATATTCAAAGAATATTTTAAAACATTAGGGCGCCAATTTTTGCGACTTTTGAGCCATTTAGTTAAGGCGTCTTTTAGAGCTGGTAAATCTAAGAAAAAATGAACGGAATCAACAAAAATTGGCGTTTTGCCAGTATTTTTGCTAACAGGGTCAATTAAATCCTCAGGATCTAATTGAGAACCGCAATTATCACACTGATCTCCGCGGGCCGGAAAATAACCGCATTTTGGACATTTGCCTTCAATATATCTATCTGGCAAAGTTTTTCCTGTGCCGGCTTCTTCGGCCTGTTTCATAGTATCTTCATAAATATAGCCATTTTTATAAAGTTGCAAAAACATCTTTTGAACCACTTGAGCATGGTTAATAGTGCTTGTGCGAGTAAACAAATCATAAGATAGACCTAGATCACACAAATCTTGAACAATTTGTTTATTGTATTTATCAACTAATTCTTGAGGATTAACGCCATCTTTTTCAGCCTGCATAGCTATTGGCGTTCCGTGCTCATCAGTCCCTGAGACCATTAAAACTTCATGACCTGCCATTCTCATATAACGCGCATAAATATCTGACGGAACGCCAAATCCCGCCACATGACCTATATGTCGCGGACCATTAGCATAAGGCCAAGCAACTAAAATTAAAACCTTTTTTTTAGATGACATATTACTTAACTTATTCCTTAAATTCTTGCTTTATCAGCAGTTTGAATGAAAAGAAATATGAAAATAAAAGACAAAATGGCAAAAATTCCGCCGACTGTGTAATCAGAAAATTCCAATGTAGTATTCATTAAAAAATTAGTATTAATTGTTTCAATAGCAAAATTAGCGATAAAAACCGATGCACAAATAACACCTTGTGACAAAACAATTGTTATTAAAGAACTTTTAGGCACTGTTTCAACTAAACGAACTTGCAAAATAGGAATACTTATTTGGCAAAAAGCCGCTGTTAACAGGGCAATTCCTATAAAAACATCGGCCAGATTTTCCAAAGGAAAAGATATGGCAAAAATAACCAATAATGAAAAAGCAATAATTAATAAAGGTTTTTTTGCATCTTTATCAGCCAACATTCCGCCAATTTGGGCGCCTAAATACATTGCCACTCCTATAACAGCCAAAATGACTGCCACGGGCAAATCAGAAAAACTATAAGACTGCATAAGAACTGTGGCAGCATTAACATAAACAGCATAAAATGCTCCAAAAACTGACAAAATAATTAATGCTATCAACCAAAATCTTCTATTAGTTAAAGCAGTTAATTCGCCTTTGATTGAAACAGATTTTTTTGGCATTGTGGAATCGGCCAAAACCAAAACTAATAAAAAAACTCCAAAAGTTAAAACCGCCAAAATCACAAAAGAGTCTTGCCAATTAGTCACGGCTGAAATTTGCGTTAAAATTGGCGCCCCAACAGCTGGAGCAGCAGCAAAACCTATTATAGGCAATGACATTGCCAAACCTTTTTTATTCTGACCCAAAAACTGTCTGGCTAGAAAACCAGCAGCTGCTATAAAGCTGCCTTGAAAAATTCCTATAACTAATCTTGAAAAACAAATTATCTGCCCATCTGACGCAAAACCTGTTATTAGATTACAAATTGACATAAACCCTAAATTTATTAGTATCATTTTTTTATAATCCAATTTAATAAATATTAATGTAAAAACAGGACCTAAAATCAAAACCGCCAAAGAATATAAATTAATCATCCAACCAACAGTTGCTTCACTATACTGGGCAGCAATTTTAGGAGCAACAGTCATAGGCAATGTTAAACTTAAAGAGAAACAAAACCCTCCTAGAATCAAAGCCAAAATAAGCAATTTCTGTTTCATTACATCTCCACAACGTGTTCAATAGATTTTACAACATATTTATACGCAAGATATAAAACCGCCGCCGTTGAAGCAGACAAAATAAGGCCTATTCTAGGAACAGTGTCAAAACACATAATTGCAATAATTAAAATAAAAAAACCAATAACAAATATTGCTAAAGGGCGCGGACAAGGAGTGGGCATAATGGATTTTTTATGAAGTCCTGGCCTCTTCTTCAAATACGACAAAAAAGAAAATAAAAGTAATAACCAAACAGTTAAAAGACAGCCTGTGGCCCATGAAGCAAATATTGTGAAAGCGTCCATAGGGTTTTTCAAAAAAGACACTAAAGAAACAGGGACCAAAATAACTATAACCGAAAAAATTAGGGCTTTTTCTGGAATCATTTTCCTAGATAATTTGGAAAATAAATTGCTAGCCTGTCCGTCAAGAGATAAACCATAAAGCATTCTAGATGTAGAATATAATCCCGAATTAGCGCCGCTAATTGCCGCAGTGACTAAAACAAAAGTCATAATGACAGATGCTGCTGGCAAACCAACTGTTGAAAATATGCCAACGAAAGGGCTGCCCGAATTTGACATATTAGACCAAGGAACGACGCACAAAGTCACAAATATTGCCCCAACATAAAATATGCTAATTCTCCAAGGTATAGCATTAATTGCTTTAGGAATAGTTTTTTCTGGATCTCTTGTTTCAGCAGCAGTCATGCCAACAGTCTCAACGCCGGCATAAGCTAAGAAGGCTAATTGCAAACCTAAAAGAAATCCTGTAAAGCCTTTAGGAAAAAATCCGTCAAATTGCCAAAGATTAGAAATTTCCGAAGTCAAAACTTGACTAGTTTTAGTTTCTTCAAAAACGTAAGTGTAGGATTGGTGGGAAAAAATTAAATAAAATCCAACAATTATTAATGCTGAAATAGCGGCAATTTTTATAAACGAAAGCCAAAATTCCAATTCTCCAAAAAGTTTTACTGTTATGGAATTTAAAATAAAAATGAAAAAAACCACTGCTACTCCAGGAATCCAAAGAGGCAAAGCTGGAAAAAATGGTTTTAAATATATACTAACAGCCACAGCATCTTGCATACCTGTCACAATCCAAAAAGACCAATACATCCAACCAACCATAAAACCGGCCCAATGCCCTAAATAATGCGTGGCAACATCTTTTAGAGAATTGAATTTTAAATTGCTCAGAATCATTTCTCCTAAAATGCGCATACCTATAAAAGTCACAACTCCGGAAATCAAATAGGCTAAAACAATTGAAGGCCCTGCCATAGAAATGGTCTTTTGCGAACCTAAAAACAACGATGTGCCAATAGTTCCTCCAATAGCAATTAACTGCAAATGCCTATTACTTAGACCTCTAACTAATTTTTTATCTTCATAACTTTCAGGACGTTCTTTCCTATCGTCTGAATTTATTTTTTTAAATTTAACAAATTTTTTAGACATATAAATAGTGTATATTATAACATATAATATTCTAAACAAATTTCAAAACTACGAATTTAAAAGGCTCTTGGGTGATTTGTGATATAAACTTCTTTGAGCGTTTCAGGGGAAATGTATGTGTAAATTTGAGTTGTAACAACATTAGTGTGCCCCAAAAGTTCCTGGACAACTCTTATATCTGCACCGCCCTGAAGCATATGCGAAGCAAACGAATGTCTTAAAGTGTGAGGAGAAATATTTTTGATTTGGGCTCGAGAACCTACATATTGCAAAATCTCCCAAATAGTTTGACGAGAAATTGGGCGGCCTCGTCTATTTAAAAACAAAACTTTTTGGTCTAATGAATCTTTTCCTAAATTCTGACTACTATTTTTATTCTTTGATCTTTTATTTGATCTTTTAGCAAATATTTTTTGTGATAAAGCCGGCCGAGAATTAATTAAATAATTAGACATAGCTTTTTTAGCATAACTGCCCAAAGGAACCAAACGCATTTTGCTGCCTTTTCCAAAAACTTTAATATAGTCTAAATCTAAATCAACATCAGAAACCATCAAATTAGCCACTTCTGAAACTCTAGCTCCTGTGGAATACATAAATTCTAACAAAGCTTGATCTCTTATTTCAATGTCCGAATTATTTATATTAGCCGCGTCTATAAGCCGAGCTACTTCGGGAATAGATAAAGCATGTGGCAAAGATTTAGGCAATTTAGGAGCCGCAATCAGCTCTGCTGGATTAACCGAAGTATAGCCTTCTTCAAAAATAAATTTATGAAAAGCTCTAACACTCGCCACAACTCTAGCAACTGATTTTGGCTCAGGTCTTTTAGCAACATCTTTTTTCTTTAAATGAGTTGTGCGAAGAAAAACTTTTTTAGTGGATGAATAATTAGAAATAAATTTCTCTATTATATCATCTGTGACTTGCTTTAAAGAAACTATTTTAGAATTTTTTAAAAAACTAAAATACTTTTCTAAGTCGTTTTTATAAGCCTGAACTGAATTATTAGACAAAGTTTTTTCAAAAGCTAAATATGATAAAAACTGTTCTAAAATCTGTCCAAACTCCACAAATATAGTATAGACTAAAATTATATGGAAAATTATGTCTCAAAGATGAAAAGGCCCCTAAAAAAGGACGCATTAAAAAAAGTGGCTCAAATTAGTTCCAAAATTATGAAAAGTCCAGCTCAACTTTTTTTAATTTTGAGTTTGCTATTTGGTAGCTTATTTATTATTTTCACACCGCCTGGATTTAATGATGATGAAGCAACTCATTATATACGAGTTCAGCAAATTGCCAATGGTCAAATTTTTAACGAATTAAAGCCGTATCCTGCCAGAATTGATAACACAAGATCTGATCAAGATAGACTAATTGGCTATGGACCAATTGACATTAACGCCAACAATTTTATACACAGTTTTAGCTTTGGCGAAAGCCAAACTATGCCTTTTGACAAAAATCTAACTTTGCCACAAAAATATCATTCTCAAACTATTTTAGACGTCACTTCTGGCCAAGCAACACCTAATTCACCTATGGCTTATGCTCCTTTAGTAGCCGGAACATGGCTTAGTAAATTTTTTGGAATTTCTCTTTTAGGAGAATTTATGCTAGCAAAATTCTTACAATTAATTTTATGTATTTGCCTGATTTTCTTAGCTATAAAAATAATTCCTCGAGGAAAATGGGTGCTTTTAGCAATTTCGGTGCTTCCTATGACACTTATTCAGCTAACAGCTTATTCACACGACGGATTAACATACTCTATATCAGTTCTTTTATTTGCCTGGGTTTACAAAATAATTTATTATCAAGAAAAAATTACTCCGCAAAATGCTATTATATTATCTGGTTTGACTATTGCTTTAGGCTGTGTGAAAATGACTTATTTGCCAATTATCATTTTAACTCTTATAATCGGATTTATTAATAAAAATTGGCATAGTATCAAAGGCTGGCTAATAAATATATCTTCTATTTTGGTTTCTAGTTTTATCTGTTTATATCTAATTTCAAAAGTAAGTAAGGCAAATCCTGATATAACTATCACTAATGTTGCTGTTAGTCCGGGCCTGCAAAAAGAAGCAATTTCGCATAATCCACTACATTTTTTAAAAGCAGTTATTCACTCAATTTTTTTCCAAGCATATCATTATCAATCACCTAATCCAGATAGCTATTTACACTCACGCCAGCAATTAACTGCTTTTGGAGCAATTCTATCAGAAAGGGTTTTGCTGCAACCTTGGTTTATGCTAGCCAGCATTGTTGGAGTCATATTGGCAATTATTATTACTATTTCAAAAACGTCAAACAACAGTTTAACCAACTTTCCTGAAATAGATGAAAACTCATTTAAAGAAAAAAAATCAAAGCTTCTTATAGTTGCCAGATATTTAATTCCTTTACTATGTCTAGGATTAATATATATATCACTATATTTATCACTTTCGGCTCCGGGGGAAACCTATATTTGGGGGGTTCAGACTAGATATTGGCTGCCTTTTTTGCCGCTGCTTTTAATTCCGCAATATTGTCAAATTGACCTAAATCAAAAAATAATAAATAATTTAAAAATAAGCTTTTTTTGGATTAACGCCATTGTTTTATTAGATACTTTATATACAATTCACCGAGCAGCAATTCTATAACGAATATATGCATTTAGTCTATAAAATATTCAACAAAGTCTAATTTTTGAAATCTGCTGTTTATGATAAACTGTTTGTATAAAATTTCAAATAACATAATGAAAGGCATATATGTCAGTTCTAAATGATCTAGATTTAAAAGCTATAAAAATGGCTAAAGCCATATCGGCCGACGCTGTAGAAAAAGCCGGCAGCGGACATCCTGGCAGCGCCATTTCAATAGCGCCCGCCGCATATTTGCTTTATCAAAAACATCTCAGAGTAAATCCAAAAAATCCTAATTGGGAGGGTCGAGATCGTTTTATTTTGTCAATGGGTCATTCGTCACTCACTCAATATTTGCAACTATATCTCGGCGGCTTTGGACTTGAATTAGATGATATAGAAGCTTTAAGAACTATGGGCTCTTTAACCCCTGGTCATCCAGAATATAAACATACTGCCGGAGTGGAAATGACCACAGGACCTCTAGGACAAGGAATTGCCACAGCGGTTGGTTTTGCCTATGGACAGCGCTATCAAAGGGGTCTTTTAGACCCAGACAGCCCTCAGGGAGAATCGCCTTTTGATTATAATATATACGTTTTAACTGGCGACGGCTGTTTAGAAGAAGGCATTTCACAAGAAGCTGCTTCATTAGCCGGTTTGCAAAAATTAGGAAATCTAATAGTTCTTTGGGATAGCAATCATATAACCATTGAGGATGACACTAAAATTGCTTTCACTGAAAATGTTTTGTCAAGATATGAAGCTGACGGCTGGCATACTCAAAAAGTTGATTGGACTAAAGGCGGAGTTTATAAAGAAGATACTGATGCATTAAATGAAGCAATTGAAAAAGCCAAAAAAGTCACCGATAAACCTTCTATTATATCTTTGAGAACTCTAATTGCTTGGCCTTCACCGACCAAAACAAATTCTGGATCTTCACATGGCGCAGCTTTAGGACCAGATGAAATTCGGGGTTTAAAAACCAATCTTGGATTAGACCCTGATAAAGACTTTGCAGTGGATGAAGCAGCTTTGACTCAGTCTAGAAAACTCATCGCTAAAGGCGAAAGCTTAGAAGAAGAGTGGAATAAAAAATTAGACTCTTGGAAGTCAGCTAATAGCGATAAAGT
>JAITSB010000048.1 GCA_031288095.1 Candidatus Opitulatrix roisinitermitis | reverse complement strand
TGCGGTAGTTATGCTTAAAACAAGAAAATTTTCAAAAGTGAGTGGGACTGCGGACTAATTTTTCAGGAGATTTATCTTCTGGGAAATTAGGCTTTGCAGAACGGTGCACGCTAATTTCGGGAAAATATATTGTCGGTTGAAGAAAATATTAAATTTAACAATTAGGTAATAATTTTTTGGAACAGTGAGCGTTTTTTTTTTTTTGTAAAAATTTTATTATGAGCGAATTGTTTAGTATTAAAAACAAAGGTATTAGAAAGACATATATTAAAAAGGTCGTCAATATTAAAAAGGTCGGCGTTTTAGGAATAATATTTATCTTATGCACAACTTGCTTTGTTAGCGGCTACAATATAAATTCTTATGCTGCTTCTTCAAGCACAGTTTTGCCAATTTCTCGCGGAGGAACCAATGCTAACACAGCAGCCCAAGCCATCACTAATTTAGGCAAAGTCGACGTCATCAATTCATCTTCCACAAACGACCAATTCCCAAGTGCTAAAGCTGCTTATAGTGAGATATTTACAGCCAAAGGATTTAAAAATCAATATCTAGTTAGAAATGTTCCTGACAGTAGCAACACAATGTCAATAATAGTTTTAGGACAAATTCCTCTCGATACATCTAAAAGAACTAGCCTTGGAGCTGTTTTTTCTGGCGAAGTATTATATCATCGTTGTATACCGCATGTAGCTTCTTGCACAGGCGATATGCACAGATTTACTATGGACTTTGTTTTAGGCGGACATCCAAACAATGTCACAAGTAACACTGTTTTTATGAAATGTGTTTCAAGAGATATTTGCGGGGGAAGACCGCATATGAAATTAGGGACTTTTATGTATAACGAAAATTGGTATGTTGGACTATTTTCTGACACAGCTAATTACGGCGGATATGGTCAAAACTTATTGCTCAGTGGATTTATGCTTTCTATTGGAGGGTGCGCAGATTTTACTTGTCCAGGACAACAAATAAATTATACTACTGTATCTGATTGGACCACCCTAAAACAATTAGATCAATAAAGCAATTAGTCAAACATAATTAACTAAAAACAATTTAGCCGCTTTTTACAGGAGCGAACTGCTTCAAAAAATTATTACCAGAAATAACTAATATTTTAAAAAACCGTCAATATGTTTTTCAAGAAATTATCTTGAAAATTTTTGCGGTAGTTATGCTTAAAGCAAGAAAATTTTCAAAAGTGAGTAGGACTGCGGACTAATTTTCGGAAGATTTATCTTCTGAGAAATTAGGCTTTGCAGAACGGTGCACGCTAATTTCGGGAAAATATATTGTCAGTTGGAGAAAATATTTAAATTTAACATTTGAGTAATAATTTTTTAGAACAGTGAGCGTTTTTTTTTTTTGTAAAAATTTAACTAGGTAGTATTATGAAATTTATAAAAATTAAAAAATTTGCTCTATTTATATTCCCTATTTTATTTATCGCCTTATCTTTTTTGTCCGGAATTCAATTTAATTCAAAATCTGCCGTTTCATCAGAAATTCTCCCAGCGTCCCGAGGTGGCACAGGAGCTAGCACTCCGGCTGGGGCTTCAAACAACCTCCTAGGCGAAAATTTTGCTAATTACGATGGTGGCATTTTGCCAATTACAAAAGGCGGAACTGGCGAATCTAGCGGTTTTTTAGCTATGCAAAGTTTAGGGAATTATCCTTCCTATGAATATGGCATTGGCACCGGAAACTCTGTTTATATAAAAGTGGCATCTGTAAGTGTTAATAGCACAAATTCCGGAATTGGAAATCAGTCGGTTATTATAGCTGGTATGTTTGATTTTGGAAGTTTGCCTATACTTGCTCAACTTACAGTCTCGGGCAGAGATAATTCGGCTATTTTCGTTAACTATTCACCTTATTGTTATGATTATGGATACACTGGATATGCTCACAACTTTATGATTTATTCTGTTGACGTGGAAGACGCTTCAACTAGAAGTGGTTTACGCCGTGATTTTTATGCTAAGAGTCTAGCATGGCTGCCCCGAACAAGAATAGTTTTTATTTCTGACGTTAATAAATATTCTAATATTGCCCGAGATCTACAAAATCTTTTTACACCTGATAGACTATCTAGTCTTCCTGAAGATGCTGTGCCGCTCACTCCTCTGTGTCTAGAAAGTCAAAAAGTAGAAAATTTATAAAATGTTTAAAGGAACACGTCTTAGAAAATCTTTTTCGCTATTACTTATTTTTCTCTCCTGCTTTGCGTTTTATTTAACTAATATGGAGTTTTCAAAAGCTGAACAAGTTATTGTTCTTCCTATCAAAAAAGGCGGCACAAATGCTAACACGGCAGCTCAAGCAGTCACAAATATTTTTGGAGAGCAATTTGCTAATTATTCAGGAGTTTTGCCTGTTGACAAAGGAGGCACAGGTGCAACTACTAATCTAGGAGCTCAATATAATTTGAACCTAAATCCAGTATATAGTCTAAACTCGTCATCAGCCGGAGTGAGCTTATATATTAAAATAGCAACTATCAAATTAGGTGATGAAAATAATTGCACAAATCAAATAGTTCAAATATCGGGCATTTCTGATTATGGAACACATCCATATAATTATTTAATCTATGTTTCAGGCAACACTAACGAAAACACTATCCCTGCCAGAATTTTCGCTTTAACTGATAATACTGCTCCGTCTGCAAGCTATATTGACCGAACAGATGGAGCAAATAATTGGCGAGATTTTTATCTTATGACAAACTTATGGCCAAACAGAACTTATTTTCAGTTTCTTATAAACAATCCAGAAAACTCTCAATTTACAACATATTTTTCATCCACCGAGCCAGCGGGATTAACGTCCATATCAGCAGCTGATAGTGTTATTAAAACCGTCAGAACTCCAGCAAAATTAATATGGAGCTAAGAGGGGGTCAATATTATGACAAGCAAAACTAATATTAATAAAGCCAGATTTTTGTCCATTAAAAAAATTTATATTACTGCTATTAGTTTTCTAAGTATAATTAGTTTTGGAGCTGGCATAAATGTTAACGCAGCTGGTTCATCAACACTTTTGCCGATTTCTCGCGGCGGCACAAATGCTAACACAGCGGCCCAAGCAGCCACAAATCTCTTAGGCTCCAATTTTGCTAATTATTCAGGAGTTTTGCCTGTTGACAAAGGAGGCACAGGAGCAACTAATGCGTCATCTGCTCAAACAAATTTACAAAGCGAACTGACTATAAAATATGATATCAACGAAATAAAAGAAAAATATGTTAAAATCTGTTCAGGGTCAGCTGCCGCGTCTAGCCAAGGTGATGA
>JAITSB010000039.1 GCA_031288095.1 Candidatus Opitulatrix roisinitermitis | reverse complement strand
ATTTTTGTTATTGAAACCGAAAAACTATCAGCCGTTTTTGAATTAGCCGCACTTGAACTAGCCGCACTTGAATTAGCCGCACTTGAACTAACAATATTCAAATTAACAGCATTCGCTTTTGGAGCAGATACTGCGCTAAATGATGAAAAGCAAAAAATAGCTATTAAACAAAAAGCTAATTTTTTGAATACATTTTTTGAGTAAAAACTATCCTTATATTTATTTACTGAATTTATTTTTGAATTGTGCATATTATTTTTTCCTTTATATTCTATTTTCTATTTATTCACTTTTGCAAGTTTCACCTGGCACCAATATATTAATATTTGTAGCATCTGTACCTTTTATAAAAAAATCTTGATAATAAGTATTTTTTACATATATACAATGTTTATCCCAATTAATATTCTCAAACATGCCCTTAACATCAGGAATGCTTCCGCCAGCGTCTGTTTTAATTACAAAATCTGTATCCGACCAATCAATATTAGTTTGTAAACTTGCATTTAAAAATGTCTCTTTCATAACAACTGCTCCAGCCCCAAAATCTTTCGACAGAATAAGTGAGTTTAATCTTGAACCATTAAACATCATATTCATTTGTTTAACCTTAGCCGCATTAAAATTCTTTAAATTTAACGTTACTCCTGCATTATAGCTTAAATTCCAAAATAAAAAATTACTGTTCTTAATATTCCCAACAACTCCTCCATAAGCCCCAATAACTATTTCATCTCCATCCACACAAGCATAAATTGCATTTGAAAAATGTTCTTCTGAAACATCCATCCGATTAATGCATTCTGGTCTAGTATCTATAAAAGTAATTTTAGTTATTTCAGAACGCAGTTTACCTGTATATAAAAAATTAGAAGGCGTTGTCTGTTCTTCCTTTAAATAAGGCGTTGTGCCTAATCTGGCTGCCAGCCTTTTCAAAAATTGAGTCATCTGAATCCGAGAAACTCTATTTTTAGGCCGAAATGTTTTATCTTCGTATCCTGTAGTTATGCTCTCTTTAACTAACCAAGCAATGGGCCTCTCCTGATCTGAAGGAATTTCATATCTGTCATTCAACGAATCAAGATACTTTTTCACTTCCTCATTAGACATTTCTGGGGTTTTAGCCAATTTATACAAAAATTGAGCCATTTGTCCGCGGCTAGTTTCGCCATCCGGCAAAAAGTAATATTGCCCAGCGCTTTGACAGATTGAATTAGGCACGCCTTTGCCTGTGCATATATAGCCTTCCAATATTCCTTTAGAAGCTAACCAATCAATAGCGCCTCTATGAACTCCGAATTTATCATAATCTAAAAATTTTTCTTTTATATCAACCGGTATATAAGGTTCACCGAAAGCTCTATATAAAAAAGACGCCATTTCTTTGCGTTTGACAACATCTCCGGGTTTAAAATCTCCGCCGGCTCCGCGGGCAATTCTATAAGATGATGCCCAATTAAGCGAATTCTTTTCATCATCCTTCAACAGACCTATATCGGAAAAAGGTATGGGATTTTCTGGGCTAAAAGTAATATGCCCGTCGTTTTCATAGCCTGATTCTGCGGGGAGACTTTGCTGGCCGTCTTTTTCGGCATAAACTCTGGCTGAATAAAAACCTGCCGGAACAACAAAAAATGTACAACCGGTTTTAGTATCGTCAAAAGGTACACACCCGTTCTTAAAAGTATCCTCAGAACTTAATTTTTCTTCCCATAAGCTGCCAAAATTATTTAATAACTGGACTTTATATTCAAACGAATCAGCTAAATTAGATGGCGGCGCCCATTTTACAAATGCCTCTCTCAAATTAGAATCAACACTTATGGCAACCCAACTTGGCGGATTCAAACCATCAGCAGCCTTGGCTGGAGGCGCAAAGCTGGCAAAAACTAAACTAACTATCAAGCCAAAACTAGCCAAAAATATGCCTACAGCTCTTAGATTTACAATTCTTTTTCTTAAATTATTCATAAAAAATTCACCTTTCATTGTATATTTCAATACTTATATAAGAATAACATAAAAAAATATTTTACAAAATTATAACACAAATATTGTTTTTGAATATTTTTATAACTGCTATTTTAAACTATTGGTTTACTATTTAAATTTTTGTTTTTTCTATACTACATATAGCGAACAATTTGTTTGTCATAGCGTTTATTTAACAAGTTTATAGCTTTTTGCAGCCTTTCTTTTTTTTCAACACCATATTCAAAAATGGAAAAACTTTTTTGCTTTCCAAAATAGTTAATATCAACCAACTTTGCTAAACTAACGCCTATTAAACGAACTTTTTTGCCATTATACACGTTATTATAAAGCTCTTTAGCAACGCTATAAATGGTCTGAGTGTCGCAAACAGGGTCGGGCAAAGTTCGGCTAACACAATTTGTGGAAAAATCAGAATATTTTATATATAAAAAAACTCTTGAAGCAAAATAACCTGCTTGACATAAACGATTAACTGATTTTTCAGTCATTTTCATCAAATGTTGCAAAATTTCAGTTTGATTAGCAGTTTCACAATAAAGCGTCTCTTGATTGCCAATTGATTTAGGTTCATCTGCCACAACTATTTCTGATTTATCTATTCCTCTAGCAGAATAATGAAGTTTTTCGCCAATCTTTTCTTTAAAAATAGATTTTAATTTACCATCGCTTAACTGAGCTAATTGCTTAACTGATGTAATTCCATATTTCTTTAATTTTTGAGCAGTTGCTGGGCCCACTCCCCAAAGAGATTTAACTGGCAATGATTGAACAAATTTTTCGGCAGCATCTTGGCAAACATATATTTGACCATTAGGCTTAGCTTGATTAGCAGCTAATTTCGCAACTAATTTATTATGAGCTACTCCAGCAGAACAAGCAACATCTAATTCTGAAAAGACTTGCTGCCTAATTTTGGCAACAGTTTGAAAAATCGGACCAAAAAGCAATTTTGAACCGCTTAAATCTAGAAAAACTTCATCTATACTACAAATTTCAACTTTAGGCGTAAACTTTCGAAAAATTTCTATTGCTTTAGCGGAAATTTCTTCATAAAAGGGCATATCCACTGGAAAATTAACCAGGTGAGGACAAAATCTACGAGCTTCGGCCATGGGCTGCCCAGCATATATTCCCCATTGCCGAGCTTCATAATTAGCTGAACTAACCACACCTCTTAAAACTCCTGATAAATTAGTTCCTCCAACCGCAACAGGTTTATTTTTCGCTTCTGGATGACGAGAAATTTCAATTGAGGCATAAAAAGAATCCATATCAATATGAACTATTTTTAAAGAGTCTATATCACTGCCCCAATTACGCTTTAAATTAGAAAACTGCGGAGTTTTTGACATTTATTTAGTGTCTTTCATATATTGTACAAAAGCGTCTAATGTCCAGCCTGAACCCGCCACAGCATAATTAGGAACTGCTCCGAAAGGTGAAATAGTTTCTTCTTGGCCATTTTGGCCAGTTTGCCAAAGTCCAAAAACTGCTGTTTGCTTTTCGCTATAACCGGCAAACCAAGCAGATTTATTATCAGAACTTGTGCCAGATTTGCCCGAAATTTTTTCTCCCACAGCCTTGGCCTTTTGCCCAAAACCGTTTTGAACAACTCCTTGCATAGCCTGATCAACTTTTGCAACATCATCTTTAGCAAAAACCTGCTCACAATTTGGCATGTCATTATAAACAGAAATAGTCAATTTTTTATTTGAATACTTAGAAATAGATTGAACAAAAAAAGGATTATTGCGGCAGCCATAATTTGCCAAAGTATTAAAACCTCTAGCCAATTCTAAAGGAGTTACAGAAGTGAATCCTAAAACATTTAAAAGCGTGGGTTCCACCAATTCATCTATGCCAGAAGCATTTATATTTTCAGCTGTTTTATATGGTCCAACTTGTTCATTTAATTTCACAAAAACTGTGTTAACTGAATTAGCTAATCCTTTATAAAGATCTATCTGTCCGTAACTTATATCTTCAGCATTAGAAACTGAATTTTTTAGCCCGGCAAATTTTTGAGGAGAATTTCCATTATATATTTTATGAAAATCAACTTTCTTTTGAGCCGCCGCTAAAAGAGCAAAAGGTTTAAAAGTGGAGCCTGCTTGAGCTTTGCCTTGGGTAGCGTTATTCAAAGAATGTGTTATATTATCGGGTCCGCCCCATAAAGCTAAAATATCGCCTGTTTTGTTATCAAGCGCCACAGCACCAACCTGAGCAAATTTAGACGCTTGTTTTGGCAATGATTGAGCTGCTTTTATAATAGAAGTTTGCTTTTCTTTGTCTATAGTTGTGATTATTTTATAGCCTCCGCTCAATAAATTATTTTCTGAAATTTTATGCTCTTTTTCTAAATTATCTTTAACTAACTGCATAATATAGCCATTAGCGCCGGCAAAAGGCTGAATAGGCTCTCTTTGTTTAGTTTTAGGCAAGGAATTTTTTAGGATTTTTTCAGCTTCATTTTTAGTAATATAACCATCTTCTTGCATTAAATTAACAGTTCTAGTCCATCTGTTTTTTGCATCAACTAAACTAATTTCAGGATCCCAATTATTAGGCGAGGGTATTAGCCCTGCTAAAAGAGCTGCCTCAGAAACTGATAAATCCTGAGCGTTTTTGCCAAAATAAGCCTCCGCAGCCGCTTGGATTCCATAAGAATTTCTGCCAAAATAAATAGTGTTCATATAATTGCAAAGTATTTCAGATTTGTTTTGCGATGAATTTAATTTCACAGCTAATAAAGCTTCTTGCCATTTAGCATAATAGCTGCTGTTTTCTCCCGTATAATAGCGTTCTGCATATTGCTGAGAAATAGTGGAACCTCCCTGACGAGTTCCGCTAGTTAAATTATTCCAAAAAGCTCTGATAATCCCTATAGGATCTATTCCTGGATTAGTCCAAAAACTTCTGTCTTCAGACGCCACAGCAGCATTTTCTACAAAACTAGGCAAAACGGAACAATCTATTATTTGGCGATTTTGATTAGACAAAGAACCAATAGGGGTCATCCCATCAGAAAAATAAACTGTTGAACGTTCTTCTAAGGCAACTTTATCTGGCTCAGGTATAACTACCGAATTATAAGAAATTATAAACCACAAAAAAAGCCCTATAGCACAAACAAAAACTATACAAAGAAATACTTTTATACTTCTAGAAATTATTTTTTTTATTTTAGAATTATTTTTAGCTAACTTATTCTTTGCCCGAACCATACATTAATTCTAGCAATTACAAAATATATATTTAAGTATTGAATTATGTTAGATTTTTATCTGCACTCTATCAGCTGGCGCTCCGCCAGCTATCAAAGCATCTTTAGAAGCTTGATTTTTCACTAAAACCACGTGATTATTCCACACCGCATTTTTAAAAAGATTAGAAAATTGCGAACCTTTATCAGTTAAATCAGC
>JAITSB010000051.1 GCA_031288095.1 Candidatus Opitulatrix roisinitermitis | reverse complement strand
AATTGGTAAAATAGTTGATGATGAAGCAGCATAAGAATTTATATTAAATCCGCTTATAAAGGCGCATATTCCAAAAAGAAATATTATTCCCCAGATGCCTAATTTTCTTACACCAAGTTTTTTAATATGTATTTTTTTAATATTTGCATTTTTTATACTAAACAATTCACTCATAGTTAAATTTTTACAAAAAAAAAAAAAACGCTCACTGTTCCAAAAAATTATTACCATAATGTTAAATTTAAAAATTTTAGTATTTTCCAATATATTTTTTTTGATGGGGAAAGTTGAATCTCCAATGACTTTATTTTGGGGCTTAAAGCCCCAAATATAAAGTCTGGAAACATATCAACTCTTGAAATTTTTCTTGCTTTAAGCATAACTACCGCAAAAATTTTCAAGATAATTTCTTGAAAAACATATTGACACTTTTTGAAAATATTAGTTTTCTCTGGTAATAATTTTTTAGAACAGTTCGCTTGGGTAAAAAGTGGTTAAATTATCTTTGCTAATTATGTTTTACTAGTTGGTAATAGTTTTTGGGAACAGTTTGCTCCTGAAAAAAGTGGTTAAATTGTTTTTGTTTAATAAGCTTTACTAATTGAATTGAAAAAAAATATTTTCTAAAAATTCACATAATTATATACAAAATTTATTTAGAGATTGTTAGCATTATTTTATGGAATACAAGTTACCCGAATTACCTTACGACTACTCTGCATTAGAACCATATATAAGCGGTCTTATTATGGAACTACATCACGACAAACATCATAATGCATATGTTAGCGGTGCTAACCAATCGCTAGAACAAATATCTGAAGCCAGACAAAAAGATGATTTTTCTAAAATAAACCAATTATCTAAAAATTATGCTTTTAATTTTGCTGGACATGTTAACCACAGCGTTTTCTGGGATAATATGGCGCCTACAGGACAAGAACCTATGGGGGAATTAGCTGAGGCTATAAAAGACCAATTTGGTTCTATAGAAATTTTTAGAAAACAATTTTCAGCTGTGGCGGCTGGAGTTCAGGGGTCTGGCTGGGCAGTGTTAGTTTGGGATTCTTATGCTAAGAAACTCAATATTGTTCAACTGTTTGATCATCAAGCTAATTTAGCATTATCTTTAACGCCTATTCTATTGTTAGATGTCTGGGAACATGCTTATTATTTAGATTATAAAAATGTTAGAGGAGATTATATTTCTGCTTGGTGGAATGTTATAAATTGGCAAGACGCCAATCAACGTTTTGCAGCTGTGGCTTCTAAAAAATCTTAGTTTTTGGCAATTCTCGGATTTAAAATCCTAATTTTTGAGAATTCTCGGATTTTTTATAATTACTTAGGTTTTTGATTATTGGGCTTTTTGTGAATCTTTTAGATTTTGGGCTAATTTTTGCAATTCTTTTGGATTAGCTATTGGCCCAGCCCCTGAATATATATATCCAGGATATGATTCAAACCATTCTTCTTTGTCAGAAAATATGGGCTGCCATTTGCCTTGTTTCATCCAAGGTGTTTTATGAAAAGGAAAAAGCTTTATATGAGCATGATCAACTCCTGTTCCTTCCATAATAAGTCCTATTCGTCCAACATCAGTAAAATAATTTTCTAAAATTTGACTGACCGTTTTAGCCGCTAAAATAAAATCAGTTAATTCTTTATTAGGCATTTTTAAAACATCGCTTGCGTGATGTTTACGAGGAACGACCAGGCTGAAACCTTCGGTGGAAGGGTCAATTGCTAACCATGCTAAAAATTTATCGTCCTGCCAAAAAAGGCCGTCTAAGGGCAGTTGACCAGCAATTATTTTGCAGAATAGGCAGTCTTTTGTTTGGGAAAAGGTTTCTGAATTAGGCATTTTTTTACTTTCTAATTTTATTTTGTTAGAGATTATTTTTTCTTATAAAAGATTATTTTTTCTTATAAAGAATAAATTTATAAGCAAAATATCGCCAGAATGTGCCTAAACCTGTGCCTATAACATTTCCGAAAATATTATCAGATATAGCCCCTTTGAGATGTAAAATATATCGTGAAAAGCCTAAACAGGACATAGCGATTAACATTCCTAAAGCATTTATTAAAATATAAGCTACTAATTCTTTTCGTTTAGAGTCTGTTTTATGTTCGCGGAAAGCCCAATTTCTGTTGAGAGCCCATGAAAGCAATGTGCTAATTGCGGTGCT
Organism: Candidatus Opitulatrix roisinitermitis; assembly: GCA_031288095.1. GTDB lineage: Bacteria > Actinomycetota > Actinomycetes > Actinomycetales > Bifidobacteriaceae > Opitulatrix. The sequence goes on along the minus strand of JAITSB010000051.1, from coordinate 44,765 downwards.
GACAGCTTTAGCTGTCACGGGTGCGTGAGATAAAAAGTTTATGGTTGGTGCAAAAACTAGCACATTGTAAAGTCCGACATCTACTACATAGCAAATTGCTCCGACTATACCAAATTTTATAAATTGCAAAACGTGGTATATCCAGGCAGATTTTTTATCAGGCTGACTGCTAACTGATTTATTGTCTAATGAATTATTTTTATTTGCTGACACGTAGCCCCTGTCAGACTCGAACTGACACTGGACAGATTTTAAGTCTGCTGCCTCTACCGATTGGGCTAAGGGGCCAATATTTTTATTTTATCATAAGATAATTTAGTTATTAAAAAGGATTTAATTTAAAAGTATTAATTAGTTTTTATAAATAATAGATTTTTCAGTAATAAAGCCGTCGACTTTTTCGTCATGTTTTTCAAAAGGGATTTTAGCGAAAATTTGTTTTGTCCAGCAGCATACTATAAATTCAGCAGAATTTTTGCTACTACTTTTAATATAGGAGATTAGTTTGTCATAAAATCCGCTGCCTCGCCCTAAGCGGTTAAATTGCCTGTCCGCAGCTAAACAAGGAATTAAATATATATCAAATCCAAGAAAATTTTCTTTTGCGGTTATTTTAGCGTTTTGAGGTATAAAGTTATTAATTCCAATAAGTTTAGGCTCTCCTGGCAAAGCCTGAAAACCGATAATCTTTTTTTTAGAATTTTCTTTTAAAAAAGAAGACAGGTTTTTTTGAAAAGATTCTAGGCTATTTGTAATATCTTTTTTATTTTGATGTAGATTATTTTGTTGCAAAATTTTTTGTCTTAGCTCTTTTTTAGCCTGGCATATATTCATTTGAATTATAAATCATTGTGAAGCGAAAATTTAGCAAATTTGAAGCATTCAGGCATATATGTATGGTATCATAGACTTATGGAAGTTCCTTCTATAAGCGATTTTATGCCTGAGCCTTTTTTATTTGTAGGAACTATTTTTGAACTTAATCGTTTGCAGCTAATTCGTATAATAGTGACACTTTTTATAATAGTATTTTTTTCATTAGTGGCGAAAAAATCTAAAATCATTCCAGGCCGTTTGCAAAGCGCTGTGGAAATAGTTTTTGAGTTTTTGCGCGAACAAATAGTTTATCAGCAGATACCTTCGCCTTACGGCAAAAAATATATTCCTATGATTACAACTATTTTTTGTGCAATTTTCTTTTTTAATTTAGCTGGAATAGTGCCGGGCTTTAATTTAGCAGCTAGTGCTGGAATAGGGATTCCTTTATTGTTCGCATTATGGGTTTTTGTGCAGTATTGGAAAGCAGGTATTATAAAACACGGTTTTTGGGGTTTTTTGCGGGATGAACTTTTTCCTAAAGGCGTCCCTCCTTTTGTTTATCCTTTAATAGCTCCTGTGGAATTAGCTCAGCTTTTAGTGGTTAAACCTTTTTCTTTAACTATACGATTGCTAGCTAATATGATTTCAGGACATATGCTTTTGGCCTTATGTTTTTTGGCAACTCAATTTTTTATATTTCAAGCAGGTTTTCCTTTTATATTGTTTTCGCCTATAACTTTTGTTGGCGCGATATTTTTTACACTTTTTGAAATTTTTGTGGCAGCTCTTCAAGCTTATATTTTTGCTTTATTAGCCGCTGCCTATATTGGTTTATCTTATAAAGAAGAAACTTCTGTTTCTAGTGATGAAGTAAGAGCTTAGGGAAAGGTTAAATTTATAATGGCAAAATTCTTTTTTAGATATGGCTCTATGAATTCTGGAAAATCCACTATGTTAATTCAAGTGGCGCATAATTATTCAGAAACAGGACAAAGGGCGATTATTATAAAACCTGCAATTGACACAAAAGATCAAGGCATTCATTCCAGAATAGGAATTTCCAAACCGGTTGACATATATGTTAGCGCAAATGATGATATTTATAAAAAAATTAAAGATTTTTATTCAAATGAGCCTTTTGATGCAATAGTTGTTGATGAAGTTCAATTTTTGGAACCTAAACAAGTTGAAGACTTGTATAAAATAACTGTGGAAATGTCTGTTCCTGTTATGGCTTATGGACTAAGAACTGATTTTAGAGGACAATCTTTTCCAGGGGCTGCTAGGGCTTTAGATTTGGCAAATGTTATTGAAGAAATTAGAACTAAATGCACTCTTTGCAGCAAAAAAGCTAATCATAATTCGCGCCGAAGAGACGGAAAATTTGAAAAAAGCGGTGAACAAGTTGTTATAGATGACGGAACGGAAGTGGAATATGTTCCTTTATGTTCAGATCATTTTTTAGAGAAAGTGGGTTTTTAGAGAAAGTGGGATTTTAGAATTGCTAAATTTACAACATTTTTCAGCAAATTAGCCCTAGTCATAGGTCCTGTGCCCCCAGGGTTAGGGCATAGAGCACTAGCTTTTTCTTTAACATTAGGGTTGATGTCGCCAAGAAGTTTGCCATTTTTATAACTGATTCCGACATCAAATAAAATAGAATCTTTTTTTATATTATCTTTATTTACTATTCCGGCTGAACCGGCAGCGGAAATAACTATATCACTAGATTTTATAAGTTTATTTAGATTCTTTGTTTTAGAATGAGCTGTTATACATGTTGAATTATATTTCTTATTAGATAAAATAGACGGCAAATGTCTTCCAACTGTTAAACCCCGTCCGATAATAAGTGTTTGTTTTTCGGCAAAAGAGATTTTATATTCTTGGGCTATATCTAAAATTGCCTGAGGTGTGCATGGCAAAATAGATAGGGGCTCACCATTTATGTTGGCTAGATTGGCTCCTAGATTTTGTAAAGACAATCCATCAGCGTCTTTTAAGGGGTCTAAAAATTGCAAAATATCAAAAACGGGAATATCTTTTGGCAGAGGAAATTGAACTATTAAAGCACTAACATCTGGTTCGTTATTTATGTTTTTAATATTTTGAATAAGAGTTGTTGTTGAAATATCGGCCGGCAAAGTTAAAACACTTGTTTTTATACCAACTTTTTGACAATCAGAAAGTTTTAGTTTAACATATTTTTGGCTAGCCAAATCATTTCCTGCAATTATAATAGCTAATTTTAGTTCGCCCAAAGTTTCTTTATTTTTGTCGATTACTAATTTTAAGTTAGAAAGAGTTTTTTCAGCGAGTTTTACACCGTTTAATATTTTCATAAATTCTATTTTATCAGCAATTTAAATTTTGTTTAATTCTTGGTATAAAGGAAATTGTTCAGTTAAAAGCTTTATTTGCTTTTTTATTTTGGTGAAATTTGCTTGATCACCTTTTATTAGTGTTTCAGCAATTATATCAGCTACTTGAGTAAACTCTTTTATATCAAAGCCTCTAGTGGCAAGTGCTGATGTGCCAATTCTAATTCCGCTGGTGATAGATGGGGGAGCCGGGTCAAAAGGGATAGAATTTTTATTTATAGTAATTCCAACTTTTTGCAAAAGATCAGCTGCTTTGGCTCCTGATAAATTAGATCCTAAAAGACTAACTAATAATAAATGAACGTCAGTCCCGCCAGTCAAAACATTTATGTTTTTGGCTTTGCAATCAGGCTCCAAAAGGCGTTGAGCAATTATTTTTGCACCTTGCAGCGTTCTTTCAATTCTGTTTTTGAACTCTGGGCTAGAAGCAATTTTAAAAGCAACAGCTTTTCCAGCAACAACGTGCATTAAAGGTCCACCTTGAGTTCCAGGAAAAACCGCCGAATTTATTCTTTTAATATATTCTTTTTTGCATAAAATAAAGCCTGATCTTGGTCCTCCAAGTGTTTTGTGGGCTGTGGAAGACACAACATCACAATATGGAGCAGGCGTTGGATGAAATCCGGCAGCAGCTAATCCAGCAAAATGGGCCATATCACACCATAGTTTTGCTCCAACTTCATCAGCTATTTGCTTATAAGCTGAAAAATCTATTTGTCTTGGATAGGCCGACCAACCGGCAATAATTATTTGAGGTTTTTCTTTTTTGGCAATGCTTCTAATATTGTCATAATCTATTAAATAAGTTTTAGGGTCTACTCCATAGGACGATGTTTTATAAAAAATTCCGGAAAAATTCAATTTCATACCATGTGTCAGATGTCCGCCAGACGCTAAATCCATACCTAATATTTTTTCACCAGGCTTTATCATGGCTTGCAAAACAGCTGCATTAGCGCTAGCTCCAGAATGAGGCTGAACGTTGGCTTCTTGGGCTGAAAAAAGTTGTTTAGCTCTTGAAATTGCTAAATTCTCAGCAATATCAACCTGTTCACAGCCGTTATAATAGCGTTTTTCGGGATAGCCTTCAGCATATTTATTAGTTAAAACACTGCCTTGGGCTTGCAAAATTGACAAAGGAACAAAATTTTCTGAAGCAATCATTTCTAAACCATTTTGCTGTCGTTCTAATTCGCCTTCTATAACGGCAGCAATTAAAGGATCAGCTGCTTCAATAGTTTGATTTATAATACCTTGTTTCATAATATTTTGCTTAGCTGAAATTAGTCTTTGAGTTTGATTTATTTTTGTCAGCCATATTAAAAGTTTATACTAGCCTAAATTTATATTTGGTAATGACTATAATCCAGCTTCACCTGGCGTTATATAGCCTTTGTCAAGTAATTCGGCTTTTTCGTTAGTTTTGTCAACGGCTATAGAATCTGTGGAAATAACGGCTGTGGGAAAACCATTAATATTTGAATGGTTATATAATTCCAATTGTTTTTTAGTTTCTTGATAATTGGTTAACATATTTTTAATGGTTTCAGCGGTTTTTTCAACTAAAAGATTTGAATCATATATAATTGTCATGGACTGAAATGAGTTGGAAATATTCCATATAGATGTTTTTAAACCTCCGACCCCCACAATAATGGGCCATTTTTCAGAATCATAAGCCGGCGAAAAACCTTTGTCTTTCAGCGCGTCTATGACTCCTTGGGCTATTTGGTCTGAACCAGAAATAATTATATCTGGTCTCTTTTCGGGATTAAAATTATAAAGCGAACTTAGTTTATATTGGTTAACTAAAATTTTTGTCATATATTTATAAGCCTCAGATTGTTCATCAGCCGCAGTGGTAATAGGTTTACCATTATTTCTTTTTAAACAAAATTGTTCATATTGACTACTAGTGATTTCAGAGTTTAGATTATTGCTAGCTGATAGATATATATTATTTTTTATTTTTGATTCAACCATATTATAAAATCCTGCAAAAAAATCCTTAGAATAATTATTTTCAGTTATTTCAGGTAAAATTATTTCCACAGTTTTTTTAGTTTGTGAAGGGTTGGCAGATTCAGTGGATTTATTTGTGCTATCTATTCCATCATATTGATTAATCCAGCTGCCGACTCTTTCTCCCATAAGTTTTGCGGTAGGAGATTGAATAAATAAATCATATTTTATTCCTTCAATAAAATTTTGCCAGCCGATCAATTTTACACCTTCTTTTTGAGCGCTATTTAAATTGTCTTTTAGTTTTTGCTGCTCAATAGATGTATCTTTGCCCATAGCATAAGGATTAGGTATTGTTAGACCTAATAGATCTGGCAAAACGTTTTCATCCATAACTGGACTTATAACAATTGCTTGTGCACCTTTTTTGGTCATTTTAGCAACTTTTTCGGCCTGATCGCCTAAAGTTGTGGCAGATTCAATATAAATATTTTGATTATTTAGACCTTCAAATGTTAGTCTTTGAAAGAAGGTATCTTTAATATGTTGGGGATAGTCAATTGTGGAATTATCCACAAAAGAAAACCAAGAACTAGGCATAATCACGCCAACTTTTAGGTCATTTTGTTTTTGAGCCGCTTCAGGTGCAAAAGATTTATGAAAAACAAAAAAATAAAGCCCAGCTGTCACAATCGCTAAAAGGGATATCGGAATTAAAAAATTCAATATTTTTTTATTCATATAATATATTATAGTTTATGATAAACTTATTTTAGTTATTTACAATTTTATAGGAGAATATACAAAAAATGTTTAAAAATTTAGCAAAATATTTCAAAATACCAAATAAACAAATGAAAAACGACCAACCGTCTGATTCTAATTCAGAGGAATTTGCAGCTAAAAATTCCCAAGGGTTTAATGCTCAAGGGTTTGATGAATTGGGAGATCAATTTGGCAGCTTTAAGGGGAACCATATTCTATTGGTCAAAGCCTTGGCGGAAGGTTTTGGTTCTTTTATTTTGGTTTTCGCTGGAATTTTTGCTAGTGTTATTTTGCCGATTTTTGTATTTTCTTCTCCACAACAGCAATCTTCTCAGAGTGCAGCGATTTTGATAGTTACTTATTTTAAACCTTTCACTATTGCATTAGTTCTGGGATTAGCTGCTTTTGTGGCTTTTTTATGTTTGGCTAGAATTTCTGGCGGACATTTTAATCCTATAACTTCTATAGCGGCTGCTATATGTAAAAAAACCACTTGGAAACAGTCTGGAATATATATATCAGCTCAAGCAATTGGTGCTTTTTTGGCAACTTGTTTTGTTAGATTAGTTTTGCCTGTGGGCGATGCTTCTTCGGCCTCTGCACAAGGCGTGGATATAAATATGGATTCTAATACATGGTTTAAGTTAGGTGCCATTGGCTATGATAAATCCTCAGCAGGGCATTCTATGTATGGCGCTAATATAGGTTTTGTTTTCACTCCAGCAGCTGCTTTGATTTTGGAAATAATAGCTTCTATTATATTGGTGGCTATGTTCATAACTGTGACACGCAAAAATATTAAGCATATAACCTCTAAGGCTTTAGGAATAGGGGTGTCTTATGGTTTGGCAGCGCTTATAACAGCTCCAGCCACAAATGCTGGCTTAAACCCTTTTAGAGTTTTATTTACTGCTATTTTTGCTCAGAATTGGTCTTTAGGATTAGCGGATTGGCCTTTATTGCAGGGCATTTTGGTGATTTTAGTTTTATTTGCCGGCGGCGCTATTTGTGCTTTGGTTTATATGATTTTTAGAGATATTTATGGCGACGAATTTGACAGCGATCTATATGTTAGTGACATAAGTGAATATCTTGATGAAATGTTTGCAGATGATTATTTTGACAACGACGAGAGTTTACAATCTTATATAGATGATAAATATATAGATGATAAAAATATATTTGACGAGCAATTTGTTGATGAATTATTTGTTGAAGAAATTAAAACAGCCAATACAAAACGTCCTGGACAAAGAAGTTCAGCAAAGAAACCTTCAGGCAAAACAGGTGCCGTAAAGTCAGCTACTAAAAAACCAGTCTCCAAAAAATCCGCTACTAAAAAACCAGCCGCTAAAAAATCTGCTGCTAGAAAACCAGCCGCTAAAAAATCCGCTACTAAAAAAAGCTAAGCTAAAATTCTATCTAGAATAAATTTCCAACTAGCGATATAATAACAGGTAATATGCCTATAAAAATAAAGCTTGGCAAAAAACATAAACCTAAAGGAATAACTATTTTGACACCTAGCTGTTCACCAGCTGTTTTAGCGCGGTAAAGTTTATCTTTTCTTAATTGCTCAATTTTTAAATTTATAATAGATTCAGGAGATGAACCATTGTTCCAGGCGTCTTCTAGGGAATTTATTATAGGATTAAAGCGAGCAGACGTGTTTTTCCAGGCTAATGTCCAAGGTAAACCTAATTTTAGTTTTTTGGAAATTGTTTTTAGTTCATCTCCTGTTTTATTTTCCATAGCTTTGCCAATAATTTCTAACGATCTAGGAATAGAAATGCCCGATTTTAAAGCTGCTAAAATAAGTTGCAGAATAAGCCCTGTATCAAATATATGTCTAGCAAAAATATTTTTATTATTATATAATCCTTTAAATTGGTTTTGGGGGCCTTGAAAAAGAAATTTACGCTTATAATTAGCATTTGTTAAAAAGACATAAATAGATAATGTTAAAAATAAAATTGTTTCCATATTTTGTTTTCCATAGATTTAATCCAACGTGATCCAGCTATATTTAAAGATAAACCAATAACAAATATTATTGTTCCAAAGGAAAAATCAAAAAACACTTCTAGGGGGTTAACCCCAAAAATAAATCCAATGAAAATTCCTAGAATTGGTAAAGCTTGCAGAATTTTAGCAGTTGTTCTAGGGCCAGCAATTGACATTTTCCATAAATTTAGTGTTTCAATTTCGTCAGATAAAACTTTTTTTGTTTCTAAAAGTGTTTTATGCAGCGGTATGCCCAATATAGAAGATGTTTTAATAGATAAAATTGTGTTTAATGCAGCAATTTTTATATGCTTTCGTTTAGAATAGTTTTGGCATTTCTTCTGAAAAGCTTGAAGAATTTCGTGACTATTTTCTAAATTTATGCCTTTATAAAAGACTTTTTCAAAAGCTTTTTTAGTGTTAGGGACAATTTTTAGATATTGAGCTAATAAATCTAAAACCTCTAAAGGGGTGAAGTCTTTCTGAACAGTTATTAAACTATTAGCATTTTCGCTTTTAGCCTGATTTATATTAGAAGTTTTGCCAAAAGGTGTTATTCTACGGGGAGTCCAGATTAATAGATATAAAAAAAGGCTAAATAAGATAATTATCAACATTTATTTTTTGTATATTTTTAAGCAATTCATATCTTTTGAACAATTCTTATTATTTTTCAGATTGTAAAATTTCCACGCCTAAACGGTAGTCAGTATTTAGCGTTAATTTAGCAATTTGGGTTAATTTTCTTTTAACCAAATTCTTGCTAGAATCAAATTTGCCGCAACTGATTTTATCTATATGCAAAATAATATCTATAGCACTAATTGCTTGGGCAGCTAAAGCTTGGGGCTTTAACCCAGCTAACGCACCTAAGGCTTCTAACCGAGCTGGAACAGAATTAGCGTCGTTGGAATGTAGTGTGGCAATTCCTCCTTTATGACCAGTGTTTAAAGCAATAAGTAGATCTGATATTTCAGGTCCTCGGGCTTCTCCTAAAAGCAATCTATCGGGTCTCATTCTAAGAGAAGCCTTCACTAATTGCTGCAAAGTTATTTCGCCTAAGCCCTCAATATTGGGTTTTTTGGCAATTAGAGAAATAATATGAGGATGAATAAAATTAGGTATTTCTTTTGATTCTTCAATACATATAATTCGTTCAGATTGGTTAATTAAACTTATTAAAGCGGCTAAAAGGGTAGTTTTGCCAGAACCTGTGGCGCCAGTGATAACTATATTTTTTCTTTCTTTAATAAACTGTTTAATATTTTCAGCCCACTGTTGGTTAATTGTTTTATCAGCTACGAATTGGTCAAAAGAGAGTATATTTTGTGAAGGTATTCTTATGCTAATAAGTGCGCCATTTTCGCATAAAGGCTCTATTACAGCGTGTAAACGGTATCCCATAGGCAGCTGAGCGTCCACAATTGGCGCAGAATCGTCTAATCTAGAGCCTGATAAAACTGCTAATTTAAAGGCAAATTCTCGCAATTTTTCAGACGTATCCAATTTTTCTGGCTCAATTTGAGCCCTTTCCATGCCGTGTCCTCTGTCTATAAAAACATTATTAGGACCGTTCACTACTATATCTGTTACGCCTTTTATCTCGGCTAAAAATTGTAATGGCCCTAAGCCTAAAAGATCAGCTGAAACAGCGTCTACCATTTTGTCTACTCTAGAAGACCCTATTATATTATTTTGGTTTATTTTATCAAAAATATCCTTTTTGGAAGTTATTTTGTCATCTGAAATTAATGTGTTGCGAGTGCTGTCTATTACTTTATCGACTTGAGTTAACATATTTAATTTAATTCCTCGTTAAATTATTTTTATAATATCTTCTATTAATTGGTATATATCACTGGATTTTTTCAACTGAATTGGATAACCGCTTTGGAGGGACGATTTTATGTAAGAGTCAATTTTTAAAAACCCAAGAATTTTAGCATCTAAGAAATTAGCAATTTCAGCGTTAGTAAATAATTTTATATTTTTAAAACTGTGAAGTTTGCCCACTAAAAGATTTTTCTTTATATCTTTTGTTAAGTTGCATATAGAGGACGCCGCACTAATGCCTTGAATATTATTCGGTGTGACAATAATTAAACTATCTAGAGTTTTAACAAATTCACTGTTAGTTAATTTATCGCGAGGAGTGTCAATAATTGTATAATCTGTGACGTTTTTGAGTTGTTTTACTATATTGGCAAAAATTGCGTCTGTGGGAAAAATTGGATTAGTATAGTTTGAGCTTAGAATTTTCAACTTTTGGTATTCTATACTTTGTTCATATAAACGTTCTGCAGGAATTTGACCATCAGCATTAACTAAATCGCACATTCTAAGACCGGTTTTATTTTCTAGTCCTAATGTTATGTCTAAACCTGTGCCGCCAGCCACAGAATCTATTAAAATAGTTTTGTGAAACTGAGATAAATATAAAGCAAAACAAATAGAAAATAAGGTTGTGCCGATGCCGCCAGTAGAACCAACAATGGCTATGGTTTTATTGTTAGTTTTTTGAGATATTGGGCCAAAAAAAGTGTTTGTTGGAAAAGTATTTGGCGAAAAATTACTTGCTGGAAAAGTATTTGTTGGAAAATTATTTGGCGAAAAATTATTTGATGGAAAAGTATTTGCTGGAAAATTATTTGGTGGAAAAGTATTTGGTGAAAAATTATCTGGTGGAAAATTATTTGACGGAAAGTCGCCTGCGGCGGAAGGGTTGGCGCCTGCGGCGGAATAGTTTGTATAGGACGGCGTTTCATAGGAAATACTAGCATTTTGTGTAGGCGGACTGATATTTTGAGATTCAAAAGATTCTTCGGACTGTGTGAAATGCTTTGGGGTGTTTTCTGAAAGGCCTTTGTTGTTAATGCCTGAATTGGCTAAATTTATTTCAGATGATGATTTGTTTGAATTATATTTTAGGTCATCAGCAATTGGCAAATTCCAGTCCATGAATAAATAATATACAGGGAATTTCTACTAATCAAGTTTGTAAAAAATATGTGAAAATATAAACTTTGTTGAAAACCGTTCGCTTGACCTTATTTTATACGTGATAAACTTATTGTAAGTAGAACTTTTATTTTTAAAAAGTTCCGAAAGGTAAAATTATGAGTTTTCTTGATAAATTTGAACAATCTTCAGAGAAGATGTTTAATAAGATTTTTTCACGTTTTGGTGCAAAAGATTTAAAGCCTGTTGAATTAGTGACAGCGTTAAAAAAAGAAGTTGATGCTAAAGCCTTAACGATTTCTTTAGAAAAAAAAATTGTCCCCAACCAATATCATATAATATTATCAACAGCAGATTTTGACACTATTGAAAGCTGGGGTTCGGTGAATTTCGCCGACGATTTAGCTATGGAAATTTCTGAATATGCCTCGTCACAGGGTTATTCATTTTCAGATGTAGTTAAAGTGATTTTTGAAGAAAATGTTGAATTAGAAAAAGGTGATTTTAAAATAGTTTCAGTTAAAGTTTCGCCTAACACTAAAACGTCTGCGGCGCCTGTTAAAGACCAATATACTATAGATGTAAATGGAAGGCGCTATCCTTTGACTAAAAATATCACGACTGTTGGACGTTCACAGGAAGCAGATATAGTTATAGATGACACAAGTGTTTCAAGAAAGCATATTCAATTTGAAATCACTAATGACGGCGTTATAGCTAAGGATTTAGGCTCCACAAATGGCATGAGGGTGGAAGATCATTTAACAGCTGATGCACTTTTGCTGCACGGCAATACTATAACTATTGGCAGATCTAAAATTATTTTTCGCTCGAAATAAATTTTTTTGAAATAGGTTAATAAATAAGTTGAATAAGCAAGTTTTTTATTCGGCTTGGGCGGAAATTGATTTACAAGTTATAGAACAAAATATAAAAAATATTCAAAAATTTATAAACTGTAAAAACAAATTAAGCTGTAAAAGCAAATTATTAAATAATGTTAAAACAAACTCAAAGCCAAAGATATTAGGCGTTGTTAAGGCCAATGCTTATGGACATGGTCTTATGCAGGTGGCTAATTCTATGATTAGAGCAGGAGTCCAATATTTAGGAACTGCGCAAGTTTCTGAGGCTTTAGTTTTGCGACAAAATGGTATAAGTTCAAAAGACGCTAAGATTTTAGCATGGCTTTATACTCCTGATGCTCCGTTTGATGAAATTATTGCTTCTGATATAGAGCTGTCTGTTGGGTCAATTTGGGCCTTAGAGAAAATTGCTTATACAGTAAAAAATAATCCAAATTTGCCCCAAAAAGCTAAAATTCATCTCAAAATGGATATAGAATTTGGCAGAGACGGATTTTCGGCCGATTTATATGATGAGTGTTTTAAAAAAGTTAAAGAATATCAGAAGTATTTGAAAGTGACAGGTCTTTGGACGCATTTTGCTATGGCTGATATTCCTGAACACCCTTCCAATAAAAGAGTTTTGCAGGCCTATAATTTATTTGTTGATAAATATATAGAATATTTTGGACAAGAAGATTTGCCAATTCGCCATATAGCAAATTCAGCTATTTGTTTAACTCATCCAGAATTAGCTTTTGATATGATTAGACCAGGTATTTTGGCTTATGGACTTAAAACAATTGACACAATAGATATAAAAAAAATGGGTTTTTATCCAGCTATGAGATTATTTGGTAAATTTTCTTCTATTAGCAAATATCCTCGGGGTGCAGGAGTCTCTTATGGGCATAAATATAAACCTAAAGAAAATACTAATATAGCAGTTATACCTTTGGGCTATGCAGACGGCCTGCGCTGGGTTAATCAAAATAAAATCCAATGTTATTCTTATGCTAGAAAAAACTTAATAAAAAGTGTGGGATCTGTTTGTATGGATCAAATTTTATTTGATTTAGGGCAAAATTGTCCCGAGAAGCCCGGTGACAAAGTAGAATTTTTTGGGCGAGGAGAAAAGCCTAACTCTTTAACAGCTGATGATTTGGCTAAAATGGTTGGCACAATTGGCTATAATGTCATAACTTCAATAGCCGCAAAAGTGCCGCGGATTTATAAAAATGAAATTTACAAAAATGAAAAATATTCAAAAAATAAATAATTTATCTCAGTTAGATATTTTCACTCAAAAGCTTATTAAACATTTGCATATAGGGGATATTATTGTTTTGTCTGGGCCTTTGGGTGTAGGTAAAACGGCTTTCACTAAGTCTTTGGCTAAAGCTTTAGGAATTGAAAAAATGGTTGTTTCACCCACTTTTACTTTAGAAAGAATTTATAAAATACCTGGTAAATTAAAAGGTAAGTCAAAAGAAACTTTTTTGGTCCATATAGATGCTTATCGTTTGTCGGGCAATTCTTCGCCAAATGGTGCGGCAGGCCATTTGCTATATGACCAATTACAGAGTTTAGATATTGACAGTTTTTTAAATAATTCCTTAGTAGTTATAGAATGGGGTGAACTAGTGGAAAATTTATTGAATAGCCAAGAACTGACAAAAAATATTATTCATATTAATATTTCCTTTGCAACAGATGACTTGTCTAATAGTTTAAGAATTTTTGAAATTTTTGGCTTAGATTGTTATGAAATTTGAGAGTTGTAAGAAAATGTCCTTAGAAATAATAATAGATTCTTCTTTTTTTTATGCAGTTGGAATAGTTCAGACCGCTAGACAAAAAGATGTTAAAAAAGGCAGCTATAAGAGCAAAATTAAAGTTCTAGGAGCTCGTCAATCAAAGACCGCTTTTGAACATGTGGAGAATTTAATACCTGATATATACAATATTTTGCAAAAGAACAATCTTTCTATAAAAGAGATAAATTCTATTAGGGTAGGCATTGGTCCAGGACCTTTTACAGGTTTGCGTTCAGGTATCGCCGCTGGCCTAGGGATATCCCAGGGTTTAGGCTGTGAAATATCGGGCTTTTCTAGTCTTTTAGTTTATGCTTTGGCCAGCGGCGAAAAAGAAGTTATAGTTGTAAATCATGCTCGGCGTGGGCAGGTTTATTGGGGGCATTTTATTAAAGAAAATCAAGCCCTAAATCAAGTAGATCAAAAATTTATTGCAGACGGCGTTTCTGCGAATAGCTATAAACAATTAAATGTAGATATAAGTCCGCTTAGTGAAATTTTTGATATTTTGCAGAAACCAGAAATTGTTCAATTAGGCAATATAAATTTAAACAAAAGTTATAAAACTAAATGCTATAAGAAAATCTCTTATAAAAAAACCTCAGTAAAAGATTTTTTAAAAATGTCCGTTTTGGCGCCGAAAGCTTCATTAGAACCGCTTTATTTACGGCCGCCAGATATAAATTAATATAGAAACTTATGACTAAGGCTGAAATTATTTATAATATTGAAAAAGATGTTTTTTCATCAAAAGAATCGTTTTCAAATAATTTTTCTAAACCATATAGTTTTGATGCTATTTATCAAGCTTTAAAAGATAAGAATAAAGTGTTTTATTTATTAAAAGATAGACAATTAAATGAAGTGGTCGGTTATGCGGCGTTAATAATAACGCCAGATTATAATGATATCTTTTCATTAGCAGTTAAAAGACGTTTTCAGAAACTCGGATATGGCAAAAAGCTTATGCAATGGGTGGCAAAAAAATCAGTCGGCAAAAAAGTTTTTTTAGAAGTTTATGATCAAAATGAACCAGCCATAAAATTATATAAGTCTAGCGGTTATAAAATAATAGATAAAAGACAGAATTATTTTGGACAAGGCAAAAACGCACTTATTATGGTTAAAGAGGTTGACAAAACGTGAATGAGCAAATATATAGCATATGGTTTGTGATAGCATTTAAGAAATGCTACCTTAGCTCAGTTGGTAGAGTATGTCACTCGTAATGACAGGGTCGTGAGTTCAATTCTCACAGGTAGCTCGTGATAGACATAATTATAGGAGTATTGAGATATCTATATTTAATTTTGTTATGGGTTTTTGTTATAATTGTGGCGGTCAAACTTAAAAGTCAGATAGTATTTAAATCTAAAAAAAATCTGTCAAGCAGCCGTTCAGGAAGGTCTGATGGAAAATATTTTTTGCAAGTTGTTGAAGGTCCTATGTCAGGAATATCGGTTCCATTAGAGAATAAAGATATAACTGTTGGCAGGGCTGACGACAATTCTATTGTTTTGTCTGACGATTTTGTATCTGCTAAACATTTAAAGGTTTGGCAAGATGGTCGCAGAATTTATTTAGAAGATTTGAGCTCCACAAATGGAACATTTATTGACAATAAACGAGTTTATGGTGTAAGCCAAATTAAATTGGGTCAAATGTTTTCAATGGGTGTAAATGGATTGGAAGTAAATGTCGAGAAATAAAATTATGCAGTGGAAAAATAGAAAGAGAAGGAGTTAATATGCATTTTGTGTCATCAGCTATTAGTGATATAGGTCTAACAAGGAGTTCTAATCAAGATTCTGCTTATATTTCAGAGAAATTTGTTTTAGTGGCAGACGGCATGGGCGGCTATGCCGGCGGTGATTTAGCTAGCCGAATTGTGGTGGATTTTCTTTCCAAAGTGGATTATTCTCAAAACCCTAATCATGGTGAATTAAAACAAAAAATTGAACAAGTTCTAGGAGAAGCCAAAGAGACTTTTGGCAAACTCATTGGCAAAAATCCAAATTTAAATATGATGGGGTCAACTATCACTTTTTTAGTTTTGGCAGAAGATAAAATGCTTTTAGGGCATGTAGGAGATTCTAGAGCGTATAAATTCACAGAAAAAAAGAAATTAATTCAGTTATCGCATGATCATACAGTTGTCCAGCAGCTGATTGATTCTGGGAAGTTGACATTAAAAAAAGCCAAAAATAACGATTCTAGACATCAGTTGACTAGAGTTTTTGGCTTTTTTGATATTGAAACTAATCCTGATATTGAATTATTAGATTGTCAGGCCGGCGATAGGTATATTTTATGTTCTGACGGGCTTTCGGCTTTTGTTTCAGACAAAGCTATTGAAAAAACTTTGGAGCGTTTTTCTAATGATGACGAGGCTAGCCAAAAACTAGTTGAATTAGCTATGAGAAACGGGTCCACCGATAATATAACAGTTGTTGTAGCAACTGTTTTTGCCGAAGAAACCCAAAATTCTTATAAACAAAAACTCGGTTCAGCCGCCCAAAGCCCCAATCAAGAAAATACAACAGATGAGGCTAAAGCTATGAAAAATAAGACTGACCAGGAAAATAGGGCTGACCAGGAAAATAGAATTGATCAGGAAAATAGGGCTGACAAAATAAATGAAAAATTAACAGCTAAACCGTTTTGGAGCATTTTTAAGTAAGGTTTATTGAAAATTTTTGAAAATGGCATTTTAATAAAAATATTTAAGTAGAATGAAAAATAACCAGCGACTACAAACCAATGAAAAAATTGAAACTCGGCGATTTTTAGAAATTATTTTATTAGCTTTGGTTGATATAATATTTGCTATAAGTTTATGTTTGGTAGATTATAAAATAACCGGTCAAATAGGCAAGAAAATTTTAGTTTTTATAGTAATTTTCACATTAACTGGATTATTTTATCATATAATTTTGCAAAAATTCTTGAAATTTGCCGATCAAATTATTTTACCTGTTGTTATGCTTTTAGCGTCAATTGGTGTGACAATTATTTATCGTATAGAATTGCCAAGAACTAGAGCAGGTTTTATAGGATATGGCAATATAGCAACTATGCAATTTGCCTGGATTATTTTGTCATTAGTTTTATCTGCTGGGATGATTTTTTTTATAAAGGACTATATAAAATTAAGACGTTATATTTACACTTCTATGGCTATAGGTTTGGTTTTATTAATTTCGCCAATTTTGCCGATAATAGGGACGTCTGTTAATGGAGCCCAGCTTTGGATAAATTTGGCGGGTATAACTATTCAACCAGCTGAATTTGCTAAAATATTTTTGAGCATTTTTTTTGCTGGGTATCTGGTTGAAAAAAGAGACGTTTTAGCTTTGGCTGGACCCAAAATTTTAGGCATTAGGTTTCCTCGTTTACAAGATTTTGGACCTATTTTATTTGTTTGGGCAGGTTCTTTAGGAATTTTAGTTTTGCAGCACGATTTAGGGACTTCACTTTTGTTTTTTGGAATGTTTTTATGTATGCTTTATGTTGCTACTGATAGGCCATCTTGGTTAGTTATAGGAGGAGTGCTTTTTTTAGCGGCTGTTAGTGTTATTTTAACTATTTTCCCTTATGTGGCTGCCCGTTTTGATATTTGGTTAAATCCCTTTGCTCAAACAGTTTATGAAAGGTCTCCTGGCGGATCGGGACAAATAGTTCAAGGTCTTTTTGGCCTAGCAGCCGGCGGTTTATTTGGCACAGGTTGGGGTTCTGGGCATCCAGGGATAACTCCTTTTGCGGACTCTGATTTTGTTTTTACTTCAATTGGCGAACAAATAGGGCTAACAGGCATTATTGTAATTTTGCTTTGTTATTTGATTTTATCCGCTAGAGGGATTATAATTGCAAAAAGAGAATTATTAGGCTTTGGAAAATTGTTGTCATCAGGCATTGCTTTTTCTATAATTTTGCAAGTCTTTGTTGTGGTGGGAGGTATAACTCTTATAATTCCTTTGACTGGTCTAACTCTACCGTTATTGTCAAGAGGGGGTTCTAGTTTAATGGCTAATTTTATTTTTATAACAATTCTATTAGTGGTTTCTAATTCTGCTAATACTCCTAAAGAGGGCAATTTTCTGCAAAGCGATGAGTTATTGAACGGTGGAGCAGTCTAATGAATAAACAGATTTCTCGTGTGGGGGTTTTAGTTATTTTTTTGAGTTTAGTTTTAATAGCTTCTTCTAGTTATTGGCAATTTTTTCAAGTTTCAGCTTTGAGGTCTGATACTAGAAATACCAGACAATTATATAATGAATATGACCATAAAAGAGGAGATATTTTAGTTGACGGGAAAGCTATAGCCTATTCAGAAAAGTCAAATGATGAATTTGAATATCAAAGAAAATATGTTGATGGTCAATTATATTCTGCAGTAACTGGTTTTTATTCAATAACTAATCGGGCCGACAGAGGTTTAGAAGCAGCCCAAAATTCCTATCTTGACGGTTCTGCTGATATTTTTTGGTTAGACCAAATATTAAATAGTTTTATGGGTAAAGGACAGGTTGGGGGTTCTGTGGAAACAACAATTTCCAGCAAGCTACAAAAAGTTGCTTGGGATGCATTAGGAGACCGCAAAGGCGCGGTTTTAGCTATGGACCCTAAAACAGGCGCAATTTTAGCAATGGTTTCTAAACCGGCTTATGACCCAAACGATTTAGCAATTCATAATTCTGCTAAGGCCTCTGATGTATATAGTGAATTGGCTCAAGGACTAGAAAGTCCTTTAATAAATAAAACTATTTCTGCTTTATATCCTCCTGGTTCCACTTTTAAAGTTATAGATTCGGCTTCGGCTATTAGTTCTGGAAATTATAATAAAGATAGCAATATTCCTTCACCGCAATTTTATCGTTTGCCAGGAACTATAACTAATTTGCCTAATTACAATAATGAAGTTTGTTCATCCACTGGAAATCAGGCTTTACTTGATGCTCTAAGAATTTCTTGTAATACAGCTTTTGCTATGTTAGGTGTGAAATTAGGACAAGCTAATATAGCTAGCCAGGCTAATTTATTTGGAGTAGGAACAAAATTTATTTTAGCTGACGCTCAAAATTCTTTAGCTTTGGAATCGAGCCCAAGTGTTTTTCCTAAAAATTTGACAGATGATAAATTGGCTTTAGCCTCTATAGGACAAGGAGATGTTAAATTCACTCCTTTACAAGATTTATTAATTAGTGCTGTTGTGGCGAATAATGGAAAATTGCCTTACCCATATTTAGTAAAAGATATAAAAGATCCATCAGGCAGAATTGTTAAACAATTTCCGTTAAGTCAATATTCTGAACAATTTAGCAATCCTGTTATAAGTTATGACACTGCTCAGCAATTAAACACTATGATGCAAGCAGTTGTCCAAAGAGGCGGGGCTTTTAATGCGCAAATTCCAGGGGTAATAGTGGCGGGCAAAACAGGGACTGCTCAAACGACTCAGAACGCAACACCTCATGCCTGGTTCACAGGATTTGCTCCGGCTGATAACCCTAAAATAGCAGTTTGTGTTTTAGTGGAAGATGGAGAAAATGATCCAACAGGTGCTTCGGCATCTGCTCCTGTGGCTAAACAAGTTATGCAGGCGGCTTTACAATGAAAAAGTTTGCTCCGTCAGATGTTATAAATAATCGCTATGTTTTGCAAGAGTTAATTGCTGAAGGCGGTATGGGGCAAATGTTTAAAGGGTTTGACACAAGTTTGAATAGGCCTGTGGCAATAAAAACTCAAAATGCTGATATGGCGGGCGGGCAAGAATATTTAAAAAGATTAAGAATAGAAGCCATAAATAGTGCTTCGCTAATTCATCAGAATATTGTTTCAATTCATGATTATCAAGAATCAGACAATTTCGGATTTTTAATTATGGAATTTGTGGAATCTAAGTCTTTGGCCGATATTTTATCTGAAGTTCAAAAAATGACACCCCAAAGAATTTTACCAATTCTTTCACAAGTTTCTTTTGGCTTGGCTAAGGCTCATCGAGAAAATATAATTCACAGAGATATTAAACCATCAAATATTTTAGTCACATCTGACGGACATGCTAAAATAACTGATTTCGGTGTTTCTAAAGCTAATAACCAAAAAGATATTACTGCTAACGGCATGGTTATGGGGACTGCTCAATATTTATCTCCTGAACAAGCGGTCGGCAAACCAGCTGAAAAAGCCTCAGACATTTATGCATTAGGTATTATAGCTTATGAAGCCTTGGTGGGGTATAGGCCCTTTTCAGGCAAAACTGCTGTGGACATAGCTGTGGCGCATGTTAAACAGCCTGTTCCACCAATGCCTAGTTCAATTGATCCGAAATTACAAGAGCTTATAAAATCTATGTTAGCCAAAGACCCTAAGGAAAGACCTAGTAATACCTATAAATTAGGTTTAGAATTAGCCACTTTTGTGCCTGATAGTCTAAAACACTGGAAATAGGCTAAAATTTGCGAAAACCAGTCAATATAATGTAGAATTATTAATATATAAATATTAGTGAATGGAACATAAGATTTAAATTTATGAAAGCAGGTAAAATATGACTATGCCACAAGTTCTAGGGGGTAGATATGAACTAAGAGAAATGGTGGGGCAAGGAGGCATGGCAGAAGTTCATAAAGCTTTTGATAATCGTTTACAAAGGGTTGTGGCCGTGAAAATTTTGCGTCCTGCATTAACTCAAGATTTAGTATTTTATTCCAGATTCAAACGTGAAGCTGAGGCCGCTGCCTCGCTAAATCACCCTAATATTGTGGCGGTCTATGATACAGGTGAAGAAATAGTTGATAATTCTGGATCGGTTGTGAAATATCCTTATATAGTTATGGAATTTATTCAAGGTGATGATTTAAAAACTATTATTGCTAAACAAAATCAAGTGAATCCACAATTTTCAGCTAAAATTATGCAAGGTGTTTTGGATGCTTTGGAATATTCGCATAAACACGGAGTGATTCATAGAGATATAAAGCCAGGAAATATTTTTATTTCTTCTTCAGGCCAGGTAAAAGTTATGGATTTTGGCATAGCTAGAGCTGTGGCTGATTCATCGGCGACTATGACTCAAGCTAATACAGTAGTGGGGACTGCTCAATATTTATCGCCTGAACAAGCCAAAGGCTCAAAAGTTGATGCTAGAAGCGATTTATATTCTGCTGGCTGTTTATTATTTGAATTATTAACTGGTCAGCCGCCTTTTAGCGGAGAAAATGCTGTTTCTATTGCTTATCAACATGTTTCAGAAAATCATCAAAAACCTAGTGAAATTGTGTCAGGTTTAAATCCTTTGTGGGATCAAATAGTTTCTCGGGCTATGGCTAAAGACCCTAATATGAGATATCAAACGGCCTTTTCCTTTAAAGCAGATGTTGAGGCAGCTGCTGGCGGAAGAAATTTGCCCAGTGCAGACGAAACCACCGTTTTGAATCCAGTTTCTGCCTCAATGGGTTTGCCAAATGATGTTTATGATGATGGTTCTCAAACTAAAATTATGCCAGCTATAAAAGATGATATAAACGCTGGACAAAAAACAAAAAAAAGCAAAAAAGTGCCTTTAATTATATCACTTGTAATTTTGTTAGTGATAGGCATAACAGGTGCTGTTATTTGGACTTCCTGCGGGGTTAAAGTTACTGTGCCGCGTTTGGCTGCTAACGTGACTCCTGTAGAAGCTAAACAACAAATTGAAGCAGCTAAATTAGTCTATGAACAATTACCTGACGCATCTTCTACTTTGCCAAAAGATACTTTCACTCATTCGGATCCTATTGGAGGAACCCAAGTAAATCAGGGTTCAACTGTTAAAGTTTATTTTTCAGCTGGTCCAGAGGATTTAACAGTGCCAGATTTAAAAAATTCTAGTCAAGATGTCGCCCAAAAAACTTTATCAGATTTAGGTTTGACTGTTGGCTCTATAAAAACCGAAGATTCGCCGGATGTTGCAAAAGATAATATCACACGAACCAGTCCTGAAGCTGGTAGCAAAATTCAAAAAGGTCAAACGATAATTCTTTATATTTCAACAGGCAATGTTGCGCTGCCTGATTTGACTGGCAAAACTAGGGATCAAGCTGATGATGAAGTTAAAAAATTGCATTTGATCGCTAATTTTCAAGATGATAAAACTGATGATAAAACACCAGGAACTGTCACTAAAACTAATCCGACGGCTGGCTCTGTTCAGCAGAATTCCACAATAATTATTTATATAGCAGTTCCTAAAACCATAACAATACCTGATTTAGAAGGCAAAATGAAAGCCGAAGCTATTAGAGCAATTCAGCAGCTAGGGCTTTTGCCGCAAGTGGAATATCAAAGTTCTAGTTCGCCAAAAGACACTGTTATTTCTACTTCTCCTTTGGCAGGTCAAAAAGTTAGCCCTAACAGTTCTGTGACGATTTATGTGTCCAATGGGGGATAATGAAAAATATTTTTAATATTTATAATGAAAAAAATTTGCGTAAAAGAACATCTAGAAAATGGGGAGATAAAGATAAATCTATTATTCCGCTAGATATTGCAGAAGTTGATGTCCCGTTTGATAATTCTATTGCAGGAGAATTATCATATTTAACACGTTTAACAGATTGTGGATATGTTTCTCAAAAGGACATTAATGAATATAAAGAAGTTTATGCTCAATACTATGCCAGGCACCATAAAAAAACAATAGATATTAAGAGCTCTCAAATTTATCCAGGCGTTATAGCAGCTTCAAGAATTTTGTCAAGAATTTATTTTGAAAATAAAAAAGCCAAAGATTCTGAGAAAAATATAATTATATCTTCACCTGTTTATCCTCCTTTTATAACAACTATTGCTCAAAATTATAATTTGCATGACGTTCCTTTAAATTCTCAATGGCGTTTAGATTTGGTTAATCTAGAAAAAAAATTTAGAGCTTTGCAGTCTAAACCAGCTATTTATTTGTTGTGCAATCCACAAAACCCCACAGGAACTGTACATACTAAGAGTGAATTAAAAAAACTTGTTTTATTATGTAATAAATATAAGATTTTTATAATTTCTGATGAGATCTATTCTGACATGTCTGCGCCAGGTCATTTCAATTCCCTTTTATGTGTAGGGAAAATAAATGAAGGAGTTTCTATTATTTCACCGTCTAAAGCTTATGGCATGCCAGGTTTAAAATCTTCAATAGTTTTTCCATTTGGACAAGCAGTTAATTTATTAGACAAAACCCCAAAAGTGATAGAGCATATATTAAATCATTATCCTATAAGATGTGCGATTGCGGCTTATTCTAAAGGAGATAAATATTTAAAAAGATTTCGCAAGAGTTTGGCAGAAAATTTTTCTTTTTTTTCTTCTCTTATGAAAGAATATTTGCCTAAAGCAAAAATTTATTATACAGGTGCAGTTCCTTTGGCATGGATAGATATGAGTGCTTATAAAGGTGTGAATGCTAAATTCGTTTTAGAAAAAGCTTATGTTTCGGTGAATGATGGAATAACTTTTGGAGGAGTGAAATATAAAAATTTTATAAGAGTTAATGTAGCAACTAATCAAAATGTTTTAAAAAATGGTATTCTAAGAATAGCAAGAGCAATAACAAAAAACCCAAAGGACAATAAATGATAATAGGTCAAAGACATAAAAACGAAATTTATAAATTAGTGCTTTTAAGGCACGGTGAAAGTGTTTGGAATGCTAAAAATTTATTTACTGGATGGGTGGATGTGCCTTTATCAGAAAAAGGCATGGCAGAAGCAGCCAAAGGGGGGTTATTGCTTAAGGAAGAGGGTATTTTGCCAGATATAGTGTTTACGTCTTTTCTGCGCCGAGCAATTACCACTGCTAATATTGCTTTGGATAAGGCTGACAGACATTGGATAGAAGTGAAAAGATCTTGGAGGTTGAACGAAAGGCATTATGGTGCTTTGCAAGGAAAAGATAAATCCGAAATACGCAAAACTTATGGAGATGATCAATTTATGCAATGGCGCAGGTCTTATGATATTCCGCCTCCGCCAATTGAAGATGATAGCGAATATTCCCAAAGTAATGATGTTAGATATTTAGGCGAACCTATTCCAAAATCAGAAAGCCTAAAAGATGTTTTGCAAAGAGCTAAGCCTTATTTATTTTCTCGAATTTTTCCAGAATTAGAGTTAGGAAAAACTGTTTTAGTGGCTGCACACGGAAATTCTTTAAGAGCTATTGTAAAATATTTAGAAAATATTAGCGATGAAGAAATTTCAAATTTAAATATTCCTACAGGAATTCCTCTTTATTACGAATTGAATACTAGTTTCAGAATTTTAGCAAAAGGCAGATATTTGGATCCTGACGCCCAAAAAGCTATAGATGCAGTAGCTAATCAGGGCAAATAATTGTATCCGCTTGTTGCTATAGTCGGCCCTACTGCTACAGGCAAAACTCAATTAGCTTTTCGTTTAGCTAATTTATTAAAATCTAAGTTAGATATAAGCTGCTCTTTTGTTAATGCTGATGCTTTTGCTTTATATAAAGGATTTGATATTATTAGCGCAAAACCGACCGTTCAGGATATTTGTTCTGCTAAAAAAAACCTTGGTGAAAATTTTGAATTTTGCCAATTAGATGTTTTAAATTTAGAAGAAATTTCTAGTGTGTCTGTTTATCAAAAAAAAGCTCGAAAAGATATTGGCAAAATTCAAAAACTTTTTAGATTGCCGATAGTTGTTGGCGGATCAGCTTTATATACAAATGCTCTTTTAGATAACATTGAATTTCCGGCAACAAATCCTGAGATTAGACAAAAATATAATAATTTATTGGATCTAAAAGGAAAAGATTATTTATATCAACTCTTGGCTAAAAAAGATTTTGCTTCTGCTAAGACTTTGTCGTCTGAAAATGTTCGCCGAGTGGTTAGAGCTTTGGAAGTTATAGAATTAACAGGCAAACCTTTTCAAGCTAGTTTACCTAAAGGGGATTATTTTTATAAGCCTACATTAGTGTATGCTATAAAATGGCCCAAAGATATTTTAGAAAAAAGAATTTATAGAAGAACGGTCGATATGGTGGAAAAAGGATTAGTTGCTGAAATTTCCCAAGCCAGACAAAGGGCTGGCAAAACTGCTAGAAAGGCTATTGGTTTTGCTCAAACTTGTGATTATTTGGATGGAAAAATAAATCAAAAGCAGTTAATTGATTCAATAAGTTTAGCGACTTTTCAATTAGCTAAAAAACAATATAAATGGTTTTTACGCGATAAGAGAATAAAATGGTTAGAAATTGTTTAAAATTGCAGGCTGTTTTTACCTATAAAAGGTTTGACTTGAAAAAATTTATATTAGTATAAAATATAGTATAAACTAGTAATAGAAGTATTCGTTTCTAGATAAGTGAATAAAATAAAATTATTATAAGGATAATATGATAAATAAAACAAAAAATAAAGTTCCGCAAGTAGCAATAAATGATATTGGCAATAAAGAGCAACTTATAGAGGCTGTTGATAACACAATCTCTCAATTTAAAAATGGAGATTTTCTAAATGGGGTGGTTATAAGAATCGGTTTTGATGAGGTTTTATTGGATGTAAAGTATAAAACCGAAGGGGTTATCCCAATAAAAGAACTTTCAGTTAATCCTGATGTGAATCCAAATGAGCTTTTGAAAATTGGTGATAAAATAGAGACGCTGGTTTTAGAAAAAGAAGACGAAGAAGGTCGTTTAATTTTATCGAGAAAAAGAGCCGTTTATGAGCATGCCTGGAAAGACCTAGAAACTATAAAACAAAAAGATGAAATAATAAGCGGCGATGTTATTGACGTTGTTAGGGGCGGTTTAATTTTGGATGTGGGCATAAGAGGATTTATGCCGGCTTCTTTGATAGATTCTCGTCGTATAACAGATTTTGAGCAATATAAAGGTCAAAAAATAGATGCTAAAATTGTTGAATTAGATAGAATTAAAAATAATGTGGTTTTGTCTCATAGAGCTATTTTGGAAGAAAAAGAAGGCGAGTTAAGAGAGAAATTCTTAGCCGATTTACATGTTGGCCAAATTCGTAAAGGCAAAATTTCTTCAATTGTGTCATTTGGGGCGTTTGTGGATTTAGGCGGTATGGACGGTTTAGTCCACGTTTCAGAACTTTCGTGGAATCATGTTATGCATCCTTCAGAAGTAGTTAAGGTTGGAGATGAAGTCACTGTTGAAGTTTTGTCAATTGAAACAGAAAAGAGCCGCATTTCGTTGTCTATAAAGTCAACTGAATCAGATCCTTGGCAAGAATTTGCTAGAAGCAATATGATTGGCCAAATAGTGGCTGGTGAGGTTGTGAAATTAGTTACTTTTGGTGCATTTATAAAATTATCTGAAGGGGTTGAAGGCTTAATACATATTTCTGAACTGGCAGATAGTCATATAGATATACCAGATGCAGTAATTAGTTTAGGTGAGCATATATACACTAAAATAACTGACATTAATTTAGAAAATCGACGTATATCGTTATCTTTGAAACAAGCCAACACAGGAGTTGATCCAGACGGTGAGGATTTTGATCCTGCATTATATGGTATGAAAGCTGAATATGATAAGGACGGCAATTATAAATTCCCTGAAGGTTTTGATGCGGCGGCTAATGAATGGAAGCCAGGTTTTGAAGAACAAAGAGCTGTTTGGGAAGCAGAATATGCTAAGGCTTACAATGCTTGGGAGTCGCATAAAAAACAAGTTCGTAAAATGATAGATAAATCAGATTCTGACAAAAAGTTAGATAAAAAATCTGCTGAAAAAGTTGATGAAACAGTTGATAAAAAATCTGCTGAAAAAGTTGACAAAACAGTTGATAAAAAAACTGCTGAAAAAGTTGACAAACCAAAGGCCGCTGACAAAAAGACCGATGAAAAGGTTGATGAAAAGAAAACGGCCGATAAAAAGAGAACTAAAAATTCTTAAATAAATAATGTCAATTGACTATCTAGATGAAGTAGCAATACCAGGAACTTTCAATGTCCGTGATATAGGCGCATATTATAAAGCGTCGCCTATTTTGCCGCATAAATTATTGCGTACCGCTTTGCTTTCACATTTGACAAATGATGGCAAAGATAAAATTCTGGAATTAGGAGTTGATGTTGTAGTAGATTTGCGGTCGGCTGAGGAAATAGACCGCGACGGCGCTGATAGACTTCCTAAAGGAATAGAGCGCGTTTTTTTGCCTATTGACACAGCTGTGGAAGAAAATATATCAGCTGATGTTAGCAAAATATTAGATGAGGCTAAAAAAACTAACAATCCTATTGAAAAACAGATTTTTATTATGAGGGCATTTTATAAAAAATTTGTTTCAGTTAAAAGGATTCGTTTAATATTTGGTGAAGTTTTAGAAGTTTTAGCTAATTATAAATACCCCCTTTTTCACTGCACAGCTGGAAAAGATAGAACAGGCTGGACAGCTGTTTTATGCCATAATATAGCTGGCACAAGTCAGGACACAATTATAGACGATTATTTGTTATCTAATAAATCGGCTAAGGATTTATGGAAAACTATTCCTTTTCATAATAGGGATAGTTTTGAAGAGCAAAAACCAGCTTTAGGGGTGGACATAACTTATTTGCAGTCAGCTTTAGAAGAAGTTAGTGTTATTTATGGCAGTATTGACAATTATATTGGCGATTTGGGGATTTCCAGTTCGACCATTGAACAATTAAAAAAAAGAATTACTCAAGAATAAAATTTATTGTAATGAATAACAGTGAATCAAAGAAAGTAATTGTAAAAAGATATTATAAATAGAGGACAGGAAAATGTTAGTAGAACAGTTGAAAAATGATAAAATAAAGCAGCTAGACCAACTTCAAAAAAATAATAGAATAACTATTTTGGCGGGTCCGACAGCTGTTGGCAAAGGGTCTATATCATCGGCTATTAGAAAAAAATATAAAGAAGCTTTTGTTAGCGTATCTTACACTAACAGAAAACTCAGACCTGGTGAAATTGAAGGAGTTCATTATAAAAATGTTTCCCAAGAGAAGTTTCTTGATTTAATAGAAAAACACGAATTTTTAGAATGGGCTAAAGTTCATAATCAGTATTATTATGGCACAGCTTTGGCACCTGTTTTAGAGGCTGTTAGGGCTGGTAAAAAAGTTCTTTTAGAAATAGATTTACAAGGAGCAAGAACTATTAGAAGGCTTTTACCTAATTCTCGATTTATTTTTTTAGCACCGCCTAATTTTGATACACTTGTTGAAAGACAAAAAATTCGAGCAACCGAAGATTTTGATGAACAATTACGTAGACTAGAAACTGCCAAAATAGAAATGACCGCTGACGGCGAATTTGATTATGTAGTTATAAATGACGAATTATCTATTGCTGTTGAAAAAGTTGTTAAACTTATGGGCTTGAAATAATTGCGGGTTAGAATAAGTGCAGCCTGAGGAATTATTAGCTTATATTAAAAATATATTATTATCTTTGGCTAAACTAGATAATATAAAGTTAGTAAATTTAGAAAAATTAGCTGTTATAAAACCAAAATTAGAGGAATACGGGGATTGGGCAACTAATGCAGCTTTAATATATGCTAAGCAGTTTCGGTCTAATCCAAAGAATTTAGCTGAAAAAATTGTTGAAAAACTTTTAGAAAATTCTAAAATAGATAAAATAGATGTGGCCGGTCCAGGTTTTTTGAATATTAGATTAAAAAAGCAAGCTAGAAGCAGTGTTGTCGAAAATATTTTGCAGCAGAAAGAAGATTTTGGCAAAAGTCAGATTTTGCAAAATGAGAACATTAATTTAGAATTTGTTTCAGCTAATCCAACAGGACCTTTACATATTGGCGGAACCAGATGGGCGGCAGTGGGGGATTCTTTGGGCAATTTGCTGCTTTCGCAAGGAGCCAAAGTGGTGAAAGAGTATTATTTTAATGATCACGGCGCTCAAATTGATAATTTTGTCAATTCTATAATTGCTAAATATTATGGAAAGCCTTTGCCAGAAGACGGCTATGATGGACAATATATAGTTGATTTGGCTGACAAAATAATGCCTGAATTTCAAAATAAACCCCAAGCTGAAATTTATGAACAAGTTAGAGCTCGAGCAGTTGAACTTATGTTTGAACAAATTAAACAGTCCTTGCATACTTTTGGCACCAATTTTGATGTGTTTTTTCATGAAAATAGTTTGTATAAAACAGGTCAAGTTGAAAAAGCTATAGAAGAGTTAAATTCTAGAGGTTTTATTTACGAAAAAGATTCGGCTTTATGGTTAAAAACATCTGAATTTGGCGATGATAAAGACCGAGTTTTGCGAAAATCAAATGAGCAATGGTCCTATTTTGCGGCTGATGTGGCCTATTATAAAAATAAAAGAGAAAGAGGTTTTAAAACTTGTGTATATATGTTAGGTATAGACCATCATGGTTATATTGGCAGGCTTCAAGCCGCTGCTAAAGCTTATGGCGACAACGAAGAAAATATAAAATTTCTTATAGGGCAGTTTGTCAATATTATAAAAGATGGAAAAGCTGTCAAACTTTCTAAAAGGGCAGGGAATATTATAACTTTGGATAATTTGATAGCCACAGTTGGAGTTGACGCTGCTAGGTATTCTTTAATAAGGTCTTCGGTTAATACACCAATAGACCTAGATTTAGACCTAATAGTGCTCCATACTAATGAAAACCCGGTTTATTATGTGCAATATGCTTATGCTAGGTGCTGCAATGTTGTGAAAAATGCTTATGCTCTGGATAATATTTTGCCTAAAAAAATTCAAGCTAGAGAATTTGATTTATCCTTTTTGCAAAAATCTTCTGAAAAAGACCTATTGACCACTTTAGCGCTATACCCGTCAATCCTTGAAATAGCTGCTAAAAAATATGAAATTCATAGGGTTGCTAGGTATTTAGAAGACTTAGCTCGTAAATATCACGCATTTTATTCACATTTACGTGTTTTGCCTAATACTAAATCTGAAATAGAACCTATTCATATTGCTAGATTGGCCTTGAATAACGCCACAGCGCAGATTTTGAAAAACGGTTTATCTCTTTTAGGGGTTAGCGCTCCTGAAAGAATGTAGGTCTTCATTTAATATCTTAGGATTATCCAATATTTTGGACTTTGTCTAATATTTCAAACCATTCAATATTCATTTTTTTTAGTGCTAAGCGTAAAGCAGGCAGAGGCATGCCTATAACGGTGTGCGGGTCGCCATTTACTTTTTTTATAAAAGGCCCGCCTAATCCGTCAATAGTGAACCCTCCTGCCACTAAATATGGCTCGCCGGTTGATAGATAATTTTCAATATCTTCGTCATCTAAGGAGCTTATGGTGACTTTTGCTTGGTCAACTATTAATGCTTCAGTTTTAGATTTTATGTTGTAGATATAAATAGCTGAAAATAAATTGCCAGTTTTTCCGCTCATGGCTTTAAGCCGTTTTTTAGCAATTTCATAATTTTTCGGTTTGCCAAAAACTTTATGATGAAATTCAAAAAGAGAATCTCCTGCCAGCAAAATTTTGGCATTAGATATTTCGCCATTTACATTAGACATTTCGCCATTTACATTAGATATTTCGTCATTTGATATTTTGCTGTTTAGCATTTTAACAGCTTCTTCGCCTTTAGCTTTGGCTAAAATTTGGACAGCTTTTTTGGTATTTAGCCGTCTGCCTTTGGCAGTTTTTTTGATAATTAAAGATTCGTCTAATTCGGGTGATAAAACGTAGGGCGTTATGCCAGCCGATTTAAGAGTTTTAAATCGACCGATTGATTTAGATGCTAAAATAACTTTATAATTTTTCATTAGTTTTGTTTATAAGTTCCAAAAATTGGCTGGGTGCAATAATTTTTGTATTATTTTCTAAGGCTTTTTTAAATTTGCTGGAATTTTCATTTTTTTCAGATACTAACAAAGTGGTTTTACTAGTCACAGAAGTAGTATATTTTCCGCCTAATAATTCAATTAAATCAGCTACTTCATCTCTGGTATATCCAGGTATAGAACCAGAAACTACAATAATTTGATTTTCAAAAATATTATTTTGAGTGTTTTGATTATTTTTTTGGGCATTAACTCCCATATTCACACCGGCAGATTTTAGTTTTTTTATAAGAGGCTGTCTTAACTTTAAACCCATTATTATTTCGGCTGATTTTCTAGAACTAATTAGATCAACGCTTTCTAATTCTTCTTTTGTCGCCAGAAGTAATTTATCCATAGTTCCAAATTTTTTAACTAAACTTTTGCCAATTTTTTTTCCTAAAAGCGGAATATTCAGCGAAGCTAAAAGCCTTTCAAAAGGAATGTTTTTAGCTTTTTGAATAGAATTATATATAGTTATAGCAGTAGTTTTTCCCAAAGGTATATATTCACCGGCCCTATGATAGTTTTTGCCTATTTTAGGGCTCCAATCTATATCAAATAACGATTCTTTTTGATAGACACCTTTGTCTGAATCATAAGTATTGCCAGTTGGCAAATTGGCTAAATCGTCAACGCTAAGTTTGAAAATATCAGCAATATCTTTAACTAATCCAGAATTATATACCGCCTCAAGTGTTTTTTTGGATAAAGAATCTATATCTAAATAATTTTTGCTTACAGCAGTTTCTAAAGCAGTTATGCCGCGTGAAGGGCATAAATTGTTAGGGCAGCGCCAAAGCAGTGTTTTTTTATCAAGCGGCGTTTCGCATAAAGGGCAAACCTCGGGGGTTTTATATGGTTTGCTCTCCGCTGGATTATCTAAAACTGCCGCTATGTAAGGAATCACATCATTAGCTTTTATAACCGCAACAGTCGAACCGATACGAACATCTTTTTTTTGCAGCCAGTCGAAATTGTGTAAAGTGGCGTATTCAATTTTTGAACCGTATAGATGAACTTGCGGAGAAAGTTTGCCCCGAATAGACAGCCTTCCAGTTCTGCCTACTGAGATTTCAATATCTGAAATATGAGTTGTTGCCATATCATCGTCATTCATATATTTATAAGCTATTTGGGAATTTGGATGATGTTCAGTAGAGCCTAATTCTTGGCTAATTAGTTTATCATCTATGCATTTAACTACTATTCCATCAGTAAATATTTTTCCAATGCCCGAATCAATGAATTTCCCATAGTCATTGTCTCGAATTAATTTTTTGCCATAGAGTTTAATATCAGACATAATTTTTTTATTATCAAAATAAGGCTTATTATAATTTAGAATTTGTCGAGTTATATATAAAACGCTTAAAAAGCCATAATTTTGTGTAAAGGCTAAATCAAAGTCAAAATCCGAAATATAAGAGTAGCATAAAAAAGTGGCATATGATTTATAATTATGATTTTCTTCCATTTTTAGATTTGCCGAATTATTAAAGGAGAATAGTTCTCCCTGGTCTACCAATTTTGATTTATTTTTATCAGTTTTGCTAATCAGTGTGGAAACTTTTGAATTTATAATGCCAGCTACAGCATTACGGGGATTATTATAAGTATTTTCAGAGTCTTTAGAACGAATAGCATTAGTTTTTTGAAATTGTTCTAAGGTCATAAAAATTTCTCCCCTTAATTCAATAGTTTTATTTTTTAGTTTATCTGATAAGTGTAAAGGCAAGCCTTTTATATAAATATAGTCATTATTAAATAATTCAAATAAATTATTTGTTATATCCATGCCAATTTCGCCAGATGAACGAGTTATAACTTGGTTTAATTTTCCATTTTTATATCTTAGAGCAATAGCTACGCCATCTAGTTTTGATTCCAAAATCCAGCCTTTATTTTCAGCCCCAGCGATTTTAGTTTTTTCTAAAAAGGATTCAACTGCTTGGTTATCAGATGCTTTAGCGAGTGAGAGCATGGGAACCTTGAAATGGACTTCAGCGTTAGCGTTTTTTGTTCCGCCTGCCACTTGATTTAATAGTTTATAATAGTTATCAGTCGCCAAAGCAGGATTTTCCAGAACTTCTTTTTTTAGATAATTTATTTTTAAATCGTATTCTTCATCAGATAAAGGAGACTTTTTGTTTGAATGATAATATAGTTTTGCAGCATGGAGCAATTCATTTATTTTTTCATTAAATTCTTCATCTAGCATAATTTAATTATACAAGTTTAAAAAATAAAAAAGATAACTAAAAGTTATTTAATATAATTGTTTGAATTGTTTGAAAAATGCTTGACATCCAGATTTATATATGGTAATTTATATTTATGGCTAAAAAATATGACAGATCAAAAGTAGATGGCAGCAGCAAGGATACATAATATGAAAAAAAGTCAAAAAACTATTAAACCAAACTCTAATTTAACTGACGACTTGCCTTTGTCAGCTGAATATTTAGCTCCAGTAGATGAAATTAGCACTGCGGGTGTTGATATAGACGTAGTGCCGCCACAAGAGGACGAATTCACCTGTTCACAATGTTTTCTAGTTAGGCATAAATCTCAATTAGGCAAAATGGATGGAAAATTGTCAGTTTGTAAAGATTGTATTTAGTCTAAAATAAAAAATTATTTATGAATTAATTGAATTATTTAAATAAAAGATATGATTATACCATTTAAAAAAATACATCCTTTAGCTAAATTACCTAAACGGGCAAATCAGGCTGATGCTGGAGCTGATTTATATTCTGTGGAGGACACTCAGCTGGAAGCATTTTCATGGAAGGCTGTGCCTACAGGGCTAGTGGGAGCTATTCCTCATGGTTATGTCGGGTTAATACACCCGAGATCTGGTTTAGCTTTAAAAAAGGGTTTGACAGTTTTAAATGCTCCAGGCACTGTTGATAGCGGCTATAGGGGCGAGTTTTTAATAATTTTATATAATGCTAGTAAACAAAAAATTTTTTTGGAAGCAGGAACTAGAATTGCCCAGTTAATTATTCAAGAGATTCAATTAGCTGATTTTCAGTGGCGTGATCAGTTGGATGAAACAGATAGATCAGACGGCGGATTTGGCTCAACTGGACATAAATAATTTAGATAAATAATATTTGTTAAAGATGGTCAAAAAGAGTAAGCTAAATAGAAGTGAATTTTCTAATAATGTAAAGCCTTCTTATAATAGCAAATTTTCTAATAATGTGAAACCTCCCTATAATAGTAAATTTTCTATTGATCTATATAGTTTGCAATTTTCTCAGGCTTCTTATAAAGATTTTGTAATAACCGGCGAGTTTACAGATAATATTGGCAATAGTCTTATTAAATTAGATAATACATATCCTGTTAAATTAGAATTTACAGCCACTAATGCTAAATTAGGTTATTATTTGAAAGGAAAAATTTTTTATAAACTGCAAGGGCAATGTTCTAGATGTTTAGCAGGACTGACAGATAAAACAATAATTAACGAATTTACGGCTTTCTTTACAGAACAAAATAATAAAAATGAAGATTGCGAAACTTATCAGTTGTGGGGTAATATAATAAATTTAGAACCGATTATTTTCGATA
Organism: Candidatus Opitulatrix roisinitermitis; assembly: GCA_031288095.1. Lineage (GTDB taxonomy): Bacteria > Actinomycetota > Actinomycetes > Actinomycetales > Bifidobacteriaceae > Opitulatrix. Next base: position 10,789 of record JAITSB010000051.1, on the reverse strand, counting down.
CTGTTGGTTCAAATATAGATTATAATCCTATTTGCGGCGAAGGCTGCAAAGGGCTGTGTTCTAATTGCGGAGTTAATTTAAATACGAGTTTTGAACATAATTGTTAAGTATAAGTTGGGCATGAAGCAGGATAAGAAGTCTCAAAAGTAATTTTATCTTCAGCCATTTGTGAAGGACTAGGAAGTGAAATACTGGTCTGAGATGTGCTAGTTTGCAAATATTGAACCCAAGTGGTTTCCATATATGGCACTGCTCTTGCCCAAAATTCAAAAGCGTATACACCCTCCGCCGGCTCAATTTTTTTCATATAAATCCATTGAGCAGTGCTATTGCAGCTGCCTGATAAACTTCTGAGCGTTATATATGGTGTTTCAGATGAGCCTCCGCTCACAGACAAAAGCAGAACTTTTTGTTCTTGACCCATGCCTCCTAAACCGCTAATTAAAGCACTTATAGAAGTGCCTTTCCAGTTTGTGGAAGGTCCTCCTGGTGCATATTCCACAGCAGTTATTCTTATATAAGTTGTAAGGGGATCAGTCCCTTTGCGGTGATACCAAAAAGAATAGGGTGAGTTTATACCTCTTTGAGCTGTTAGCCAATTTGAACCGTTGGTTCCGCCTTTGGCAACAGGCAAAATGCCGCCGTAATTAGCAAAATTTTCTCCTAGAATATTTGAGGATGCTTGGGTTGCTGTGTTAGCATTTGTGCCGCCGCGAGAAATAGGCAAAACTGTTGAAGATGAAGCAGCATAAGAGTTTATGCTGAATCCGCTTATAAAGCAAGTTGTGCATAAGAGAAAAATTATTCCCCAGATGCCTAATTTTCTTATGTCAAGTTTTTTAATTTCTACCTTTTTAATACCTTTATTTTTAATATCAAACAATTCTCTCATATTAATATTCATAGTTAAATTTTTACAAAAAAAAAAAAACGCTCACTGTTCCAAAAAATTATTACCGAATTGTTAATTTAAATATTTCCAAATTACGCAAAAAATATTTTTTTTGACTATTGAAAATATTAGTTGTCGTTGGTAATATTTATAGCTTTTTCAATTTTTTTACTTGGAATAATCCAAGGCAACAATGATACGGCGCAGCCTATAAGAGCTGAATAAACAAAAAGAGGTGTTAAGGCTATTCCTATAATTATTAAACTAAAAGTTAAAAATAATTTTTTATCAGCCCGTAAAATAGCCACTGCTTGATTACTTTTATCTAAAAATATTGTCATAATAAACCATGTGAAATCAGCTAGAAGCATAACTAAAGCATATGTTATTTGAGGAATTATATGGTTAGGATATTCTGTCACAAAAGAAGTGGTCCAAGGAAAGAGCGACAAAAATAGCAATAAAATAGTATTACACCATAAAACTCTTCCAGTAACAACTTTTGTGGCTTGAAATAAGTGATGATGATTAATCCAGTAAATAGCAATGGTTATAAATGATAAAATGTAAATTATAAATTGGTGTCTGAGTTCAGCTAGTCCGTTTAGAATATTTTCTCCTTGAGGAATTTTTAATTCTAAAACCAAAATAGTTATAACTATTGCTATGACCGCATCGCTAAATGCTTCTAAACGAGTTTTTGACATTTTTAGCTCCTTGAAATTCCGCTATTTTCTTTATTTTATTCTTTTATCCGGTTTTTGATGTTTTTGTTTTTGGAGTTATTCATTGAAAATATGATATATACTAATAGTATGCCACAAATTGAAATCTCGCCCAGTATTTTGTCTGCTGATTTTGCTAATATTGAATCAGAATTGAATTCTATTTCCAATGCTGATTGGGCTCATATAGATGTTATGGACTATCATTTTGTGCCAAATTTAACTTTTGGAGGACCTGTTGTAGAAAGATATATAAAGGTAAATCCTATAAAATCAGATGTTCATTTAATGATAGAAAATCCTGATAGATGGGCTATAGACTACGCTCAAATGGGGGCTGATTCAGTTACTTTTCATAATTTAGCAGTTTCTGCTCCTGTAAGATTAGCTAGAGTTTTGCGCAAAATTGGCTGTAAAGCAGCAATTGCTTTGCGCCCAGCTGAACCAGTGGAGCCTTTATTTGATATTTTAGATGAATTTGACATGGTTTTGATTATGACTGTTGAACCAGGGTTTGGCGGTCAGAAATTTTTAGAACATCAAATGCCAAAAGTTAGGCGTTTACGAAATTTTATAACTAAAAATAATCTTAATACCAATATACAGGTTGACGGAGGAATCACTAGTAAAAATGTTCATTTAGCGGCCGAGTCCGGTGCAAATGTGTTTGTGGCAGGTTCAGCAGTCTTTTTAGCATCTGATCCAGCTAAAGAAATTTCGGCTATTCGGCAGAATGCATCTGACGCTTATCAAGATTAGTTTTGTAATATTATTTAGTTTTATATAAAATGCAATATAAAATTTGGACAATTCCTAACATTATAAGTTTTTTACGTATTTGCTTGATTTTTCCTTTATGTTATTTCATTGCTAGCCATCAGGATTTATGGGTTTTATTATTAGTTGTTGTTAGTGGTTTATCAGATTGGCTAGATGGAGTGATTGCTAGAAAATTTAATCAAATTAGCAAATTGGGGCAAATTTTGGATCCTGTGGCTGATAGGCTATATATTTTGTGTTTAATAATTTTTTTATGTATTCAAAATAAACTGCCTTTATGGCTGTTTATAGTTTTGCTAAGCAGAGAACTATTAGTCGGTTCTTTGCAGATTTATTTTGCGAAATTCAATATAGGCTCTGTTCCTGTTAGCATTTTGGGCAAAGTGTCAACAGCCTTGCTGCTATATTCTTTACCAATTATTTATTTGTCAAATATAATTGACACTAACAATAATTTATTATGGTCTTTGGGCTGGGCTGGCACAATTTGGGGAATTAGTTTGCATCTATTAGCCGGCGCACATTATTTTAGTATAGTTTATAAATATCAAAAAAATAGTATAAAATAATATTATTATGCCTTTGCCTGATATCAATGATTACACATCTATTGGCTTGCCCAAAACAGATGCTACATACACTGATGAGCTATTTGCTCTTTCATCAGAAGAAATAGATGTAATTTCAAAATTAGAATTAGGCACTGCTTTGTTATTAGAGCATAAAGACGGGCAAATAGATGCTAGGTATTTATTAAATACTCCAACCACTTTAATAGGCCGTAATGAGTCAGCTGATATTTTATTAGATGACAATACTATTTCTAGAAAACATGCCTTAATAACTCGGCAAGACAATAATTGGACCCTGAAAGATTTAGCATCATTGAACGGAACATATATAAATGGTAATCGAATAGAAAATGAAGCAAAAATTAACAGTGGAGATAAAATATTGATTGGTAAATATCATTTTGTTTTCTTTGCCAACGACAAGAACGTTAATAAATAAAAGTATTTAAAAGAAATTTGTAGCAAATGCAAACCAGTGCAAAAAATAATATATGTTTTTAAAAAATATGTCTTTTACAAAATTTTCACAAGACTATGGTGTGTTGACTTTTGTTAAATGTTAATCTATATTATAGTTAAAAGTTAACTTAAGGAAAAATATGAAAACAAACAACTTTAAACAGGGAGAGCTTTTTCAGCTAAAGGCTGAACCAAGCAAATTCGATAAGGCTGGATATAAAGGCCCCCAAGTGTGCTCAGCTGTGGGAATAACTTTTCGTCAGCTGGATTATTGGACGACCACAGGATTAGTTACGCCATCTATTAGAGTTTCTCACTCTTCTGGTGTTCATAGACTTTATAGTTTTAAAGATATAGTTTTTATAAGATTAATTGCTAAGATCACAGGAGACTTAGGAATATCTTTGCAGAAAGTTAGAACTGCTATAAATAAAATGAAAACAGAATTTGAAAATTTGAAAGATGCCACAATTGTGTCGGACGGCACTTCTGTGTATGCGTGTAGATCTAAAGAAGAGGTTTATGACATTTTGCGAGAAGGGCAAGGTGTTTTTTCTATTACTCTGGATGGCATTTTTCAAGATGTTGAAGAGTCATTAGCTAATGTGAAACAAGTTGATTTTTCTGACGAGCATCAGCTTGATGAGTTCACACAGGTTAGAATTGCAACTTCGGCGTAAAATAAATAAAACATTAAAGAATTTTTAAAATAAAAAAACAAAACATTAAAAAAATTTAAAAAAAATCAAACACTAAAAAATTTTAAAAAATAAAAAAAATTTTTCCTATAAACACGGCTTTAAAATAAAGTTTTCAACAATTTAAATTATCATAATTGACTATTGTTATCAAAAATGTCAATCTATAAAAGCAATTATTTTTGAGTTACGAAAGGAAAATATATGAGCAATACACTAACAATATCAGCTGAGGGTTTTGTGGGAGATGATCCAAAATACTTTGTTGGCGAAAAAGATAACAAAAATTATGTCAATTTTAGAATGGCGCATACTGATAGATATAAGGATAAGACAGGTGTTTGGTCAAATGGATCTACTACATGGCTGTCAGTTAAAGCTTGGGGAACTTTGGCAGAGAATGTAGCAAATTCTGTTTATAAAGCAGATCCTGTTTATGTTGAAGGCCATTTTACTATGGACGAATATACCGATAAGGATAATGTTGTGCATACTGTGCCAACTATTTTAGCGAATAAAATCTTATTTAATATGACTAAAGGTATTTGCACAATTAACCGAAATAAAACTAGCGAAAATTCTGATATAACAGCTGATTCAGTTTTAGTTGATTCAATTTCGCAAAATAAAGGCAAAAATAATCCTGTAAAGCAAAAAGCTAAATTAGGTAAATAAATAAACTTCCTTTTGCTACGCTATTTATGAATCAAAATATTCAAAACAGCTTTTTAGGAGTTTGGCTGTTGGATTGTCAACTTTTTTCGAATCCTCTGATAGCGTAGCAAAAGGCTAAAAATAATGCCCCCGCAACATGATTCGAACATGCGACCTTCCCCTTAGGAGGGGGATGCTCTATCCTGCTGAGCTATGCGGGGTTAATATAAGTCTACAACAACAAGAGACTATATTGTGATAAAATGTTAGTATGCAGACAGATATGATAACTCGTGAATATCCGCCTTATGTGTATGGAGGAGCAGGTGTTCACGTAACAGAGTTGTCAGAAGCATTAAAAAAAATAGCGGATATAAATGTCAGAATAAGGTGTTTTGAAGGCCCAAGAGAGGAAATAGATGTTTTTGGTTATAGCCCTCAATCAGCTGATCTAAAAGGCGTTTGGCAAATAATAGATGTTGATAATCAGATAGCTAATGATATAAAACAAACCGATTTAGTTCATTCTCATACTTGGTATGCTAATTTAGCAGGTTTTTTGGTTTCTAAAAATCTTGACATACCTCATATTATAACAGCTCATTCTTTAGAACCTTTAAGGCCTTGGAAAGCTGAACAGCTGGGCGGGGGGTATGCAATTTCTAGTTTTATAGAAAAATCTGCTTATCAAACGGCTGATGCAATAATAGCAGTTTCACAAGCTATGAAAAAAGATATTTTAAGTTGCTATCCGCAAGTAAGTCCTGATAAGGTATTCACTATTTTAAATGGTATAGATATAAATAAATTTAAAGAATTGCCAGCAGATAAATATTTTGAAATTAAAACCAATTTGGAGAAAAAATATAAAATAAAACCTGATGTGCCAACAGCAGTTTTTGTGGGCAGAATCACTCGTCAAAAAGGTCTGCCTTATTTAATGAAAGCTTTGTTAAAAGTCCCCAATGATATTCAAGTGATTTTGTGCGCTGGCGCTCCTGACACTAAAGAAATAGCGGAAGAAGTTCAGATGCTTTATAAAGATCTTCAAAGCAAAAGAGGTAATGTAGTTATGATTTCTGATATGTTGCCCTTAGATAGCCTTAAATGCGTTTTGCAAATGTCAGATGTATTTTTGTGTCCTTCTATATATGAGCCGCTAGGAATAGTCAATTTAGAGGCTATGGCATTATCTTTGCCGGTTGTGGCTACTAAAACAGGCGGCATCCCTGAAGTTGTTTTAGATAAACAAACAGGTATTTTGGTTGATATTGAACAGAAGCCTATTACTGGTGAACCCATTTCACCAGATAATTTTGTTAATGATTTTGCCGAAGCTATAAATAAAATTTTTTCTAATTTGCCTTTGGCTAAAAAATATGGTCAGGCTGGCAGAAATAGGGTAGAAAATAATTTTACATGGAATAAAATTGCCGAACAAACCCAAAAAGTTTACGAAAATATTTTGTAAAAGCAGTTTTGAAAAATAATAATGCTAAACTAAAAATGCTAGAAACTACATAGTATAATGAAAATAATAAACAGATAATTAGTAGGAGTTTATATGCGTCGAGCCAAAATTATTTCCACAATAGGTCCTGTCACAGAAAGCTATGAACAAATTAGAAAATTAATAGTTGCCGGCATGGATGTTGCTAGATTGAACCGTTCACACGGGGACCCCGAAACTCATTTAAAAGTATATAATAATATACGTAAAGCCAGTGCTGAGCTAGGCAGAAACACGGCTGTGTTAGTGGATTTGCAAGGTCCTAAAATAAGACTGGGTGCTTTTGCAGATGGCAAGAAACCTGTTTTAGCAAAAGATGATATATTTATTATAACAACGGACGATATTTTAGGTGATGAAAAAAAGGTTTCGACAACTTTTAAAGGCTTGCCAGCAGATTGCAAACCGGGAGAATTGCTTCTGGTGGACGACGGGAAAGTTAGGCTTGAAGTGGTTGAAGTTAAGGGAAACGAAGTCGTAACTAAAGTGAAAGTTGGCGGACCAGTTTCAGACCATAAGGGTTTAAATTTGCCAGGCGTGGCAGTTTCTATTCCAGCTCTTACCCAAAAAGATGAAGAAGATTTACGCTGGGGCATAAAAACAGGAGCTGATTTAATTGCTATGAGTTTTGTTAGATCACCTGATGATATTATAAAGACTCGTCAAATTATGGAGGAAGAAGGCCGTCAAATACCAATTATTGCTAAAATAGAAAAACCTCAAGCTGTGAAAAATTTAGAAGCAATTATAAAAGTTTTTGATGGGATTATGGTAGCTAGGGGAGATTTAGCGGTGGAATGTCCTTTAGAGCAGGTTCCTATAATTCAAAGGAAATGCATTAATTTGTCTCGTAAATTTGCTAAACCTGTTATAATTGCTACTCAAATGCTTGAATCTATGACTGATAATCCAACCCCTACTAGAGCAGAAATAAACGATTGTGCAATTGCTGTGATTGAAGGAGCCGATGCTACTATGACATCAGGTGAGACGTCTGTTGGCAAATATCCTATAGAAACAATTGAAATTATGTCAAAAATAAGCGAATATCAAACAGATAATGGTTTAGATTTGATTCCGACAATTTCTGATTATGATTGGGCCGGCGGCGGGGCTATTGCGTTTTCCGCGGTTAGAATAGCTGAAACTATTAATGCAAAATGTATAGCGGTTTTTACAACTAGCGGCAACACTGTTAACAGAATTGCTAGAATGAGAACAAGAATACCTATTTATGCTTTAACTAGCGAAGAACATGCCCATAGAGCATTATCTTTAACATGGGGTTCTTGGTCATATTTGTCAGGCGAGCCCGAGAATATGAAAGATGCTTTGCATAAAGCTGATATCACTTTAAAAGGCGCCGGAATGGTTGAAACTGGTGATAAAGTCGTAATTGTTTTTGGTTCAGTTTTTGGTCAGATTGGCTCAACCAATTCAATCACTGTTCATGATGTTGGACACTCGTTATAATATGTTAGACTTGTATATGTGGAAAAAATACTATATGGTTTAAAACAAACTGTATTTGGAAAACCTCTTTCATCAGATTCTGAATCGGATGTTCTGCTTCCGAAATATATAGCCCTGCCGGTTTTTGCGTCAGATGCTTTATCATCTGTGGCTTATGCTCCTGATGAAATTATTTTAACTCTTTCAATGGCTGGAATACTTTTTTCTTCCGGCTCAGTCTGGGTCGGGTTAGCAGTTGTGGCTGTTATGCTTGTGGTTGTGGCATCTTATCGTCAAAATGTTCATGCCTATCCATCAGGCGGCGGAGATTTTGAAGTTGTAAGTGATAATTTATCAAGTAAATTCGGCATAGGTGTGGCAGCGGCTTTGATAGTAGATTATATTTTGACAGTGTCTGTTTCAATATCTAGCGGGGCTCAATATTTTTTGTCAATAGTTCCGCAAATTGGCAATCATAAATTGCTTATGTGTGGAATTATTTTATGTCTTTTAGTGATTATGAATTTGCGAGGAGTAAAAGAATCAGGTGCTTTTTTTGCAATACCGGTTTATCTATTTATATTCCTTATGGGGGTAATAATAGTTTTTGGTTTTTGGGAGTATTTCACAGGCTCTTTGGGCCATGCACCCACAGCCCATTTAGGAGTTGTGGCAAATTCAGAATTTCGAGATGGGATTTTCGGTTTTGCGGCTGTTTTTTTAGTGGCTAGAGCTTTTGCTTCTGGATGCACTGCTTTAACAGGTGTTGAGGCTATTTCTAATGGCGTGCCAGCTTTTCGTAAGCCAAAATCCAAAAACGCTGCTTCAACTCTTTTGATTCTTGGACTTATAAGCACTATTATGTTGATAAGTATTTTATTTCTATCAAATATCACAGGTGTTAAATACGTTAATAATCCAGCGGAAGATTTAACTATAAACGGTATGCCTATGCCAGATAGTTATTTTCAAATTCCCGCTATAGGACAATTAGCTTTTGCTTTGTCGGATTCCTTTTCTTTATTGTTTTTTATAGTTTCTATTGTCACAGGTTTAATTCTGATTTTGGCAGCAAATACCGCCTTTAACGGCTTTCCGGTTTTAGGAAGCGTTTTAGCTAAAGCAAAATATTTTCCACACCAATTCTATACTAGAGGCGGTAGATTGGCATATTCTAATGGGATTATGATTTTAGCGATTATTTCAGCAATTTTAATTATAATTTCAGGAGCGGACACTTCAAAATTAATACAACTATATATAGTTGGAGTTTTTATAAGTTTCACATTTTCTCAGCTTTCGATGATTATTCATTGGAATAAATTGTTGAAAGTTTGCGATGATGAAAAGCAAATTAAAAAAATGAAGAGATCTCGGATTATAAACAGCGTTGGTTTTTTTATGACTTTAACCGTTTTAATAATTGTTATAATAACAAAATTTGTTCATGGGGCTTATATTTCAATATTTATGATGGCTATTTTTTATTTTCTTATGACAAAAATTTATAAACATTATAATAAAGTTGCTAAACAGCTTAGAGTTAGGGCAAACAATAAGAAAATTAGAACAATTTCTGGCAAAACTAGAGCTATTGTTTTAATTTCTAATATAACGAGACCAGCCATAAAAACTTTATCTTATGCAAAATTTTCCAATCCTGATAGTATAGAGGCCCTAACTGTGGCAGTTGATAATAAAGATACTCAAAAGCTGGAAAATGAGTATTTAAAACAGGATTTAGGAATTCCTCTAAAAATAATAGAATCACCTTATAGACAAATAACTCGTCCAATTATAAATTATATTAAAAAACAACGTAAAACCAACCCTAACGATATGATAATAGTCTATATTCCTGAATTTGTGGCAAGCAAATGGTATGAGCAGTTTTTACACAATCAATCCGCATTTAGAATCAAAACCCAGCTTCATTATATTAACGGAGTAATAGTTTCGTCTGTTCCGTGGAGACTTGATGAAACAATTGAATAAAACATCACGCTCATATACTTCAATTCTTCTAGAAAACACTTTTACTGTTTTTAATGGCCTTTTAGCAGTCTGTTTTTGTTTAGTGATTCTAGCTGGTTCACCGCAAGATGCCTTATTTGTAATAGTGGTGTTTATAAATATGTTAATTGGAATAGTGGTGGAGGTAAAAGCTAAACGAGATTTAGATAAGTTATCTATATTAATTGCTAACAAGGTAAAAATTTTGAAAAAAGCCAAGTTTCAAAATCTTTCAGAGAGCAATTTTCAAAAAATACTTGAAGATAAAACAAATTCGCAAATAGAACAAGACATAGAAGAAGCAGAAATAGATCAGGTTAGAGCAGGTGACGCGGTTTATATATCTAGCGGTGATCAAATTGTTATAGACGGAAAAGTTCTGAAATCTAATGGATTAGAAGTGGATCAATCTATTTTGACAGGTGAATCTGACACTGTGAAAAAGCGGACAAATGATGAAGTTTTGTCAGTTTCAGTTGCGGTTTCAGGCAGCGCTATTTGTCTAGTTCGGGCGGTTGGGGCTGATTCATATATTGAGAAAATAGCTATTGAGGCTAAAAAATATAAACTAATTAAATCTGATTTAGTTGATGGAGTTAACAAAATTTTAAAATATATATCTTTTGGAATTTTGCCGATTGCTTTGCTTTTGCTTTATTCCCAAGCGAGGGAATACGGATCTATAAATGACATATTTATAAATGGACAGTGGAAAGAGGCTGTGGTGCAGGCCACTGCTGGAATAGTTGGTATGATTCCGGAAGGGCTAGTCCTTTTAACGTCATTTAATTTTGCTTTGGCAGTTATTATTTTAGCGCGTCAAAAAGTTATAATTCAGCAACTGCCAGCAGTGGAAGGCTTGGCTAGGGTGGATACTTTATGTTTGGACAAAACGGGCACAATCACAGATGGAACAATAGTTGCTGAAAATATTGAAATTCTTGATAAATTAGATGAGAATAGTATAAAAATATTGTCGGCTATTATTGAATTTACCACTAAAAATAATACATCTTTAGCAATTGAAGATTATA
>JAITSB010000045.1 GCA_031288095.1 Candidatus Opitulatrix roisinitermitis | reverse complement strand
TTATTATCAACTGAACAGCCTGTTAAAACAGCCAAAAAGATGAAAAATAAAGCACTAGTGAAAATCTGTTTTTTCACACAATAAGTTTATCATTAATGTAAACTTGATTTATGGAGTCTGACAAGATTCACCAAATAAAACAATTTATAAAACAGGTTCTTTTGCAAAATAACTATTTTCAAAAAAATCAAAAAATTTGTCAAATTATAATAGACGGTTTTGAGAATGCTAGTTTTAGAAGAGCGCAAATTATTTGCTCAAATAATTCGGGCAATAATTCTTCAGACAATAATTCCCAAACCAATTCTCAAGCCGATTCTAAAGCTGATTCTAAAGCTGATTCTGATATAGCCTTAGCAGCTGCATTAGAAATTTTTCACAACGCCGCTCTAATACAAGATGATATTATAGATAACGCCAAAACTAGACGCTGGATGAAATCTGTGCCAGAAATTTTAGGGAAAAATAAAAGTCTTCTGTTGGGGAATATTTTATATGGTTTAGCAAAAGAAACTTTTGTTAATAGCGTCAATAAATTAGATAAATCATATTGGCTAAAAAACTCTAAAAGCCAATTATTGAATTTTTGGAATAAGGTTTTTTTGCAAGTTCAAATAGGTCAACTCCTAGACATTCAGCTAGAAAACGCCAAACTAGAATTGAACAATTATAAAACTTTAACAGATTTAATTTATCAAGTGACCCTAAACAAAACTGTGTCTTATAGTTTTATATTTCCTAATTATATAAAAGCTGTTTTAGATAAAACTCAATTTTCTGATGAAATTAAAAATCAAGCAATTCAAAAGGGTCTGGATTTTCAGAATTTAGATGATATAGCAAATATTGTTCAAACTAGTCAGCAAACTGGAAAACCTGAATTGAGTGATATATTTAGCAAAAAAAAGACCAATATTTTAATAAAAGCTTTGGAAAAAATGCCTGAATCTGATGCTAAAAAAATCATTAAACTATATAATAATAAAGCTAAAATAAGTCAAGCCCGTGCCAAATATATTAAAACTAAAATAGGGCAATTTATTTGAATAGATTATTTTTTATCAACAATATTTGATGGTTTATCAACAATAAATTTAAACTGAGCCAATTTATGATCATCATCAGTTTTATAATCGGTGTCAACAGTCACTTTTGACCAACGTTTAATATCTCCAAAAAGAATTTTCTCACTCAATATATCTTCTATATCTGATGTGAAAACTCGGCGCAAAGGTCTAGCCCCCATAGCTGGATCATAGCCCTTTTTAGCTAGCAGCTCCTTAGTTCTATCTGTGAACTCTATTGCTATATTTTGACTATCTAATCTTTCTCTAAGATAATTATAGAAAATATCAACTATTTGCAAAACTTCTGATTCTGATAGCTGATTAAAAACAATTATTTCGTCAATTCTATTTAAAAATTCTGGTCTAAATTCTTTATTTAAAGATGACATAACTTTTTGCTGAATATCTTTATTGCGAGCTTGAAAATCAGCGTTGTTGCCAAAGCCAGTTTGAACAGATTTATTTATATCCGAAGACCCTAAATTAGTTGTGAAAATTATTATAGTGTTAGTGAAATCAATTTTGCGGCCTTGTCCATCTGTTAAATGACCGTCATCTAAAACTTGCAAAAGAGTGTTAAATATATCAGGATGAGCTTTTTCTATCTCGTCAAATAAAACCACGCTAAAAGGATTTCTTCTAACTGCCTCTGTTAACTGTCCGCCTTCTTCATATCCTACAAAACCAGGCGAAGAGCCAAACAGTCTAGATGATTCATATTTCATAGAATATTCGCTCATATCTAATCTTATAAGAGAATCTTCATCACCAAACAAAAATTCAGCTAGCGTTTTAGCCAATTCAGTTTTGCCAACCCCAGTGGGCCCAGCAAATATAAATGAACCAGCTGGACGAGCCGGATCTTTCAGACCTGAACGAGTCCGTCGAATAGTTTTAGCAACACTTTGAACAGCGCTGTCTTGTCCAATTAGTCTTTTATGAATTTCAGTTTCCATATTGACCAATCTTTTTGACTCTTCAGCAGTCAGCCGCATAACAGGTATGCCTGTGATTGCTCCAACCACTTCAGCAATTTTATCAGCGTCAATTGACATAACAGCTGAATTTTTCTTCTTTTGGGCTTCCCATTTTTTTCTTTCTTCCACTTCTTGACTTGTTAAAGCGGAAAGTTTAGTTTGCAAAGCAGCTGCTTCTTCAAAATTTTGCTTTTCCACAGCCTCTTCCATATGAGAACGAACTTCTCGGGCAGATTTGCTAAGTTTTTGCAATTTACTTGGCAAAATTTTGCCGCTAATTTGAGCCTTAGCCCCAGCTTCATCTATTAAATCAATTGCTTTATCAGGCAAAAAACGGTCTTTTATATATCTTTTTGACAAATAGGCAGCTGATGACAAAGCATCATCCGAATAAGTCACACCATGAAAACTTTCATAGGCTGGTCTTAATCCTTGCAAAATTTTAACAGTTTCTTCCTCATTAGGCTCAGTGGCGTCAATTGGCTGAAAACGTCTATCCATAGCTTTATCAGATTGAAAATATTTGCGATATTCTTCATAAGTTGTTGCCCCAATAGTTCTTAGCTCACCTCTGGCCAAAGCTGGTTTTAAAATATTAGCCGCGTCCATAGAACCCTCGGCTGAACCTGCTCCAACTAATGTATGGATTTCATCAAAAAATAAAATTACATCTGACTTGCTTTTAGCTTCATTTATAAGATTTTTTAAACGCTCTTCAAATTGACCTCGATAAACTGTTCCAGCCACCATAGAACCCATATCTATTGTATAAATTTGCATATTAGCTATATTTGAAGGGACATCACCATCAGCAATTTTTTGCGCCAAACCTTCCACAATGGCTGTTTTGCCGACTCCCGGATCACCTGTTAAAATAGGATTATTTTTGGTTCGGCGTGATAAAATCTGCACAACTCTTTCTATTTCACTATTCCGACCAATCACTGGATCTAATTTGCCGTCAATAGCAAGCTTAGTCAGGTTAGTGCCATATTTTTCTAAAATTCCTTTTTTATTATCATCACCAGGTGATATACCAATGGCAAATGCCGGTTCGTGAGTGGCGTTGCTAGTGTCTCCCATGCTATTCATAATACTTTGACGAAGTTCTTCTAAAGGAATATTTAATTTTAGCAAGGCTTGGACTCCCACACCCTCGCCTTCATCAAGTATTCCTAATAAAATATGTTCTGTGCCAATATGTCCATGATTAAAAGTTAAAGACTCTTTTAAAGAACTGTCTAAAACAGTTTTCACTCTAGGAGTGAAAGGAAGCTGATTAGCCGGCAAAGCGTTTCCTGTGCCTATAAGATCTATTATTTCCGAACGCAATTTATCAGGCGTGACCCCCATAGATAATAGGGTTCTGCCAGCTAAACCTTCTTTTTCTTGCAAAAGCCCTAAAAGAAGATGCTCTGTGCCTATAAAACTATGTCCTAAACCTTGAGCCTCTTGCTGAGCAATGGATATGGCGTTTCTGGCTGATTCGGTAAATCTTTCATGCATAGTTATAGTTTAACTAGCGCTAATTTTATTTTCAATTTTTAAAACCCCATTTATGCTAACAGCGTAAAGGCGTTATATTAAAAATTCATCGACCAGCCATAGAACATATATCAACTATTAATTGTTCCACTAAATAATTTTTATCTATTTTAGAATTCGTTTTAACAGTTTGTTCAACGCTGGCTAATTTATAAAAAGAAAGCGACAAATTTTTTGTGTTCCATAAAGGAAGATATTTTTTAGCAGAGCCTACTTGCCAAGGTGTCATTTTCAAATCCGCTGGATTCAACTTTTTAGATACTATAGCTTGAACTTTGGCAATTTTTCTCAACTGCATAGCAATCACTGCTATTACAGCAATTGGCTCTATTCCAACAAAAATTCCGTTATGATACAAATCTAAAGCTTTAGCTGTTTCACCAGACCCGACAGCGTCTGATATTTCAAAAATTCTAATTTGTTTACGACCATCAAAATAGCTATTTATATCTTGCACAGTAATTTCTTTTTTATCAGCAAAATCATTAATTAATTGTCTAGAAGCAGCATCTAATTCATCCACATCTTCTCCAAAGGCTTCAAGCAAAACTCTAATAGCATCAGCTGATATGGAAGTTTGTCCAGCTAAAAAAATATTTTTTATTAAAGATAATCTGTCACGAGAATTTTTAATAGCTTTGCCTTCTAAAACTAAGCTAGAATTAGCCTTAATAAGATTTAATAATTTAGTGCCTTTTCGAACTCCTGAATGTTGAAAAATAATTACACCATCAAGATCTTGTTCAACAATTTTAGATATAGAATCAGTCAGCTGGGCCGAAGCTTCTTGCAAATTTTTTAAATATACAAAAGAGCTGGCGCTAAACAAAGAAGCTGAAACTGCATTTTCAAAAACGGACGAATCTAAACCGTCAGCGTCTAATTTTTCCAAGTCAGAAAATTCAAAATCCGCCTTTTCCTGTTTGATATATTCGACAGCTTTGGCTAAATTTTGCCGAATAATGGGCTGGGCTGATGCTGTGATGAGTATAAACAACTTCATAAACTTAGTTTAACATCTATTTAGACGATAAAATGCTAAACTTAATATGTGATTCCAGGCATAGATTTAACAGAACTTATTCGGTCAGCTGGCCCGGCTATTTATCTATTGCCTCTTATAACTTTTGCTGAAACAGGGCTTATGATAGGCTTTTTTTTGCCGGGCGACTCAATGCTTTTCACGGTCGGCGCTCTAGCAGGATTAGGAATAATAAACATAAATATTTTAATATTATGTTGTCTATTTTTTATATGCGCTGTTTTAGGCAATTCAACAGGCTATTTTATAGGTTTACACTTTGGCAGAAAATTATTTACTAAAAAAGATTCAAAAATTTTTAAACAAAAATATATTATCCAAGCCGAAAAGTTCTATGAAAAGCACGGTTCGGCTGCTGTTATTCTGGCTCAATTTATGCCTATTATAAGAACATTTTGCCCAGTTGTGACAGGTATATCTAAAATGAAATATCCTCGTTTTATACTTTTCAACATAATAGGGGCTTTTTTTTGGACCACAGGAATTACTCTAATAGGATATTTTTCTTTTAAAACCTTTGGTCAAATAATCAACCCCGAAGATATAGATAAATATTTATTGCCGCTAATTATATTAATTGTTTTTATATCTATTTCTCCAGCAATAATAAAATTACTTCATCACAAATTAGCTAAAAAATGATAAACTTTATACATGGAAGATAGCAAAAAATCTGAGAGCACTAAGGATAAAAATTATTCTGATGCAAACTACTCAGAAGTTGACAAATTATTGCATAATACAACTGAAATTGACATATCTTCCACGCCTTTAGCTTCACAAGTTGCTAATGAATTAAACAAAAGAAGTCTTTTAAACAAAGCTGAACACCCAACTCCTAAAAATACTCGTATTATAGCTATAACTAACCAAAAGGGCGGAGTTGGCAAAACCACAACAGTGGTTAATATTGCTGCTGCCTTAGCTAAAGCAGGCAAAAATATTTTAACTGTGGATTTAGATCCGCAAGGAAATTGCTCAACAGCATTAGGTATTAACCATGAATCAACTGTGCCTTCAATTTATGAAAGTTTAATAAATAGCACGCCTATTAGCGATATAATTCAGCAGTGTCCAGATATAAATAATCTTGATGTTGCTCCGGCAACTATTAATTTATCAGGTTCAGAATTAGAATTAGTTTCAATGGTTTCCCGAGAAAATCGCTTAAAAAATGCTATTGAAAATTATATGAATTATAGGCATGAACAGGGGCTTCCTAGATATGACTTCATTTTAATAGACTGCCCGCCCTCTCTAGGACTTCTGACAATTAATGCTTTTACAGCAGCTGATGAAATTTTGATACCTATTCAAGCCCAATATTATGCCTTAGAAGGGCTTTCTCAATTATTAAACACTATAAATTTAGTGAAAACCCAGCTGAACGAAAACCAAAAACCCCCTTTGATGTTAATTACTATGTATGACGCTAGGACCAATTTATCAAACGATGTTGTGAATGATGTTAACGAACACTTTCCAGATCAGGTTTTAAATGCTATAATTCCCCAGTCTGTTAGACTTTCAGAAGCGCCTTCTCATGCACAAACTATTATAACTTACGAGCCTGATTCAATTGGCGCTTTAGCATATAAAGAAGCTGCTTATGAAATAGCCACATGGACATACCAAGAAAAAATATAAAATGTAAAGAAATTATATAATAATATGGATAAAAAACTAATTAAAGGATAAAAAATGGAAAAGAGACATGGACTAGGAAAAGGCTTAGGCGCCCTAATTCCTGAAAGCACAACTGGACGGCCAATTGATATATTATTTGACGGCAAAGAAAACCTGTCAGAAGTTCCAGGGGCTAGTTTTGGACTTATTGAATTAGATAAAATTGTAGCAAATCCTAAACAGCCTCGAACCATTTTTAACGATAATGAATTAAAAGAATTAGCTTTTTCTATAAAAGAAGTGGGAGTTCAGCAGCCAGTTGTTGTTCGAAAAAGAAATGATAAATTTGAATTAATTATGGGAGAAAGGCGCACTAGAGCCTCACGTTTAGCCGGTCTTAGCCAAATTCCAGCAATTATAAAAGACACAGACGATGATGAACTTTTGACCAAAGCCTTAATAGAAAATATGCATAGGGCAAATCTTAACCCTATGGAAGAAGCCTTAGCTTATAAACAACTAATGGAAGATTTTTCTTTCACTCAGGATACTCTAGCAAAAAAACTTTCTAAATCTCGTTCCCAAATAGCTAATATGCTGCGCCTTTTGAAATTGCCAGCCAAAGTGCAAAAATATATTCAAAATAATCAAATATCATTTAGTGCTGCTAAAGCCCTTATGGGAATTTCAAATCCAGAAAAATTGGAGAATTTAGCCGAAGAAGCAGTCAAAGGTCTTTTGACTGTCAAAGAAATAGAATCTATTGCAGCAAATCCTAATAATATCCCTCGCAGCATTTCAGCCAAAAAGATTTCCCTCAAAATACCTGGAATAGATGATGTTGCAGAAAATATTGGTGATTATCTAAACACAAAAGTAGACATAAAACTGAAGAAAAATAAAGGAAAATTAGAAATTCATTTTTCTAATGGACAAGATCTAAATAGAATTTTAAAAATAATTGCTCCTGGTGTGGATGGAACACCATATGCTTAAAAAATATTGCATACTAAAGACTGACCAGCTCTGGTATAATGATAAATCGTGCCTATAAAACCCTGCGGTCCAAAAGCATTTCTTGAAGCTTCAACTTCCACATTTTTGTTTTCTAAAACCCGACAACTTACAAAATCGGCTTGATTTATTTCTAATGTTTGCCGAACCACAGCACAAGGCTCCCAGCCTGTTGTTTTATAATACATAGCACCAGCTATTGAAGCATTTTCAAGAGCTGTGACTAATTTTGCATTAGCCAATGACAACATAGCAAATGCCAAACAGCCTGCGAATATTATAAAAACCGCTCCAATAATTCCTATATTCATAACTGTGGCGCTTCCAGCAGATCTTCTTTTAAAGAATTTCAATTCTAATTTTAATTTTGATTTAGGCATATAAAATACTTCAAACTATATAGCCAAAAGCCTCCGCTTGCACTTCAATAGGTATTATTTGAACAGGCCCTATTGAAACATTGGAAAATATTCTAACTTTTATATAGGGGCTAGCTGGCACAACTTCCCATCTGGCTTTATTATTCACACCATTATAAACAAGTCCTGGCACATCGACCGCTGACATATTATTATAGGCATATTGGGCAGCCACTAACTGCTCAACAACTTTATTAGCAGTATTTTGACATCTTATAGTGGTTGTCACAGCTGCAAAAACCGATAAAATAATACCTATTACAATAACAACAACTGGCATAATAACAGCAAATTCAGCCGTCACAGAACCTTTGTTTTTAGTGCAGAATATTTTGCAAAAATTTTGCACTTGTCTCTCAAAAAACCGAAAGGGCTGTTTCAACTAAATTTTGCAAAATATTCTGCACAGCGCCTGATTTAACAACCACTATTAAAACACCGGCAAAGGTCGTCGCAGCTATTGTTACCACAGCATATTCCGCAGTCGTCAGACCAGCAGATTTTCTTTGTGAGACTTTGGTTTTTATTATATTTTTTAATTTTGCTTTCATTTTTATTTCCTTTTACTTAAAATTGAATTTGCTTATAAATTAATTAAAACTTATAGAAAATCTAAATTCAAGCTAGATTAAAAATTTGTTGAAATGCAAAAATTGTTGAAAAGTTTAATTTTCTTCGTCAAATTCGTCATCTGTTTCAGATTCCAAATTATCATCTATTTCATCATTAGCAATATCGTCGTTGTCATCGCTGTCGTCATCGTCATTGTCGTCATTGTTATTTTCATATTCTTCATCACTAGTGTCAGCAACTTTAGCAGCCAAAAAAATCTCTTTTAGAGAATCTTTTATTTCTTCAGAAGTTTCCACCACTGAACTAGAAAGTATCGGTTCAGGAATAGAATCACCTTTTGTGTTAATTATATGGCCTTCACCATGACAGTTTTGACAAATTTCACTAAACACTTCTAATAAACCGCGTCCAACCCTTTTGCGCGTTATCTGAACTAAACCTAACGAAGTAATTTCAGTGACTTGATGAATTGTTCTATCTCTAGATAAACACTCTACAAGACGTTTTAATACTAAATCACGATTTTCTTCAATAATCATATC
>JAITSB010000042.1 GCA_031288095.1 Candidatus Opitulatrix roisinitermitis | reverse complement strand
ACATCTGATGGCAAAATAGATGGAAATATGAATTATTTTGTGTCAGGTTCGGAAAAATTTAATCTAAGCACAATTTCTAAAAAAATCTCTGGACCCAGGCAAATGCGGCACGGCACAGTAATAAATCCAGGCAAAAAATTCTATAATGTTTTGGCGCGTTTTAGAGCTGGTGGAGATGGTGGTTATGCTTGTCCCTCATTGCGTATTATACATGAAGGTAAAGTTATGCCAGATGGGCGACGCATTCAAGGAGAATATTATAATATAAAAATATATGTTTATAATCTTAATGAAGGTATAACTCAGCAAAAAATGGTTCGTTGGTGGGATACTTGGGGTAATGAGAAATTTTTGGAGGTAGAACCGCTGAGGGGAGGTGAAAGTCGGCAATATAATTTTACTATTCCTTTTAATAAATTAGGTGAATCAATTGAGTGGACCTGTGTATGGTCTTTAGAAAAAAATGATTGTGCACTTGAAAGGATAGAAAAGGAATATATAAAAACTTTTTTTAATTCGCCTAGTATTCAAAATGTTTCTTTGCTGGGGGCAATCTGGGCAGAAAAAAGCGCTGCTAAATCTATTAAGGTCACTTTGTCTCCGCCGATAAGCGACGGCGGTTGGCCAGTTTTGTATTATAAAGTGGAATTAACTAGAAATAAAAAATCAACTTTGGTTAAATATGTTGATGCTGGAGAAAATTCTGTGACTTTTAGCAATTTATCTAGCGGCGAGACTTATTGGCCAAAAGTCACAGCTGTGACAGGTTATGGCACAAGCCCGGCTCATGTTAGGAGCTGCGGTTATGGCTCCAAAGCTAATTGCAATACGGGGATTAAGATTTAGGGTTTTTAGAAACATTTTTCCTGTTCTTTGTTTTTTCTTAGGCTTCAAAATATTAATTATCTTTGGTAATAATTTTTTGGATAGTTCGCTAATATCAGGCATTTTTTCGTAAGAAAAAATTGAATTTTAAGTCGGGGCGCCCCGCCAAATCTTGCATTTGGTGGGGAGTTAAAAAAGAGGTTAAGGGGTTTTTGTTAATGATAAATTTAGAAATTAGCAATATTTTAGCTAGTCTATTATTATATGAACAAAAACATCACAAATAGTAATTTGCATAGAGGCTTGACTAATAGGCATTTGCAGCTTTTAGCAATTGGGGGAACTATAAGCACAGGTTTGTTTTTAGGTGTTGGACAAACTATTATAGAAGCCGGCCCGTCAACTATCTTAGCTTATTTATTAGCCGGGGTTATATGCTTTTTTTCGATGAGAGTTTTGGGCGAAATGCTGTTATCTAATTTGAAGTTTAGAACTTTTAGAGATATAGCTAGCGCTTATTTAGGACATTGGTCAGGTTTTTTAATAGGTTGTATATATTGGTTTGTTTGGATTTCTGTTTCTATTTTGGATTCCTTGGCGGCGGCAATTTATTTGAAAGACTATATTCCTGGTGTGCCTTTATGGATTCCTTCATTAGCAATTATAATAATTATTTTTTTGGTTAATGTCGGAGGTGTTAAAAATTTTGGTGAAGCGGAATTTTGGTTAGCCCTTATAAAAATAATTGCCATAATTATGTTAATTGTTGTCGGAATTTATTTACTTATCACTGGTTATACATATCAATTTTCTTTTGGCGAAAGTTCTAGTTCTTTCACAGAAACTCTATCGGCTAATATCGGCAATTTATGGCGGTTCGGCGGATTTTTCCCTAACGGCTTTGTTGGCTTTGGAGCTGGTTTCCAAATGGCTTTTTTTGCTTATGGGGGAATAGAATCGATTGCTTCAACCTCAGCAGAAACAAAAAATCAAGAAAAAACTATGCCTAGGGCAATTAATTCTATACCTGTCAGAATTTTATTATTTTATGTGCTGGCGGTTTTTGTAATTTTGTGTTGTGTTCCTTGGAATAGAATAACTATGCTGCAAGGCAGTCCTTTTGCTAATATATTTAATGCTGTGGGACTTCCGGGAGTGGGGATTTTTATGATAGTTGTTTTATTATCAGCAGCCACCAGCGGAGCAAATGCCGGAATATATGTATCATCTAGAATGATTTATGGTTTAGCATCTGATGGACAAATTCCAAAAATATTTGCTAAACTAAATCGTTTTCAAGCCCCTTTTGTAGCTTTAGTTTTTTGTTCATTAACAGCGGGAGCGATTGTGACATTAGGAGCTATTTTGTTTTCAGACCCTATGAATGCTTTTATTTTCTTCGCTTCAATGGCTACTGTTGGCATTTCATCAGTTTGGATATTGGTTTTGTTAACTTATTTTATTTATCGCAAAAAATACCCTGTATTACATAAAAATTCGGAATTTAAAGCACCAGCAGGTATTGTAATTTCATCTTTGTCTATAGCAGTGTTTATAATTATGTATATACTTATGTTTTTTAGTTCGGACACAAGGTTAGCAATTTTTGTGACTCTAATTGTCACAGCTATTATATCTATTATTTACAAAATGAAAATCAAAAATAAGGAAAATATAAATTTTTAAAATGACGAAACCAAATCAAACCAACGCTCTTCATAGGGATTTAAAAAATAGACATATTCAGCTTTTAGCAATTGGAGGAACTATTGGCACAGGGTTATTTTTAGGTGTTCATAAAACAATTAGTGTTGGCGGACCGTCAATAATTCTGTCTTATATAATTGCTGGTTTAGTATGTTATTTTGCTATGAGATGTTTAGGTGAAATGTTAATTACTTCTACTAGATTTAGAAGTTTTAGAGAGGCGGTTTCATATTATTTGTCAGATGGTGCAGGTTTTGTGGTCGGCTGTATATATTGGCTGGTTTGGGTTGTTGCAGGCATTTTAGATTCTTTAGCTGTTGGCATATATTTGAATCCTTTTATACCTTTTGCCCCAGATTGGGCTATTCCTAGTTTAGTGGTTTTAATTTTATTTTTAATAAATATTGGTAGTGTGAAATTTTTTGGTGAAGCAGAATTTTGGTTAGCCATTATTAAGATTTTTGCAATTCTTGCCACCATAGCAATTGGCTTATTTTTGATTATTAGCGGTTATAAATATACTCTTATTTCTACAAACGAATTTGGCATTAAACAGCAAGATACTATAACTGCTCAAATGCAAAATCTTTGGCAGTTTGGCGGTTTTTTCCCTAATGGGATTATGGGGTTTTTGCTAGGTTTTCAAATGGCCTTTTTAGCTTTTGCTGGCATAGAGTCGCTGGCCGTGACAGCCGGAGAGACGTCCAATCCAGCTAAAACTTTGCCTCGAGCAATAAAAAATTTGCCAATTAGGATAGGGTTCTTTTATGTTGGCTCGATTTTTGTAATTTTGTGTTGTGTTCCTTGGAATCAAATTTTGCTTTTGCAGGGCAGCCCTTTTGCAACTATTTTTGGATCAATTGGCATGTCGCAGATTGAAATAATTATGACAATTGTTTTAGTCACAGCGGCTTCCTCAGGCGCTAATGGAGGGCTATATATAAGTTCAAGAATGTTATATGGTTTATCTATCGACGGACAAATGCCAAAGTTTTTTTCTAAAATCACTAAATATGGTGTTCCAATAATACCTTTATTGTTTTCTAGCATTATAGTTTTGCTAACAGATATAGCAGGATCTTTTATTTTTTCAGACCCTATGGAAGGGTTTGCTGTTTTTGCTTCATGGGCCACTGCGTCTATTTTGATTACATGGATTTTTATACTTATAACTTATATATCTTACAGAAAGAAGTTTGGCGAAATTCATAAAAAGAGTATTTTTAAAGCTCCTGCAGGCAGGGCTATGTCAGTTATATGTTTGCTTTTCTTTATAGCAATATTTTTAACTATGTTTTTTGACAAAGATATGATTAAAGGAATTTATTTAACCTCTATTTGTTTAGCTATAATTTTGTTGATTTATATATTATTTATTAGAGCTATGCACAAAAAGAGTCGCACATAAAAAATAGAGTCGCACATAAAAAATGTGCAAAACTAACTTTCACAAGTTGGCAGGGTTTCTAATTTATTGTTTTTGATATTATCTAAAATATCCACAGTTTGGCTTAGCTTGGAAACAGCAATTATTTTTATGCCATCATGTTTAGCCAATATATCAGAACAATTGCTTTTAGGAGCCAGAAAATATTTTGCTCCAAAAGTTCTAGCTGTGAATATTTTTTGGTCTATTCCGCCAATTGCCTGAATCTGACCGTCTGCTGTAATTTGGCCAGTGCCGGCTATTATATTGTTTCCCGCTAAACTAGTTTGTTTTATAATATTTATAATTCCTAAAGCAAACATTAGTCCAGCTGATGGCCCGCCAATATTGTCTATACTAATAACGGTTTTAGGGTATTTTTCCATTTTTAAATATTTATAGGCAGCAGTTATAGCGGTGTTTTGAGAATCGGTCATCATTTTTTTTGTTTGTTCTTTATATTGTTCTTCAGTGGCGTTTTGAGGATAAACTGCTTCTAGGGGCAAAAGAACTGATTCTGAATTGAGTGTATTCAACAAAATCTGCCATGTGAAAATGCCAAATTTAGCATTTCCTAAAACAGATACTGTGGTCATAAGAAGTTTTTCTTTAGGGCTGCTAGAATCTTCAGAGCTGTTATGATTTTTAGAATTGTCAGAATTATAGCCTTCTATTTGGATAAGTTCTTTATTGTCGTATTTTCCCAAAACGTTTTGAGCTAATCCCGGCGATTCTATACAATAAGGCAAGGGAGTAAATAGAATCAGTAAAGATATTAAAACAAGACCTGTTCGTAAAAAAAATCCTATATTTCTTGGCATATAATTCCATTATACATATATACTGGTTAATATGATTGGTATTGATAATTCTAAAAATGCTAAAATTTCTGAAATAGATAAATTATGTAATGAATATTTTTTTGAAAGTTTGAAATTAGAACCAGAAAATGCTGTTATGTTTCATTTGGAAAATAAAATAAATAAGCCCAATAATTATAGTGATTATTCTCCAAAAGGCAGGAATAAGGCTTTGAAGATTTATCAGAAATATCTTGACAAAGCCAAAAAACAAAATTCTGGAAATTTTCGAGAAGAAATAGTTCGTCAGCAATTTATTGAAACTTTGTCATTAGCTTTAGAAACAGAAGAAAAATTTTTAGACTCTTATCGGTTTATGAATAATTTATTTTCACCTTTTCAATCCTTTAGAATGATTTTTGATTTAATGTCTAAGGAGTCAGCGCAGGATTTTGAGGCGATTTTTGCTAGATTAGATAATATTCCTAAAGCTGTTAGGGGCTATATAAAATCTTTGCAAAAGGGAATAGAAATAGGTGTTGTTAACACTGTTAGACAATGTCAGTTAGTTATTGA